>NC_013790.1:1085000-1402500 GCF_000024185.1 Methanobrevibacter ruminantium M1
CCTTCGGCACAAACTCACCTGAAACCGGGGTTTTAGAAACTTGCTCTGGCTCCACCCAATATACGTCTTGTGTTCCGTAATTTCTTGACCAAGCACTTGAAAAGGAAGCGGCAAAGATGCCTAATTCTTTAAGCAAATTGTTATTTAATTTATCGGATGAAATTTTTGCTACCACTGAAGGAGCACCATGTATATCAGCATGCAGATAAACATCATTTTGTTCTAAATATTTCTTCACAACTGCCTCATTGCTACCTGCATCACGGCCACATACTACTAATGTTCCGTCGCTTGAGACGAACCATCTCAATTTCTCATACCACTTGAGGTTTTTCTTGACTCTCTTTTGCGGAACCATGATATTTGCCATTGCCTTTTCCTTCTTCTCTTCCATGTCCTTCAATTGGGCTTTTGTGTTTTCAATAGCTATTTTTGCCCCTTTTATTTTTCGCTTAGCCTTTTTGGCCTTTTCATAGTATACTTCAGCATTGTCCGGAATAGATTTCTTTGAATCAAGGGCTATTGAAATTCCATCTATATTTAATGTGATGTTTCCGAGGGGATCCATGGATTCGAATATCTGTGCTTCAGCCATTCCAGACTTCTTTGCATCCTTTAGGGTCTTTCCTATTTCCTTCCATCCATAGTCCTTTTCCCTTGCGTCCTTTATTACATTTAATATGTTTTCCACCTGAACATAATTTGTAAATAGGAGCTCTCCTTTCTTTTGGGAATCTTCTATTGTTTTTTCAAATCCTCTTAATGTTTCTTCCTGTTTTTCAAGCCTTTTGGAGAATTTCCCTACCTTCTTGTTCCATACGGCTTCCTGGATGTCTGTGATTTCATGCTTTACCTTTGAGGAGTAGAACTCATCGCAGGCCTCATTGAAGCTGTCAAAGGATTCCTCTTCGAAGTTTTCATACTGGTGAAGTCTTATGGCCACTACATCTTCCTTGACCTTGTATTGCTTGTCTGGGTTTTGTTTTTTAAGCTCTTCGATTTCCTTTCTGTTGTTTACAATCATTGGAGTGAATTCTTTTTTCTCAAGGCCTTCAAAGACTTTCTTCAAGGCTCCATATATCTCCAGTATGTCTTCCTTTGTAAGTTCTGAGGAAAGTGTTTTCTTGTTTATCTCACAGTTAAGCATGATCTCCTCTGCATAAAGGCTTCCAAGTCCATTTTTAGCAAGGATTCTTACAATCTCATCATCTGAAGACTTGATAATTTCCTTAAACTCATCTTCAGTGATTGTCATTGGGTTTATTCCGTGTTCGATAGGGAAGACATATTCCTTTTTGCTGCTTATGTCCCTATCGCTCCATTGCTTACGCTTAAGTGGAAGGAGGATTTCGTTTTCCTCATTAAGAAGGATTATGTTTCCCTTTGCAAAGAGCTCGACGATGAGGGTGTATGTAATGTCCTTTTTCATTTTTATTTCAACTACACGGTCAAAGTTGTGCTGTTGGATGCTCACTACATTTGCACCCTTAACCCTTTTTCTAAGAAGCATAGGAAAGCTTGGAGGACTTTGTGGGTTTGCAAGAGGATATTGGCTTATGTGGATTCTTTTACCTGCCTGTATGACAAGATCCATTCTTCCTGTTCCTGCCTTGTGGAATCTCATTACCACTGTGTCTTTTGTAGGCTGGAAGGACTTGTCCACTCTTGCTCCAGCTAATAACTCATTTAATTCCTGACATATTATGTTTATGTCTACATTGGTCATTGATTTCATCATAATCACTTAATTATCGTAATTGTTTAAAATTAATTTCTCACTAATTTTTGAGAAATTCTATGATTTAGGAGAATTTTTTTTTTTTTTTTTTTTTAAATTGCTATTGAATCAAATTTTCAATTATTTCATGTCCTCAAAAATCATAAGTTTTTTTATTTTTTCATATGATATTTGTCAAAATTTTAATTTTTATAATTTTTTCATATGATATTTGTCAAAATCAGATTTTTTCTTAAGAATTTATGCAATATTTTATATATTATATAATCTTATATAATTAATAGTTATAGTTTTTTTATGATTTTAATATTGTCATAAAATATTTTTTATAATATTTTTTAATATTTTTTAATATTTTTTAATATTTTTTATAATATTTATGAATCTATAATTATATTTAAAACTTATTTCATAAAAATTTTAAAAATTATAATTTCTTTTATTTATTTTATTTTGGAGGAAAATTAATGGATACAACTGTTAAAACTGTATCAATCCATCTTGTTGCAGCAGTAGTGGCAGCTATTATCTCTACTGCCTTTACATTAGGATGGTTTGGTTTTAAAAATAACGTATTTGCGTTTGTTATTGGTGTAGTGATTCTTTATTTCATTGGACAATATTGTAAAAAGGCATTTGGCGAAGAGATAAGTGGATTTTCTACATGGCTATGGGATGGAATCCTTCCATTCGGATTTTTCTGGTTCATATTATGGACTATATTGACTAATTATTTATAATAATTAGTTTCTCTTTTTTTTATTTTTTATATTTTAATTATTGCTCTTTTTTTATTATTTTAACTTATCTTTCTAATTTTTATCTATAGTGGACTTTTTTTTATTTATTTTTCATTCATATCTTGTTTGGATACTTCTTTTTATTTTATACTAATTTTCTAGATATTCATTTTTATTTTATACTAATTTTCTAGAGATTTCTTTTTATTTTATAACTAATTTATGAGTGACTTTAGTGCTTGCATAAGTAGAACTTGCCTCGGATTGAACTGTAAATCTATAGGTTCCTTTTTTAGAAAGACTTACTTTTACGCTAGCAATACCAATGCTGTTGATTATTGCAGTGTATTTTTTACCATTTATTGTAAATATGACCTTTTTGCCGGTGATAGCATTTCCTTGGGCTGTCTTAATGCTTGCAGTTAATGTTTTTGTCTTTGCAATTGATCTATAAGTCCTATCTGATGATTTTAGTTGAGGAATTTGTTTATTTACTTTAATATTCGCAACAACAAAGCTGCCCTTATAGTCATCGTCTCCTAAGAATGCTATTGCAAAGGTGTAGCTTCCTTCATAAGCAAGGTTTATCTGCAGTTTTGCCTGACCTGATGAATCAGTGGTTCTAATGTATTTTTTACCATTAAAACCAATATAAATGGTTTTATCGGCCATAGGCTTGTAGTCTGCATCAACTAAAGTTACAACGAAGTATTTACCTATTCTGCCATCTACTTTGCTGTCAAATGCAGTTGTAATCATGTTTTGACAGAGTATATTTGTTCCTTTTCTAACAATAACCGGGTCTGTGTTATTTGTTTGATTGTTGGTTGTATTTGTATTGTTGGTTGTATTTGTATTGTTGGTTGGGTTTGTGTTGTTTGTTTCGTTGTTTATTGGTTTTGTATTATTAGTTGGATTAGTATTATTTGTTTGATTGTTTATTGGGTTAGTATTACTACTTGAATTAGTTTCATTTGTCTTATTATCACCACTAGTATTAGCTAAAACATAAATATTATGAATCTTATTTCTGCCATTATCATAGTAGGCAATATTCAATTTATAAGTTCCAGGGCTTAAATTAATGTTCAAATATGCTTTTCCATTATTATCTGTAGTTCTTATGGTCACAATCTTATTCAAATCAAATTTTATGGTTTTATTTGCTAAAGCTTTGCCATTATTCTCTAAAACAACAGTGTATGTGCTGTTTGAATGCTCATAGCATCTAAAGTCATCTGAAATAAGAGTGATTGTCTTATCTATTTCAAACTCTTCACTTTCTAATAATAGGTATTCTGGAAGATCAACGGTTAGAATGTGCTTTCCTTCCTCTAATCCATTGACCCTTATTTGTCCGGCACCTTTCTCTAAAGATACTGGATATAAGTTTTGATCTATAAGGACATCAATTTTTTCATTAAGGTCTTTAGAGAATTTAAGGTCAATTAATGCATTATCTACTAAAGTGGAAATATTGACATTGACAGAGATTTCTTCTATAACATTTATTGTTTTTGTAATGTTTGATTTGAAGAATTCATTGTCTCCATCAAATGCAATATTGATTTCGTGCATTCCAAGACCTAAATCAAGAGGGATAATTACTTTTCCATCATTATTGCTAGTTTTTATAAAACTGTTTGCATCGATTTTAATGTTTAATGCCTTATTGGCTACATTCTTCCCTTCTTCATCAGTCAAAAGAATTGTATAATCGTCCCAGTAATGATTTTTAGTTTTTATTGAGTCTGCTATGATTATTAAGTTTCTAAGATTGATTTCTATTGTCTTTTCGCCGATATTTGAAATATAATCCCTATCATTTTCAAGATGAGCAACCGCTGTATAATTATTGTTTGCTAATCCTGTGAATTTAAGAGAAGCTTTTCCATTTTCTAATTTGACATTGGAGCTTTCTCCTGCAAATATTAAGTTAACTGTTTCGTTTAGGGGTTTGTTTAATTCAATCATCACTTCTAAATCATTCATGTTTTGATTGAATTCAATGCCGATTCTTACTTTGTCCTTGACTTTCAAGTGAGCGTTAGATTCGGAAGATAAATATAAGTCATCTTCATTGAATTGGACTTTTATTGTGTAATCTCCCCCTGGAAGATAAATTGGAATGCTTGCTTTTCCTGAATTGTCTGTAATTTGATTAAATATGATATAATTCTCATTGCTCATTAAACTGTTTGAAATATTAAATAAAATCTCCTTATTGGCTATTGCAAGGCCGTAGGAATCAACTAAGCGTATTTCATATATCGCATTACTATAATCGTCTGTAGTAAAGTTTGAAGCTATTATGTCTGTTGATTCTTGGTTTAATTCAAATAGAATAGTTTTTTCTTCAAATCTGTAAAGGTCTGTGTTGTTTAGTTTGGCTGTAATGACATATTGTATCTTTTCAAGCTCATATAAGTCAAAGCTTACGAATCCATCATTAAGGTTTAAAATTTGCTCTTTTCCATTTATATCTAGAATTAATGTTTCATTAATCTTTTTGGAGCAGTTTACATTGATTGTTAGCTTGTCTGGACTGAGAACTGTGTCCATATCCAAAGTCACATTGAATTTAGGATCTGTGCTATGGGTTATATTTGACAGTACATAAATTGTATTGGTTCTGCTTCTTTCATCATCATAGTATATGATATTCAAGTCATAGACTCCTGGACTTAGATCAATGTCGATTGAAGTTTTTCCTTCGCTGTCAGTGTTCCTTAAAATGATTTGATTATTTAAGATGAATTTTATGGTCTTATTTGCTAAGACTTTGCCATTGTTGCTTAATGATACAGTGTAAGTGCTGTTTGTGTGTTCATAACAGTTAAAGTCATCTGAAGTTAAATTTATGCTTCTATCTATTGTAAACTCTTTGTTTTCAAATAATAGGTATCTGAGAACATCTATGGTGACTATGTGGTTTCCTTCATCCAATCCGTCTACAGTCAATTGGCCGGTTCCATTTTCAAATATTACATGATATGAAGTTTGGTCTATATTTACATTAAGTGTTTCATTAATCTTCTTATCTATTATAATGTCTATTGTAGCTTCATCAACTAAAGTTGAAATGGAGATGTCTGCAAATAGCTTTTCTAAAACAGTGATTGTTTTGGTTACGTTTGCTTTAAAGAACTCATTATCTCCATTAAATAGAATATTTACTTCATATTCTCCAATTCCCAAATCAAGAGGAATGACTATTTTTCCATCATTGTCGCTAGTTTCAATATAGTTTCCTTCAGCTATTCTTATATCTAAGGTTTTACCTGCTATTCCATTGCCCTCTTCATCAGTTAAAAGAATTCTATAATTGTCATAGTAACGGTTTATAGTGTTTATTGTATCTGCTTGGATTATTAATTCTCTTATATTGATTTCTATTGTTTTTTGAGCAATGTTTGAATGATAATTGGTGTCATTTTCAATATATGCAATGACTGTGTAATTATTGTTTGCTAATCCTGTGTAATTAATGGAGAATTTGCCATTGTCTAATCTGATGATAGAGCTTTCTCCTGCAAAGCTGAAGTTAACTGTTTCGTTTAGAGTTTTGTTTAATTCAATAATGACTTCCAAGTCATTGATCATTTGTTTGAATTCAATATCAATTTTAACATTTTCTTTTACTTTTAAATCTACAGTAGATTCGGAAGCTAAATATAAGTAATCTTCTTTGAATTGGACTTTTATTGTGTAATTTCCTCTAGCCAAATTAATTGGAATGCTTGCTTTTCCTGAATTGTCTGTAGTTTGATTAAATATGATATAATTCTCATTGCTCATTAAACTGTTTGAAATGTTAAATGAAATCTCTTTATTGGATATTCCAATTCCTTCGGAGTCAACTAAGGTTATTTCATATCTTTCATTGCTGTAGTCACCTGTTGTAAAGTTTGAAGCTATTATGTCTGTTGCTTCTTGGTTTAATTCAAAATTAACTGACTTGTCTTCAAATCTGTAAAGGTCGGTGTTGTTTAGTTTGGCTGTAATCACATATTCTATCTTTTCAAGCTCATATAAGTCAAAGCTTACGAATCCATCTGTAAGGTTTATAAAGTGTTGATCTCCATTTATTTCGAGAATTAAAGTTTCATTAATCTTTTTGGAGCAGTTTACATTGATTGTTAGCTTGTCTGGACTAAGAACTGTGTCCATATCAAGTGTCACATTGAATTTAGGATCTGTGCTATTGGTTATGTTGGACAATACATAGACTGTATTAATCACGCTTCTCTCATCATCATAATAAGTAATGTTCAGCTCATAGACTCCTGGGCTTAAATCAATGTCAATGCTGGCTTTTCCTTCCATATCTGTATTTCTTATGGTTGTTGTGTCATTTAGGACGAATCTTATGGTTTTATTTGCTAAGGCTTTGCCATTGTTGGTTAAAAGCACGGTATAAGTGCTGTTTGTGTGCTCATAGCAGTTAAAGTCATCAGAGCTTAGATTTATGCTTTTATCTATTTCGAACTCTTTGCTTTCAAATAATAGGTATTTGAGAAGATCTATGGTGACTATGTGGTTTCCTTCTTCCAATCCGTCTAGGATTAACTGTCCTGTTCCATTTTCAAACAATACTGGATATTCGCTTTGGTCTATGCTGATATTAAGTGTCTCATTAATCTTCTTATCGATAATGATGTCTATTGTGGCCTCATCCACTAATGTGGAAACTGTGATATTTGCAAATAGCTTTTCTAAAACGGTGATTGTTCTAGTTGCATTTGCTTTAAAGAAATCCTTATCTCCATTGAAGCTAATAATTACTTCATATTCTCCAATTCCTAAATCAAGAGGGATGATTACTTTTCCATCATTATCGCTAGTTTTATTGAAGCTTTCTTCACCTATTTTTACATTTAATGTTTTGTTGGCTACTTCATTAACTTCCTCATCAGTTAGAAGAATTGTATAATTGCCATAGTAACGGTTTGTAGTGTTTATTGTATCTGCTTGGATTATTAAGTTTCTTATATTGATTTCTATTGTTTTTTGAGCAATGTTTGAAAGATAATCAATGTCGTTTTCCAAATAAGCGATTGCTGTATAATTATTGTTGCTTAATCCTGTGAAATTAACTGAAGCTCTTCCGTTTTCTAATCTGATGATTGAGCTTTCTCCTGCAAAGCTGAAGTTAACTGTTTCGTTTAATGATCTGTTTAATTCAATAATCACTTCCAAATCATTGAAGTTCAAATTGAGATCAATGTCTAGTCTTACTTTATCCTTGACTTTTAGCTTAAGGGCAACTTCAGCTGATGAATATAGATAATTCCCTTTGGATTGGACATTTATTGTGAAATTTCCTCCTGGAAGGTTGATTGGAATCCTTGCTTTTCCATCATTGTCTGTAGTTAAATTAAATATTATATTGTTAAAATTGTTATTATTGTTGTTATTATTAGTTAAATTGCCAGATATATTAAATAAAATTTCCTTATTGGCTATTCCAATACCTTGTGAATCAACTAAACTTATCTCATAGATGGCATTGCTATAATCATCTGTTGTAAAATTTGAAGCAATTATCTCTGTAATTTCTGTATTTAATCTAAATATTGTGCTTTTCTCTTCGCAGTTATAGAACCCAGTGTCATTCAGATAGGCTCTAATTAAGTAGTCTATATCTTCAATATCGTATAAGTCGTATACAACATGGCCTTCTGAAAGGTTAAATGGGTGCTTTTCTCCATTTATCTCTAGTATTAAAGTTTCATTAATCTTTCTTGAGCTGTCTACAGTGATTGTGAGCTTGTCTTCACTTAAAAGAGTATTCAAATCAAGTGTGACATACTTTTCGGAAAGTGTTGCTGTCTCATTAGCGGAGCTTGAGAGGTATCCTGTTTTCTCAAATAATGCATAAACCTCATTTTCAATATCTGTAAAGTTCCAGCTTATGTTTGCATATCCATTGATTAAGTCTGCTATTGTTTCTGTACCGTTAATGATGAATTTTACCTGTCCGTTGTCTAGATTGAAACCGTATTCGTTAATGACGTGAGCGATTATATTCACTGGACTTATTCTATCTCCTTCATTATCTAGGCTATAATTGAATTCCAAGGTCAGGTTTGTTCCGATTTCATTTATGAAGCTGAATGACTTTAGGCAGAGTGCTGCAGATACATAATAGTGTGATCCGTAAACATCGGAGTTATATGTCCAATAAATATCATAAATGTCCAGCCAGTTAATGCCGTCATAGCTTACGAATGACTGGTTCCGATCATATAAGACCTTGTTGAAGGCAGAGCCTTCAGATACTGGAATTCCAGTTTCTCCACTTACATTTATCTTAAATATTGTCTCAAAGACATCTCCTGCTTTTAGTGGAATGAAATCATTTAGATAAATTGTACGATAGCCATATTCGCTGTTTCCGCTTTGATTATATAGCTCTTCTCCATTCACTTTTATGAAAATTGTATAGTCAGTTGTTGTCAGGAAGTATGTGGACACGGCAGCTAAGTATTCATCCTCATCTGCAGTATGCTTGGTCTTATACCATGCTGTAGAGGATGCATTATAGAAATAGTCTGTGAGTCCTGAAATGTCGTATTGGTAGTTCTTGTCAAGCTTGATTGTATCGTTTAAGACATATGCATGTCCCCAGTCCATAGACCCTAAAGGAAAGATCAAAATGTCATAATATGAAACATAGAAGTATCCATTGTCTCCCCAATTAGTATCCCAGCTGTTTTTCACTATCCATGCCCCATCTCCTTGTGGGGTGGTTTTGAAGTTGCTTTTGGAATAGCTGTCATTCCATCCGACTATTGCAACTGCATGGTTGCTGCTAGTGGCTGAAGGACAATAATATGCGGAAGTTCTATAATTGTAATAGCTGTTATCCATATAATAGCTTGTTGCAACTGCTCCGTATTTCATTATCGCTTCCTTGATTCGGTCATTGTCTGTATAGTTGTTTCTGCCTAGATACTGGATGTTTTGCACATGTATTCTGCTGTTTAGGACTGGAGAGAGGTATGATCTGTCATCTCCTGGATTGTCATCTTCAAAGACAGGCCCTAGCCATGAGGTCAAATAAGCGTTGGCGAAGTCCCCATTTCCTCCGTTATTGGTTAGCCATGGGTATCCATAATCTGAAAAGAGGACTATCAGGTTTTTCATGCTTTCCTCTGAAAGGTCAAGTGCCTCGCCTCCTGCCTTTATGATTGCTGATTCAAGGGCTGCAATTGAGGCGTATGCCCAGCAGTTTCCACCGCTTTGCTGATTCTTTATGGAAGTGACCTGATTTAAATCTATAAGACTGTAATAGCTTGGAATCTCATCGATTTCAGTTTCGTTACGATGGTATAGGGTGACATTGCCGCTTCCAATTCTCATATTGACATCCTTGCCTTCATAAAAATTAGAATAATTCTTGGCATTGTTGTTGCTGAAGCTATTGTTGAAGCGGGTGTTGGATATGGAGTTTCCTTCTGCTAAGGTATTCCATAATGAATAGATTGCTCCTCCCTTCTCTGTTGCATTGTTCTGTGTGAAATTGGACTTTGTGACCTTTAGGGAGTTTGAATTGTCGACATATAATCCTCCACCATTGTTTGCAGAGTTATTTGCAAATAGGGAGTTTTCAATGAGCAATGAGCAGTAGAATTGATAGATTGCTCCTCCATCGTATCTTGCCTTATTGTCTTTTCCTATGAATCTATTTAGGGAAACGTTGGAGTAAAGTGCGGTAATTCCACCTCCAAAGTCTGCGCTGCAATTGTAAAAGTGCAAGTCAGTGCCGTTTAATTGGGTGAATGATATGAATAGTCCTCCCCCTGCATCGTTTAGTGAAACGTCATGGATGAATTCGACATTTCTTATATTGTTTGTTAAGGTATTTTCAGAGGCAATGGCTCCTCCAAACCTTTCGGCAGTGTTGTTTATGAAGCTGGAGTTTTCTACAGTCACGTTTCCGCCGCATGCATAGATTGCTCCTCCATAATCTGCTGTATTGTTTATGAAGCTGCAGTTAATGATTATTGTAGTGTAATTTTCGTTTTGGGGTGTATATATTGCCCCTCCGAAAATATTGTTGTAAGATCTATCCCAATATCCTTTTCCACCTATGAAAATGGTGTTTCTAGCAGTTAGGTTTCCTCTATTTTGAATGTTTAATCCTTTCAATGTGATGTTTTCAAAGTTTAGGATATTGTTTGTGATAAATGCAGTTGAAGCGTAGCTTATTATTGTTCTTGAAGAGTCTGCACCAATAAAGCTTATATTATTTTTATTTATTGTAGCATCTAGGTTGTATACTCCGTTTGCAAGATAATTTATGGAGTTTTCTACAATTCTATTATTTTTAAGGGTTTTATAAGGCCTTTCTAAGCTGCCGTTACCTGTATCGTCACTAGCACTAGCATCAAAGTAGTATATGTTTACGTTACCGTCACCTACCTTGTTGGAGCCATATGTGTTTTTATCACTAGATGGGGATATATATTTATTATTTGAATTGTCTGAGAGTGAATTGCTTGAATATTCTAGGCTTGGATTGTTTGATCCGTTTTCAAATTCCCCTCTTGTCAAACCTAGTGTTTCCAAATCACTGGCATTTGAATTCATTGCTAATCTTGCCTTATTTGAATTCATATCCAAATTAGTATTATTTGAATTCATTTCTAAATTGCCAGTATTTAAATTACTCTCTAAGTTTGTATCCTTTGAATTTGCATTAATTTCAAAATTTACTGTATTTGAATCATCTAAATTATTGTGGCTATTTGATTCAATATCTGCTGCAAATCCTGCTGGAATGGCAAGCAATAGCAGTGTAAATAATGAAATTAATATGATTTTGCTATTTCGATTCAATTTATTCCCCTCATTATGAATAAAACTTTTAAAATGACTTTATAATTATAAATTTATTATTTTTTAATAATTCTTATTATTTTTTGTAATTTTTATTCAATTATTTATAATACTCTCGAATTAATACTATATTAATTATGATAATAAATTTTTATTTAATCGCTTATAAACCTTTATAATTGATTTTAATTGTTTAAACTTAATTTAGTTGAATATTTATCTAAATTTTAAAGAGGGATTTTATTAAATAAATTTAATTAATCAAAAGAATAGTTTATTTAAAATAGGGATATCAAAAAAAATAGTTCATTTAAAGCAGGGAATTAAAAGAATTTTTATTTAAAGTAGGGATATCAAAAAAAAATAATTAAAAAAAAGAGAAATTAAAAAGGGCTAATTCAAATATCAGAATAAAAAAATAGCTTGATTTAAAATTAGGATTATAAAAATCCCTTTAAATCAATTAAAATAAGTAGATCCAAATGAATACAAAGATAATTGCCATAATAAATATTAAAGGAGCAGCTATCTTACTTACAGATACGATTGAGCTGATTGTAGAGATAAGCTCTGTTGAGTTGTTAGGGCCGAATGTCTTAAGGTTTTCTATTCTTTCTGTCCTTGTTCCGGCTTCAACTGTCTCCAAGTCGTCAATCGCCTCAATGATTGATTCTCTCACATATTCAATGATCTTTTCCTTTTCTACAGTTCCCACTGGGTTGTATCCTGCTGATAAGGTGTTTACTGAATGTGTGTCTGTGGTCATGACCTCTATCTCATCAATCTCAAGATCTTCAACTGCATTGAATATGGTCTCCCTATAGCCAAGTTCCATGTTATTGGAGTCGAAAAGCACATAAGCAGTTCTTTGGCCGTCTACCTCAATGACCATTGTCTTAAGTCCGCTGTCACCGATTCCTTCATGCTTGCCAAAGCCTCCAAGGTCTGTGGAATAGCATCCTACCTTTATCTCATGCTCCAAGTCTTTTTTTTCAATCAATTTGATTGTATCCAATAGCTGGAAGAGCTCTGGGTTTCCTGGAAGCACTCCTCCCTTCTCTGCATTGAATGAGTTATGACAGTCAACAAGAATCGGATTGTCGATTTCCAACTCCTTCTGACTTTCAATCATTGTTGCAAGACCAACTGCAAACTCGATGTCATCGCTTCCGGAAGGTGCGAATGTTGATAGCATGACGCATCCATTATTGAAGAATTGGGTGCCTATGTTTGCTTTCTTATGGGAGTATCTGACGAATCTGCTTGCCTTTGATGAGTATTCCATATTTTCCAATGCGGTTCTCACTGATGACTCGATTTTAACGATCTCATCGCTTGATACAGGATTGAAGTCGTGGGTGGATGGTCCATGTGCAACCATTGCAAATGAATCAAATCTGTTTGCAAGGATTGTAGGCATATTTGAACCTCCAATGTCTCCAAGAGGTCCTGGGTGAACGCAAGGGCTAATGAACAATGCCTTAATATCTCCGTCTGGCTTTCTGAAGCTGCAGACCCCAACAAGTGTGTCAATTGCTTCTCCAGCATTGTCGAAAAGCTCTTCAATTGACTTGGAACCTTCGTTCATATGTGAAATGAAGAAACTGAGGATTTCCAAAGCTCCGAATCCTAAGTTCTTTTTCATTGGGGATTCTACAATTGAAATGAATGAATAGATTGCAAGCAAGAAGACTGCACTTGCTATTATTACCTTGAAGAAGGTTGTAAATATTCCAAGCTCAAAGACGCTTTCTAGGTTGTTTAAAAAGCTTGTGATAATCAATACTCCAATCATGAGCAATGGCTGAATGATTGCAACAAGAACGGATTTGATGAGCCTAATCCGTGTAACGCTCCATATTACAAGGATATTGAATGCAAATGCAATTACTATTCCAAAAAGAATTGAGTTTATAAACAGGTCGAAGTGGAGGATATTTCCTATGATTGTTCCTATGATGCTTATTACCCCTGCCATGGTCATTGATACAAGGGCAAGGAACATGGAATGCTTCATCTTTAGGTTTATCCCCTTTAGGGTGCTAACCCATTTCTGATCGGTTGCACCAGTGATAATAGCAGGAAGCCCATAAACTACAAATCCGAATGCACCACCGTAGAAGAAATTCTCCAAACCGCTTCCAAGGCTCATAGGCTTTACTAAAAAGAGAACTGCGCCTATGATAAAGCTCAATACGATTATCATTAGAAAAGTGCTTTTGGCTTTAGGCAATGTTCTAATGTATTTGGATAATCCTGCAACACTGCTCATACTGGACATTAATAATCATACCTTTTGTTTTTTAGTTAAATTAGTATTTAATCTTTATTTAATATTTCTTTAGTCCTTTTTGGCCATTCTTTAAATTTTATATAGTATTTGCTTAAGTTTTTCATGTGCTTACTTTACCTCTAAAAGATTAAACTTTTATATAATTTAATAAATTATTATATATTATGATTGATAAAAATAGTACTACAATTTAGCACAAAAAGACTAATTAGTTAATAAATATATTATTTTATTTACTATTCCTTTAAATCGGAAATAGTGTTTAATATTATTGATTTTACATTATTAATTATATAAAGTTTTATATATAAAAGTAACTTAATTCATTTATTATTAATTCAATTAAAATTTCAATTAAGATTAGGTGTTTCCATGATAGAATTAAAAACTCCAATTACAGATGATGACATTGATAAGCTGAAGGCTGGAGATGTTATTACAATCTCTGGACAGATTTTAACCGCTCGTGACCAGGCTCATAAAAGAATTCTAGAGCAAGGAGCTCCTTTAGATATAAAAGGTGCTGTACTCTTCCACGCAGGCCCTATTATTAAGGAAGAATCAGATGACGCCCAGACTAAATATGAGATGGTTGCTGTAGGTCCTACCACTTCAATGAGGATGAATCCATATGAGGCAGATGTCTTGGATATGGGTGCAAAAATTATTATAGGAAAGGGAGGCATGGATGATACAGTTAGAGAAGCCCTTAAAAGAAACAATGCAGTCTATGTGGTTGCAACTGGAGGCTGTGCCGCATTGTATGTGGATAAGGTAAAAGAGATTAAAGGAGTGGACTGGTTAGATCTGGGCATGCCTGAGGCCATCTGGGATTTGGATGTTGAATCATTCGGTCCTTTGATTGTAGCAATGGACAGTGATGGAAACAGTCTTTATGACTAAATAAAAACTAATTAATTGATAATTAATTAATTTATGTTTTTATGATTATTTATTTTATTAATCTAAATTGTTTCTAGAAGATCTTTCTTCTTTATAATTATTATTTAATTATGGTATTTTTTATAAAAAAGAATTTAAAGAGTTTTTAAAATGAGATTAAGATATTTTGCAATAATTAGTTTAATTCTTTTAATATTTTTAGTTCCAGTTAGTTTTGCAAGTGAAACTAATCTGGATTCAATAGAATTAAATGATTTAGCTGATTCTTCTACTGAAATAGATGATTCTACTGATTTAAATCAGGATTATAGTTCTAATCAAGATTTAAGTCTTAATCAGAATTCTGATTCTAATTTAAGCAATGAACAAGAATTATATTCTAATAAACTTAGTGAAAACTCTCTAGATTCAAATTCACAAAGTTCAAATGATTTATCAAACTCCTTATATTTGTCTTCAAATGGAGTAAGGCTAGCTGATTTGAATTCAAGCTTTGCCCAGTTCAATACAAGCCTTAACGATTCAAATACGATCTATGTAAACTCATCCTATATTGGTTCTGATGAGTTTGGAACTCAATCTAATCCATATAAGACAGTATTGGCTGGAATAAATGCTGCAACTACTGATTTAAATAATGTCTATATTGCAAATGGGGTTTATAATATAAATACAACAATAACTGTTTTAAAATCCATAAATATAATAGGAGAAAGTCTTAATGTTATATTAAATGCTTCCAACGAAAACAATATCTTATCAGTTAAAGGAAGCTCTGTAGAGGTCTCAATATTCAACCTTACATTCAGGAATGGCTATGCAAATAAGGGAGGGGCAATATATGTGGATAAATCTTCCCTAAACATTATTGGAAGCCTTTTTGATTCAAACATTGCATATGTCACAAGCGATAACGGATATGGTGGGGCTATCTACAATAATGCAGGCTTTTTAAAGCTCTATAACACCACATTCAAAAACAATAAGGTGGTAGCAGCATACAACATAGTCTCTGAAGGTTTTGGAGGTGCAATCTATAATGAGCTTGGTGAAATGACTGTTCTTAATTCTAAGTTCTATAATAACTCAATAGACATAAGAAACATATCAAAATCATCATATGGTGCTGGAGGAGCAATATTCAACCGTGCAGGATTTGTCACAATATTCAACTCAAGCATCAGCAATAATTCAATCTATACAAACTACTCACTTGGAGGGGCTATCTCCATCTGGGCAAGCCGCAATGTCTATATAATCAATTCCACAATAAACGACAACATAATTAGCGGAAGTTACGGCTTCGCTTCAGTGATTTCAAATAAGGGAACCCTCCTTCAGATAGAAAACTCCACAATCTCAAACAACAATATAAATGCAAGCTCTGTGGAGAATTCAACAATCTACAATATAAACGGCAATTTCAATCTGATAAACTCTAAGATGGAAAACAATAAGATAAAGACAATTAAGACCAATCTCCTTATGTGTCTTGAGGATCAGCTTATTGTAAACAGCAGCTTCAATCTGGCAAACGAGTTAAAAGGCCTTAATATGACTTCCTTACCTTCCCATTACGACTTAAGGGAGGAAGGATTGGTTACTGCAGTAAAGAATCAGGGAAGCTCTGGAGCTTGCTGGGCATTTGCATTCTACTCTGCAATGGAATCATATCTTTTGAAGGTGGAAAACATAAGCTATGACTTCTCTGAAAACAATATGAAAAACTGTATGGGAGACGGCAGCGAAAACAGTACCGACTGGGATGACGGCGGAGCATATGTGGTTGCACTTGCTTATCTTCTCCGTTGGAGCGGAGCGATAAACGAAACAGACGATCCATTCAATGCCCGCTCTAAAGTTTCCCCTACCAATCTAACTAGGGTCAAATACCTCACTGATGCATTATACATACCATTGCGTCTTGGAGCATTGGACAATGACCAAATCAAGACTGCTATCCTAAAGTATGGTGCTATATTTGTGCCAGTATATTCAAATATCATTAAAGCAAATTCCAAATCAGGATATTCCGATATCCAATATATCTGCAATCATGCAGTGGCAATTGTAGGTTGGGATGACAACTATTCAGCAAGCAACTTTAAGGACACTCCACCTGGAGACGGCGCTTTCATCATAAAAAACAGCTGGGGAACAAGCGGGGGAGAACAGGGATACTATTACATTTCCTATTATGACGCTTCATTTGCAGCTTCAATAGAGACATCTGCTGCAGTTGCTGTGACAAATGTTGTAAATACAACAGGTGAATACAGAAACAACTATTACTATGACACATTCGGCAATACATTTGAAACCATAGGATACAATTCAGATACAATATGGTTTGCAAATCAGTTTACTGCCATAAGTGACAATCCTTTAAATGCCTTTGGCCTTTATACCTATGGAGATTCCACATATACAGTAAACATCACTGTAAACAACAAGTCAGTTTACACATCTAGCGGAAAGATAGTGGGAGCAGGCTTCCATACAATAAAGCTAAGCAGATATGTTCCATTAACAAAGGGAGACACATTCAGAATCATAGTAAAGCTTACAACCCCTTCCACTTTATTCCCACTTGCCGTTGAGACAAACTACAGCGGATTTACCCCAAGGGCAAAGTCCGACTACAACCAGTCATTCATAAGCCCAGACGGTAAGACATGGTATGACCTTAGAAATAGCTCTAACAACAGGGCTGTAAAGTTCTATGAGGATATGTATTTCTATACATTAAAGAATGCAAGCGTTTGCCTTAAGGCATATACTGCATTTGCCGATGAATTGGAATTGAACTTATCATCAAACAGTCCTATTTACTACACGGGAGATACAATTAAACTTAATCTCACTGTCACTAACCGTGGGGATTTGGCAAGCAATTCATCTATAGCGGTTCCTTTAGACAAGTCTTATAGCATCGTGTCCTATAAGATATCTGAAAACAATGGGAATAAGTCATATGATATTCATTACAATGGTTCAAGCTTTAATATGGCTAGTGGAATTTGGTCCATTCCTTATTTGGAAAATGAGGAGTCTGTAAGCTTAATCTTAAGTCTTAAGATGAATTCAAATAATGATGTTAACATTAAAGTATCAGCAAACAGCTCTTCATGCAGCGTAAAGGACAATGTATATGCAAATATTTCTCTAAAATATAAGATTCCAAGCAAGTTTGCAAATATTCCATCCATAAATACAACTGCAAGGTCTTATGGGCTCTTAAACTTTACATTGTTGGATATAAACAATAAGCCCCTAGCAAATAAGAATGTGAATCTTTTGCTCTTAAAGTTAGATGATGAGGAAGATGAAGACTTAAGCTTAAATGATACTAATTTATATTATTCAGATTCAAGCATTTCTAATGCTTCGGTAATATCCAATCTGACCTTAAAAACCAACGGCAATGGAATTGTACAGTACAAATTGAATCTTACATTGGGAGAATACCTATTCAAGCTTGCATTTGATGAGGACAAGAATTATCAAGCTTCAGACTACAATTATTCCTTAAACATAACAAAGAGAAAGTCAACTAAGATCCTTTGTAAGGACATGGTAACCTATTCAGTCGTTGCAGAGGTGGATGGAAGAAGCGGAGAATACTTCAATGTCACATTGACAGACTGTGACGGATACGCTATGGCAGATAAGTTTATCCAAATTGGATTCAATGGAAGGATATATAACAGAACCACTGATTCCGAGGGCAAGGCAAGGCTCCAGATAAACCTTAAGAATCCAAATGCTTACACATTTGCAATCTGTTTCCTAAGCGATGATGACTATTATGCCTCATTTGAAGTGGCTAAGATAACTGTAAATAAGAAGAAAATGTCCTTGAATGTTCCGAATAAGGCTTATAAGGCCTCTGAAAAGTCAAAGATTCTAACAGCCACACTGATAGAAAACAATAAGAAGACAGTTGCAAACAAGTTATTGACTTTTACAGTCGATGGAAAGACCTATTCAGCTAAGACTAATTCAGCAGGAGTCGCTTCAGTCAAGGTAAGCTTGTCTAGCAAGAAGATTTATTCATTCACAGTCAAATTCGCTGGAGATGATTGTTATGGTTCTGCTACCAAGTCTGCGAAGGTTATTATAAAATAGGTGGATTATAGGCTTTTAAATCTTTTACACCTTTTTCTTTTTATTTTTATATTATTTTAATTTTTATTCTTTTTTTAACACCTTTTTCTTTTTATTTAAATCATTTAAATTTTTATATTTTGTAATTTTCTTCTTTTTTAGCTTTTTAACCTTTTTTAGCAATTTTTTCTTCTTTTCACCTTTTTAAGCATTTTTTGGCAATTTTTTCTTCTTTTCTGGCTACTCTCATTGCTTTTCATTTTTCAATTTTATCTAATTGTTATTACTTTTTTACCATTTTTCAGTTATTTTTTATTAACTATAATTATATAATAAAATATTTTAATTATATTAAACATAAATAAATAATAATTTAAGCATAAGAATACTTAATGAATTTTTAATTATTTTTTCAATCAAGTTTTAAAAAAGATAAAACAATTTTTATCATTTAAATTTGCTTATTTGCTTTATAAAAGTTATTATGCTTATTAATTAAAAAAATAGTTTCTTATTAGTTTTTTATTATAAATAGGAACTATATATAAATTATTTATTAAAAATAACAATTTTATGATTCATATTTTAAAAAGATAGGAGTTTTTATAATGAAATTAAAATACTTAATGTTTATTGGCTTATTATTAATAGGTCTATTAATCATCCCTATAAGTTTTGCTGGTGATGCAGACAGTTATTCTGCATATTCTGGTGATTCTATTAGTTTAGAGGATGATAATTCTTATTTAGAATCAAATACAGTTTTAAAGGATTCTAAAAATTCATTACAATCTATTGATGATGATTGTTTGATTGGAAATAGGACTTTAGATGATACAAGTTATTCTGATTCAACTAATTCAGAGGATTTAACAAATCCTGATTCAACTAATCCCGATTCTACTAATTCAGAAGATTTAACTAATCTAGAAAGTTCTGCAAATACAGACTCATCATCTGAAATCAAAACAATAACAAAGAGTCTAAATGACCAAAATACAAACATAAAAAGCTTAAATTATGATGAGTACGCAGACTACATCAATTTAAACAATCAGCTTATAAACTACGACTTTGCAATTTCAGACTCAAATACAATATTCGTAAATGCATCCTATACAGGTTCAACAGAGAATGGAAGTCAAGCAAGTCCATATAAGTCAATCTACTCTGCCTACAATTATGCATTTGGATTGTCCTCTGATACAAGAACAAATGTGTATATAGCTAAAGGGGTTTACACAGTAACAAGAAGAATGACCATCAACAAAAATCTAAATCTCATTGGAGAGGATTCCTTAAATACAATAATTGATTGCAATGGGAATGGTGCATTCTTTATTAGTCCTCGACGGTCTTATACTACAGTATATAGCCCATTGCTAAACATATTCAATCTCACATTTACAAATGGACGCTATTCCAGTGGAGGGGCAATATACATTAACGAAAGTACAGTTAACTTTGTAAATGTTATTTTTAAAAATAACCGAGCGGAAGCTTCCTATTATGGTTCAGTAGAAGGGGGAGCCCTATATAACAATAAAGGATTTGTTCGAATCTACAACTGCTTATTTGAAAATAACACTGCAAACGATACTTCAGATGCATGTGGAGGCGCAATATATAACGATATGGGTGAGATGACAATAATGGGCTCCCAATTTATAAACAACACAGCAAAAGGAGAGAATGCTGCCGGAGGAGCCATTTATGATTTTTCAGGAATTCTTGTAATCTTCAACTCAACAATCTCAAAGAGTTCACTTCTCTCCAACTATTCAATGGGAGGAGGACTTGCAAGCTGGTCAAGCCATAACATATTCATAATCAATTCCACCTTTGATTCAAATGAGGGCCATGGAAAATACGTCTTTGGCTCTGCAATTGCAAATAAGGCAATCATGATGTATATTGAAAATTCCACATTCTCAAATAACCTTGCAAATGGAACCAGCGATAAGAATGGAACATTTTTCCATTTGAATGGGGTCCTTGACTTTGACAATGTGAATTTCACAAATAACCGTGCAATAAATCCAAAAGAGGATATCTTGATTTGTCTTGAAGATCAATTTATCATATCCGAGGCATTTAGCCAAGAGGATATAGCAGAAATCCTTAGTGAAATGGAACTTAGCCAGTTGCCTTCATCCTATGACCTAAGGGACTACAATCTTGTCACTTCAGTTAAGGACCAAAAGAATTCCGGGTCCTGCTGGGCCTTTTCCACTCTTGCAGCCCTTGAATCCTATCTTTTAAAATATGAAAACACATCATATGACCTTTCCGAAAACAATATGAAGAATCTTATTGGAGCCTATGGTTTGAATGGAACCGACTGGTATGACGGTGGAAACCACTATATGTCTCTTGCATATCTCCTTCGCTGGAGCGGACCTGTAAATGAGTCTCAAGATCCATTCAACGATACAAGCCATAATTCAAGAACATTCACAAATATTGTAAAGCAGGTTGAGGATGTCTTATATGTCCCATTGCGTTTGAATTATCTAGATATCGATCAGATAAAGGCAGCTATCTTAAAATATGGCGCATTGTATACTACATTATGTTCAGATGATTCCTTTGATAATAATCCGGATTATTATTGTGATGTCATTTCAATTTCCAACCATGCCATAACCATTGTAGGTTGGAATGACAGTTATTCTGCAGATAATTTTGCTGTAAGACCTCCAGGTGACGGAGCATTCATTATCAAAAACAGTTGGGGTCCTAGTGAAGGCTATGATGGCTATTGGTACGTCTCCTATTATGACAAGACACTTGCAGGCTATGGCTATGATGCAATCGCTGCAATGGCATTTACTTCAGTTGCAAATGCCTCCACCTATAAGAACAATTATCAGTATGACACTTTAGGAAACACCTTTGAGTCAATCGGATATGGCTGCAGCACTGCATGGATTGCAAATCAGTTCACTGCTTTAAACAACAATCCATTGGCTGCATTTGGATTATATACCTATGGAAGCAGCAGCTATTTAGTAAACATTACAGTAAACGGCATTTCAAGACTTGTTCAAGAGGGAAATGTCAAAGGTGCAGGATATCATACAATCAAGCTGGATGATGTTGTTGAACTCCTTTCAGGTGACATATTCAAGATAATTGTCAAGCTAAGCACTCCAGATTCCAATTATCCTGTTGCAATAGAATCTAAAAGAAGCGACTATAGCAGTCGTGCTAATTCAAATCCTGGAGAGTCCTTCATAAGCTTTGATGGGCAAAACTGGCAGGACCTTTATGAAGTGGGAGATATCCTTAAGTTCTATATGTATATGAATAATAAGACTTTTACTGAACCTAATATCTGCTTGAAGGCCTATACTATCGGTCCATCTGATGTGCACCTTCATGCTAGGGCAAATGCAACCACTTATACACAAGGGGATACTGTAGAGATTAAGATAACCGTATCCAATGAAGGAGCTACAGTAAATGACTTGAATATCAGCATGAAGTGGAACAGTTCATTTTTCTTAAAGAGTTTCACTAAGCTTAATGGTGAATTTGATAGCACAAAAAAGATATGGCATTTTGACACATTCTCCGAAGGCCAGTCAAGCACCCTTACCCTTGTATTTACTATGAGGGGAAATAATGATGTGGCCAGCTTGTCATATGACTATAACTATTCAGGATTCAATCCAGGTGATGCCAACACTACTCAAGTATTAAATCTTTATTATGGAAGCCTCACCAAATTTGTAGAAGTCCCTAATGTCTCAACTTCAGTGAAATCCGGAGACGTTGTTGACATTCAATTGACTGACCTTCAGTCTATTGGAATTTCAGATAAGCAAATCGTTATATCCTTGTTAGAAAGCGACAACGAATATCTATTTGAGAATGTCACTTTAATAACAAATGGCAGCGGTCAGGCAGGGTTTGTATTGGATTTATTGGAAGGAAATTATGTTTTCTTAGCCTCATTTGCAGGAGATGACTCTTATATGTCATCTAACGTGACATTTAATGTTTCAGTATCAAAATCTAACACTTCAATTAGCTTGGATAATCTGGACCCTTCCAATATAACTGTATTTTCAAAATCTGGTGATGTAATCAATTTCACACTCTCTGATGGAATCAATAATCTTTCTGATAAGAATATAGTTATTTCACTCATTGAAAGCGATAATGACTATCTATTTGAGAATCTCACCTTAATTACAAATGGCAGCGGTCAGGCAGGGTTTGTATTGGATTTATTGGAAGGAAATTATGTATTTTTGGCTTCATTTGCAGAGGATGGATATTATAAGGCATCTAACTTGACATTTTATCTAAATGTTTTAAGAAGGGCTTCATCAATGGAATTTGATTCCTCTAGCCTAATTTACAATGGTTCAAATTGGATCAGCTTGTCCCAGTCAAATGATCTGATAGAATTTATCTTATCTAATCAAACCGGTCCTTTAGCAGATAAAACTATCATCTTAACAGTTGAAGATTTAAATTCAGTTGATTTGGCAGAAAATCCATTGATTTATAATCTGACTACTGGCCCAAATGGAATTGCATCATTTAATTTAAATCTAACTAAATCCAATTATGAAATCATTGCAAGCTATTTGGGAGATGAATGTTACTCTCCTTGTGAGTTTGGATTTAATTTAAGTGTTTTAAAAAGAAATGCTCCTCATATAGTTGCTGACGATATAGCAATAAACTCTTCCAATCCATATCAAGCTCATCTATTGGATGATGATTTCAATCCTATAGCAAATCAGTCCCTTTTATTTGCTTTCGCTAAAAAGGACAGTCAGGATTTATTCAATTATTCTGCAATAACTAATGAAAGAGGAATTGCAATTATCGATCTTTCAGATATTGAAAGCGGAGATTACAATCTTTTAATTGCTTTTGAATCAAATGACTTATATGATGATTCTATTTTGGAGATTGATGTTTCTGTAGTGAATGATTCTTTAAATGGCGATAATGGCACTAATGATACTGGCAATGGTACTAATGGAACAGATAACAGTTCAAAAATCAATACATTATTTAAAATAGACATGTCTGATTTAACAGTATCTGCAAATGTGGATAAGACAATTGAATTTGCTTTATTGGACGAATCATTAAATCCATTGGCGGATAAAACTCTCAATTTGACTATAGTTGATTTGGATGAAGATACTGAATTGATTACAGATTCTGATGGAATTGCTAGTTGCGTTCTTAATTTGGATGAGGGAGTTTATGAATTTGTCCTTAGTTTCAGTGGAGATGAGAATTACTCTCCATCTCGCTTGATTTTCAATCTTTCAGTTTCTAAAGCAGATAACGGTACAAGTCCTGGTGGAGATAATGGTACTAGCCCTGGTGGTGATAATGCTACTAATGGCACCGACCCTAGCGGAGGCAATGGAACTGCTCCTATAAATGATAATGGCACTAATGGAACTGATCCTAGCGGAGGCAATGGAACTAGCCCTGGTGATAACGGAACTGAATCATCTAAAATCAATACCCTATTTAAAATAGACTTGTCCAATTTGAACATCTTTGCAAATCTTGAAAAGGTCATCGAATTTGAATTATTGGATGAATCACTTAATCCTCTTTCAAATAAGACAGTTGGCTTGACCATAAGCAATTTAGATGGAGTCAGTCTGATTACAGACTCTAATGGAATTGCATCATGCCCTATTAATTTGGATGAGGGAGTTTATGAATTTGCTCTAAAATTCCTTGGAGATGACGATTACTCAGAGTCTGCAATGATTTTCAATCTTTCAGTTTCAAAACGCATTGCCCAATTATTATCCGGAGAGACTTTAATCAATCTTTCAAGTGAGAAGAGGGAATATGATGTTTATCTAGTGGATGATAAATTAAGTCCATTGGCAAATGAGACAATATTGTTTGCCTTAAGTTCAATGGATGGCCAAGTCTTGTTTAATTATGTGGTAAAGACCAATGATGAAGGTAAGGCCAGCTTGTCAGGCTTGGCTAAACTTAATGAGAGCAATTATATTGTCAAGACCGAATTTGCTTCAAATGACTTCTTTGAAGGCGCTGAACTAATTAAGACAATAACTTTAATCAAGGATGCTCCAAATGGAGATGATGCTAATGACACCAATGGCACAGGAAATCAAACTGATAATGGAACAGACACCGGAAATAAAACAGATAATGGAACAGATACAAATGGCACAAACGGTTCTGATGTTCCTGTTTCAAGGAAAGCCACAAAGATCATATATGAGGATATGGTGACCCAATCAGTTGTTCCTGATGTGGATGGAAGAATAGGAGACTATTTCTATGTCACATTAGTGGATGGAAACAACAATCCTTTGGCAAACAAGGAAGTTAAAATAGGATTTAACGGCAGAATCTATAACAGAACTACCAATGCCACTGGCGGAGTGAAATTGCAGATAAACCTTAAAATGCCATTCACTTACACCTTTGCAATCTGCTTCCTAGGTGATGATGACTATAATGCATCATTTGAAGTGGCTAAGATAACTGTAAATAAGAAGAAAATGAGTCTTACTGCTCCAAGTAAGACCTATAAGTCAACTGCCAAGACAAAAGCCTTGACAGCTACCTTAAAGGACAATAATAATAAGGCAGTTGCAAATAAGAAGATCACTTTCACTGTAAATGGAAAGACATATTCAGCTACAACAAACTCAAAAGGAGTCGCTTCCGTTAATGTGAGCTTGTCCAGTAAAAAGACCTATTCATTTACAGCCAAATTTGCAGGTGATGCTTGTTATGGTGCAGTTACAAAATCTGGAAAAATAACTATTAAATAATTCTTATTTTTCCTATTATTTTTTTCTTTAAAACTAATTTTTAATTTATATTTTCCCTTATTATTTTTTTCTTTAAAGCTAATTTTTAATTTATATTTTTCCTTTTTTTCTATTTTTCTTTTATTTTAAGTTTAGTTTTTTTTCACTAGTTTTCCCAAGTCAAATCAATTTTCCATTAATAAATTATTAAAATTATAAAGATTTATATATCATTTTTTTTAAATATCATAATAGAATTATTTTAAAAAACTTTTAGATAATTTTTAAAAAATATTTTTATTTTTATAATTGGAAAATAGATATAAATTTTCATAATTAATTCATTTGATTCTTATAAAAATTAAAATATTGATTTTATTTTACTAAAATATTTATTAGATTGATTATATTAATGAATTGGTGATAATATGGCAGATATTGGCGAAGCAGCAGAAAAGAAATTAAAATCCAGAATTAGAAAATTAAAAAAATGCAATAAGGATGAAGAGGAAAAGGTAAAGTTCTTCAATCAATTAGGTCTTTCATTCACTATCAGTTTACCTACTAAAAATCCTGAAAAGCAAGAGGACTTCATAATGCTATACACCACTCCTGAAGGACATATAGTACATGCTGAATACAGCTATTCCGAAGGAGAAGAGTTTGCTTCCATGGATATTCCTGAAAAGGATTTGAAGGTAATCATTGAATCATTCTCTGATTATGAATTGAAACTTTTAGACTAATCTTTTTTTTTTGCATTGGATAATAATTATCCAATTTTTCTTTTTTATTTATTAATTTATTTATTTAAATTGCTTATTTTTTATTTTTATTTAATTTACCATTCTAATTTAATTTTAAAGTTTATTATAGGTTTTTATCATGATTGTAAACAATTCATTAGATGAGCTTAAGAAAAGGGAATCAGCCCTTAAGATTATAAGGTCAATTGTGGAAAATGAGGGCAGATCATCTTTATATGATGTCACTGGACTTTCAGGTGGCTTCATATCAAGTGAAGAGGAGTTGGATCTCCTTGAAACCTATGTAGGTCCTGCCATCTTTGAGGATGAGCTTCAAGTTGTTGCAAAGGAGCATCTTGGCGGTGAGAAGGCACTTGCAGTAAACAGGACAAGTTCAGGCATCCTTGCAAGTATACTGTCCTTGGTGAAGGAGGGAGAGCATGTAAGTCACTTTTTAGCCCAATACCCTGCCCATCCGTCAATTCCTCGCTCATGCAATATTGTGGGGGCTGACTATGATGAATATATAGATCTAAATGAATTTAAAATAGAGGACAATACAAGTCTTGTTGTTGTTACAGGCTCTACAATGGACCATCAGGTGATAGATGAGGATACATTTAAGGAAGTAATTGATATGGCTCATGATAAGGACATTCCGGTTTTAGTTGATGATGCTTCAGGTGCAAGGCTTAGGACTGCAGTATTCAATCAAAAGAGGGCATGTGACTTAGGGGCAGACCTTGTTGTAACAAGCACAGATAAACTTATGCCAGGTCCTCGAGGTGGATTGATGGCTGGAAAAGAGGAATTGATCGATAAGGTAAAGGTCAAGGCAAACCAGTTTGGCCTTGAAGCACAGCCTCCTCTCATTTTAGCCATGGTAAATGGAATAAAAAACTATAGCGAAGACAATCTTATAAATGCAATCTCTAGAAAAGACAAGTTCTATGATATGGTTTCGAAGGACTATGAAATGTTTGAAAAAACACCAACTGGTGTTATGGTAACTGAAGATGCTCTTAAAAAACAAGTGGACGCTTTAGATATTGAAACAGAGCTATCTGAAAAGGACCTTTCTTTCCTATGGGCTATGATTTTATTGAAGGATGAAGGAATTATTACAATACCTGCTGTTGGGATGCCAGGGGCATCTGCTACAGTTCGATTTGACCTGTCCACCCAAGATGTTATTGATATGAATTTAGGTATCTTGCATGATAAGGTGGATGATTCATTTAACAAGTTTTTTAGACAGTTGTCAAGATGTGGAAAAGTCTAGGGACTTGATTTATTATTAAAAGCAGTTTTATAAGTTTCTGTAAAAAATAGCAAATATTTTTTAGTATTTTTTTAAAATACTTTTTTTTATTCTTTTTTTAAAATAGTGGTATTTATACTTATTTATTCGAATAAATTATTTTTTATCTTTTTCTAAAAATAGTAGTTTTTATACTTATTTATTCAAATAAGTTCTATTAGTTCTTTTTTTTCAAAAATAGCAGATTAAAAGAGGTAAGGGAATGAAAAAGATGAACTTTTCCATTCCCAATTTTTTCATATAGTTTGGTGAAAACAATATGAATAAAACAAATAATATTAAAAAGAACTTAAAGAGTTCTTAATTCGCCTGAAATAATTTTCTCTAAGTTTCCGTCTTGTTTTTCAATAATTAAGCTTCCTTCCTTATTGATTCCAACAACATATCCTTGAGTTGTCTTGCCCCCTGTTTGGGTAATGCTTACATATTTTCCTATGGTGTCTGAAAGGGCTCTCCATTCGCTAAGAATCTCTTCAACATCTCCATTTAAGTAGATGTCATAAATCTTTTCAAATTCATTTAAGAAGATTCCAATGAGTTCATTTTCATCTACTTTTACAGGGATTTCCTCTTCCAAGGTGGTTGTTCCTTCTCTTATGTCTTCAGAGAAGTCTTCCAATTTAAGGTTGCTGTCGATTCCAACACCTACGATAACATATTCGATTTGATTGAATGTAGCAATTACTTCAGTCAATACTCCAGATATCTTATTTCCATGGATTAAGATATCGTTAGGCCATTTGATTTTAGCGTCAACGTCAAATGAACGGATAGCTCTAGCTATTGCAACACCTGTTGCAAGTGTGATCAATCCTATCTTTGCCGGAGGGACATCTGGCCTTAAAATCATGCTCATCCATACTCCGCCGTCTGGAGCTTCCCATTTCTTGCCGGATCTTCCTCTAGCGTTTGTTTGGATTTCGGAAATCAATACAGTTCCTTCCTTTGCTCCATGGTTTGCCAAGAATTTGGAAATGCTGTTTGTAGAGAATACCTTACGGAAACATAGAATCTCTTCTCCGAGTTCTTCAGTTTCTAAAAACTCAGATATCCTTTCTTTTGTAATGTGTTCAGTTTTTCCAAATCCTAATTCCTTGATTGACTCTTCAATTGCTTCATCATTGATTGAATCAATCTTTTCAGCTTCCTCTTTGGAAATTATGTCATAGCTAACTAAGAGCTTAATCATTTCTCTTTTCATTATAATCACGGTTATAATCGTTATTTTAATTTTCAATTAGTTTTAATTGATAAGATTTAATTTTATCATTCGGATAGCTTTTATTTAAAAAATAATAATTAAAGTAAAAATTAAATTTAATCCTATTTTATTTTTTTAGATAGCAGTTATTTAAAAAAAATAATCATTAAATTTAAAAATAAATTTAAAATATTATTTCTTTTTCATCTGCTGTGCTTGTGCAGCATTGAAATAAGTTCCAACTGTTGCAGAAATTGCAGCTATCTTTTTACCAGGCATAAAAGTAGATTTCATACGATTTACTCTTTCTAAATCTTCTAAAATTACCTTTTCCATTTCCTCTTCAATTCCTTTCTTATGCTCGTCAACGAAGTGGGTGTTCAAGTCACCTGCAAGGAATGACTCATTTCTCATGATTGCCTTATGGAATGGAATTGTGGTCTTTACGCCTAAGATAATATATTCGCTCAATGCCCTTTTCATTCTATTGATTGCATCGTTTCTTGTTCTTCCGCTTGTAACCAGTTTGGAAATCATTGAGTCATAGAATGTAGGAATGGTATAGTTCATATAAACACCACTGTCCAGACGTACTCCAGGTCCTCCAGGTGATCTGTAACCTGTGATTTTTCCTGGGTTTGGAGCGAAGTCTGCAAGTGGGTTTTCAGCATTGATACGACATTCGATAGCATGTCCTGTTACTGTGATATCACTTTGACTGTATTCAAGCTCTTCTCCACAGGCTATTTTAATCTGTTGCTTGATTAAGTCAGTGTTTGTTACTATTTCAGTGATTGGGTGTTCTACTTGGATACGTGTGTTCATTTCAAGGAAGTAGTAGTCTCCATTGTCGTAAAGGAATTCCACAGTACCTGCACTGTTGTATCCGATATATTCGGCAGCCTTTACAGCGCTTTCACCCATCCTTTCCCTTAATTCTTCAGTCATGATTGGGGAAGGGGCTTCTTCTAAAAGCTTTTGGTGTCTTCTTTGGATGGAACATTCCCTGTCTCCCACATGGATGGTGTTTCCATATTCGTCTGCCAATATCTGGAATTCTATGTGTCTTGGCTTTTCAAGGTATTTTTCAATGAATACTGTAGCGTCTCCAAAGTTTTTAAGAGCAACTGACTGGGTGGCTTCAAGTGCACGGACAAGCTCTTCCTCACTATAGACTGCACGCATACCGATACCTCCGCCTCCAGCGGAAGCCTTGATGATTACAGGGTATCCGATTGCTTCAGCTATTTCCTTAGCCTCTTCAACGTCATCGATTCCTTCAGGGGTTCCTTCAATTACAGGGACTCCAGCCTCTTTCATAAGCTGTTTGGAAGTGATCTTATCTCCCATCTTTTCAATATGCTCCCCTTTAGGTCCGATTAGCTTGATGCCGTTTTTCTCACATTGTCTTCCAAGCTCTGGATTTTCAGCCAAGAATCCGTATCCTGGGTGAATGGCATCTGCTCCTGTATCAAGTGCAGCATTAATGATCTTTTCAATGTTTAAATAAGATTGGCTTGGAGATGGGTTTCCTAAAGGAACGCTTTCATCTGCATAGTTAGTGTAAAGGGAAGTTTTATCTGCATCTGAGTAGACCGCTACGCTTTTCATATCCAATTCGCGGCATGCTCTCATAATACGTATGGCAATTTCTCCCCTGTTTGCAATAAGTACTTTTTCAAACATTTTTTACCTCTTTTAATCTTTTAAAACGAATAAGTTGGTTAATTCGTTATTTATTTCATCAATCAATTTATTTAATCAATTAATTATTTAAAAATTAAGTTTTATGTAATGGATCACTTTATTAATCAAATTTAATAAGATAATAATCAAGTATAATCAAATATTAAATAATCATTGATTCATTTTATATTATATATTTATAATTATTAATATTAAATTTTATCCTAATTTTTAATCTAATTAATTTATTAATGTGTTGGATTGATTTTTAATTTAAAAAGTAGTTATTGGTTAAAAATTTTAAAAAATTATTATAATGTGGTTTTGAAAAATAGAAAATTAAAATTTAAAGTTTAAGAATTCGTAGTGAATTCTCAACTTTAAATTTACCCATAAAATGAGGGTATTGTTCAAATAATGTTATATTTTCATCTTATATAATATTATCTATGAAAGAAAAAATTACCTAAGAAAAAATATTAAAAACTACTATTTTTTTTTAGTTCAACTGCCGATTACAAATTAAGCGAACAATACCATGATGAAAATTTTCATTAATTCTAAGGAAAATTTAATCATTTCCTTTAATGTGCTTTTCACCATGTCAAATGAAGGGTTTATAACGATTTTAATACTAATCATCATATTCTTGACCTCAATTTTATGCGGATATTTTTATTCAAGCAATAAAAAACCTTCATTTTATTCTTTGTTTTCTTAATAAATAAATATATTGGTTTTTTTCACCTCATTATTGATTTAAAAGTGTTAAATTGACTTTATATCGTTAAATTGATTTCATTTCGTTAAATTGATGTGAAGTTGTAAAATTGATTTCATTTTGTAAAATTGATGTGAAGTTGTAAAATTGATTTCATTTTGTAAAATTGATGTGAGAGTGTGAAATTGATATGAAATTGAACAAAGATTATAGATTCAATATATTTTAAAAATAATAATATAAATTAATTTTATAGTAAAAATTATAATTAATAAAATTAATATCTTTAATAGAAATCAAAAAAAAATATATTTTTTCAATTTAATGATTTTTAATTATTCAAGTGTTATTATGAAAATTAGAAAAAAGAAACAGCTTGAGATGATCCTGCAAAATGTTCCATCTCATCCAAATCCAAAAGTTGAGCTTGAGCAGTACTCAACACCATCCTCTATTGCATCTGATCTTATATGGAATGCATATACATTAGGAGACATTAGCGACTTAAGCGTATTGGACCTTGGATGCGGCACTGGCATATTTGCAATTGGCTCTTGGCTTATGGGTGCAGGCTATTCATTAGGCCTTGACATTGACCCTGAATCAATCGCTCTTGGGGAAAAAACAATAATTGATTTAATTGGCCTAAATCAACCGAGTGATGTAGATGTATTTAATATTAATTTCATAGTTGGAGACATCAATCAATATAATTCAATATCCGAACTATTAAATGATAAGAGTATTCAATCTGATGAAAAATATGATAAGTTAATAGAATATTATAATAGCAATTCTCTTGGTGATGATTCTAATCTTAATAATTCCAATGATGGTTTGATGAATGGCTCTTTTGATGAGAAAGATTTCAAGTTTGCCACTTTATTCCAGAATCCTCCCTTCGGTTCTCAGGAGAGAGGAACAAGACATGCAGATAGAAAATTCATGGAATTTGCTATGGCCAGTGCTGAAGTGATATATTCATTTCATATGAAAAGCACAGAAGAGTTTGTGATTGATTATTATAATGATTTAGGTGGGGATATAAGCCATAAGTTCGTCTATAATTTCCCCCTTCCAAAGATCTATGACTTTCATAAAACTGAGTCAAGGGATGTAAAAGTAGTTGTTTTAAGGGTTGAAAACTTTAAATAAAACCATAAAGTTAATTTAAATATATTTAAAGAATATATATTCATTAATTATATAAATAAAATTCATATGGGTAATATTTTACTCTCTAAAGCTCTCAGCTATGTTCAAGTTGTTTTTTTTAGTTTTTCCCAATTTTATCATGAAATCTGTAGTTTTTTCACAAAATTTTAAAAAAATGGCCTATAATCCATTTTTTTTAAAGAATTTACTCATTTTTATACAAAACCTTTATATACTATAAAATACTTAAATATTACTAATCTATATGTCTACAATTTGTAATTTATAAGAAATTTTTAAATTTTTTATTATTTTTCATAATTTATTTTGGTATTCGACATCTGTCTAATGTTAAATATCATATTCAAAGGTTTTTTAATGATTTAGCTTGGGCTATGTCTTTACTAAAAATCTTATAGCGTATTTAAGTAATTTTAGAGTTATGTTTCTAAAAATACTTAATTTAATTAATTTAAATTATTTGAATATTTTAATATTTTTAATTATTTAATTATTTTAATTATTTAATTATTTGAATTTTTTAATAATTTGAATTACTTTTAAGATTAAATTGTGATTAGTAATAAGATTCTTTTTTAATTATTTTTTTATTTTACGCGATTATCGGTAATTTAGTGCTTTTTTTGACTAAATACTTTAATCAATGTTGCATATGGATTAAAAACTTAAAAAAAATGATAAATATGCAAAATAGTAAAGTGTCTGTCTTTATACCGAATTCATTTCTCGCTGAAACCAAGGATTTAAAGCTAAAAACCTCTAAAGTAGGTTTGATTGGCCGTGCCTTGGCTGTATTTGAAGTGGATGAAGTGGTGATTTATAAAGATCTTTCAATTCCAGACAGCGAACAGACTGATGATGGAGATTTCATTGCAGAAGTCCTCAATTATATGGACACTCCACAATACCTTAGGAAAAAGGCAATTCCTATCAAGGCAGAATTGCGTCACGTTGGAATATTGCCTCCTTTGAGAGTTCCTCATCATCCAACTGGAAAGCCTGAATTAGGTGATTACAGACAAGGATTCACTGTAAAAAGGAATAAGAAAGGTACCTTCGTAGATATAGGTATGGATAAACTGGCGTTTTGCAAAGAGCAACTTACAGTAAATAAGATTTTTTCATTTAAAATTACTAAGTTTGCTAAAGAGGTAATAGTCACACCTGATGAACCAGATGACATTTACTGGGGATTTAAGACATTATCTACAAATAAAAGTCTTAAAAATAGCTTAAAATTAGTTAATCCCGATCTTGTTGTAGAAACAACAAGGTACGCAGAAACAATCGATTCTATTTTTAATGAATTGAAAACTAAAGTGGAAAGCTCTAATCATATAGCGATTGTCTTTGGAGGCCCTTACTCATCTATAAGTGAGAATGTCGAAAGTTCCAAATGGGAAACAGTTAAAATCAATACAATCCCAAATCAGGGAACAGAGACTGTCAGGACCGAAGAGGCTGTTATTTCAACTTTAGCTATTTTCAATATACTTTAAGCCAATAGTTCATTGTTGGCTTTCGCTTTCATGCAGCGTAATGCATGATGCTTTCATGTGGCAAGACACATGATGCTTTATGTGGCATTACACATAATTTTTATAAATTCATTATAAAACATATAGATATATAGCTTTAGCTACTGTTAGCTTTAGCTTTCAAGGATTTGCTTTATAATTAGACACTATAAAGTTTATTCATTGGTTAAGAGTAGTTGCGATTTAGAATAGGCATTAGAACGAAATTAATTGGATGAATAAAGATATTTTAAAGTTCAAATAAACTTTAACTTTAAGATAGAATAATCTTTGAGAAGTAAAATAAACAAGTTTGAGCTTGTTTTTCATGTTTATCTAGCTCTATTTAGCTTTATTATGCCTGTTTAAATTTTTTGGCCCTCTACCAGTCCTGTATCCTAGGATAATTTACTAAAAGGTAGACTGTATGCCGAATCTAGATATTTAGTTAAGGAGACCTGTATGCTAAATTATTTGCCTATTATATATGAATAATAAGTTTAAACAGTGTAGAATTTTAGCGATTTGCTAAAAGAGCAAATATGGCTATTTATTCTAGATTTATTGATTTTTATGATTTGATCAATTACTTTTAGAATTAATCTTAATTCTTTTTAATTGGATTAATGTTCTTAATAATTGATTAATATATTAATTTTGCTTATTCATTGAATCGATAAATCAATCTTAAATTCGGTAAATATTGTACTCGCAATTTAAGAAAATTGAATAGATTTAGATGATAAAAAAATATTTTAAAGTTTAAATCTATGAAATTTGTAGATTTAAATGATAAATAGAGAATATTTTTTTAATTTGAATCTATTACAATCTATTAAATATAGATTAAACTGATTAATTATAGGAAATTATAAATAACGGAGGAAAAGAATGGTAAGACATCACCAACCAAGAAAAGGTTCAGTGGCATTTAGCCCTCGTAAGAGAGTTGCTAAAGAGACCCCAAGAATCAAAGCTTGGCCAAGTAATGAAGAACCAAAACTTTTGGGTCTTGCTGGATATAAGGCTGGTATGACTCATGCTATGGTTGTGGACAATGATAAAAACTCTCCATCCCATGGAATGGAAGTTTTCACTCCTGTAACCGTTTTGGAAGTACCACCCCTTGTAATTTTGGGGATAAGATCATACGAAAAAACTGCTCACGGACTTAAGGCTATCACTGAAGTAATTGCAGATAATTTGGATGAAGAGCTCTCTAGGAAAATCACCCTTCCTAAGGACTACGACCAATCCGAAGCTATTGCAAAAATACAAGATGCTTTAGAAAAGACTGAAGAGGTAAGAGTCTTAGTACACACTAATCCTAAAATGGCTAGCGTTCCTAAGAAGAAACCTGAAATCTTTGAATGTGCATTAGGCGGAAGCTCTGCAGAAGAAAAATTAAACTACGCTCTTGGAATTTTAGGTCAAGAAATCAGAGCCAGTGATATCTTTAGCGAAGGACAGTATGTAGACGCAATTGCAACCACCAAAGGAAAAGGAGTCCAAGGGGTTGTAAAGAGATGGAACATCAGAATTCAATATGGTAAGGCAATGAGAAGTGGAAAAGGTAGACACGTAGGTTCTATCGGTCCATGGTCTCCGGAAAGAACCATGTGGACTGTTGCACAAGCAGGTCAGATGGGATACCATAAGAGAACTGAATTCAATAAGAAAGTCATTAAGATTGGAGACGTATCTGAAGTTGATGCTGTTAACCCTGCTGGAGGATTCATTAGATATGGTTTAGTCAAAAACGACTATGTCCTTGTAAAAGGCTCCGTACCAGGTCCAACCAAAAGGTTAGTTATTCTCAGACAAGCTATCAGACCTAAGAAAGCTGACGATGCAGCTCCTCAAGTGAACTACATAAGCACTGCTTCAAAACAAGGTGTATAGAGGGGTTTAAATGAAAGTTAATGTTTATTCAATTCAAGGGGAAGTAAAAGAGGAAATCGAACTTCCTGCTATTTTTAATGAAGAATACAGACCTGACCTTATCAAAAGGGCTGTCCTTTCTGCTCAATCTGCAAGAATCCAACCATGGGGTAATGACCCTATGGCAGGTAAAAGAACCTCAGCAGAATCCTGGGGTTCCGGTAGAGGCGCAGCTATGGTGCCTAGGATAAAAACCGGCGCTAGAGCAGCATTCGTACCTCAAGCTATCGGCGGAAGAAAGGCACACCCTGTAAGAGCTGCTAAGAATCATCATGAAAAAATCAACAATAAGGAAAGAAGATTTGCAATCAGATCTGCTGTTGCAGCTACCGTAAATGAAGAATTGGTTGCTGGAAGAGGTCACAGAATCGAAAATCTCGAACAAGTACCTGTAATTGTTGAAGATGATTTGGAAACTGTCAAGAAAACAAGCGAAACCCGTGAAATCTTCAAGGCTTTAGGGGTTTACGATGATGTAATCAAGGCTAAAGACAGCAAAAAGATAAGAGCAGGCAGAGGAAAGACAAGAGGACGTAAATACAAATCCGGTAAAGGACCTTTAGTTGTTGTATCTGAAGACAAAGGCATTGGATTAGGTGCAAGAAACCACGCTGGTGTCGATGTTGTTGCTGTAGACAACTTAAATGCTGAATTATTAGCTCCAGGTACTCATGCGGGTAGGTTAACCATTTACACTAAGTCCGCTGTTGAAAAATTAGGAGGATTATTCCAATAAATCGAAGACAGATTTATATGGCATAGTTAAGAAGGTGGATATTTATGGATCCTTATACAATTATTGTTAAACCTCATGTAACTGAGAAGACTATGAACTTAATCGATCAAAACAACGAGCTAACCTTCGTTGTAAGAAGAACCGCTACAAAATCTCAAATCAAAAGGGCATTCGAATTCCTTTACGATGAAAAGGTTGTAAGAGTAAACACTCACATAACCTCTAAAGGATTGAAGTTAGCCTATGTCAAGCTTGCTGAAGAAGGCGAAGCTGAAGATGTAGCAGTTAAAATGGGAGTATTCTAAGGAGGATTGATTATGGGAAAACGATTAATACACCAACGTAGAGGAAGAGGAACTCCTGCTCATCGTGTAGCATCTCACAGATTCAAGGATAAAATCCAATACAGGGCTTACGATGACTTAGAGAAGGAAGGAAGCTTAAAAGGAAAAGTCGTTAAAATCATTCACGACCCTGCAAGGACCGCCCCTATTGCTCTTGTCAAATTCGAAAACGGTGAAAAGAGACATATTTTAGCTCCTGAATCAATTCAAATTGATGATGAAATCGAATGCGGTATCTCAGCTCCAATCAGCTTTGGAAACACTTTGCCACTTGCTGAAATCCCTGAAGGTACTCCTATCTACAATATTGAAAACAGACCAGGAGACGGAGGACGTTTCGTAAGATCCTCTGGAACTTACGCTTCTTTAATTACTCATGATGCAAGTCAAGCTGTTGTGGAATTACCATCTGGTGAACTCAAATCCTTCAACCCAAGATGCCGTGCAAGTATCGGTGTTGTAGCTGGTGGAGGAAGAAAAGAGAAACCTTTCCTCAAGGCAGGTGTCAGATGGCATGCTTATAAGGCTAAAGGTAAGAAGTTTATGACTGTTAGAGGAGTAGCAATGAACGCTGTAGACCACCCTCACGGTGGAGGTAACAGACAACACCCAGGTCGTCCGACCACTATCTCAAGACACGCACCACCTGGAAGAAAAGTTGGTTCAATTGCAGCTAAACGTACTGGAAAGAGAAGATAATTTAAGGAGATGTGTCATTGGCTAGAAAAATATTTAAATACAGAGGATATACTATTGAAGAATTAAAAGAAATGTCCTTAGACGAATTTATTGAACTTTTACCAGCAAGACAAAGAAGATCCTTAAAAAGAGGATTCTTACCTAGACAACAGTCTGTGTTGGATAAAATGAGAAAGATGCAAAAGATGGATAAGAAAGGTGGAAAACCGCTAGTAGTTAGAACTCACTGCAGAGACATGATCGTAATTCCTGAAATGGTAGGAACCACTTTCGGAATCTACAACGGCAGAGACTTTGTGGAAGTAACCTTCACCCCTGAAATGCTAGGCTGCTTCTTTGGTGAATTCGCACCAACCAGAGCTAGAGTTCAACACGGTGACCCAGGTATGGGTGCTACCAGATCATCTATGTTTGTGCCACTTAAATAAGGAGAGGATGATATGGCAAAAAACAAATACGCTTATAACAATCCTGATGCTGACGAATCTAAGACAGCACGTGCTATGGCAAAATCCATTAAGGTTTCTCCAAAGCATTGCGTTGAAATCTGCAGTGCAATAAGAGGCATGGATGTTGCAAAGGCAAAAGCATACTTAAATGATGTTATTGATATGAAAAAGGCTGTTCCTTTCAAAAGACACAACAGAGATGTAGGTCACAGAAAAGGAATGAAAGGCTGGGCTGCTGGAAGATACCCTGTAAAGGCTTCCAAAGCAATCTTAACTGTTATAGAAAACGCAGAAGCAAATGCTGAATACAAAGGTATGGATGTAGAAAACCTCAAGATTGAGCATATCTCTTCCCACAGAGGAATGGTAATAAGAGGAGCTAGACCAAGAGCATTCGGTAGAGTCACTCCATTCAACACTCCAACCACCCATATTCAAGTAGTTTTAGTGGAGGCTTAATTAATGATAGAAAAAGATTTCGTTACAGAAGGTCTCAGAAGAACCAGAATAGATGAATATTTAGAAAAAGAACTTGAAAGAGCAGGTTACGGTGGAATGGAAATCCAAGTAACTCCTTTAGGAACCATGGTAATTGTCTATGCAGAAAGACCTGGTATGGTAATCGGTAGAGGTGGAAAGACCGTAAGGGCAATCACCCAAAGCCTTAAGACCAAGTTTGACCTTGACAACCCACAGGTTGAAGTTAAGGAAGTTGCTGTTCCTGAACTCAACGCAAGAATCATGGCTTCCAAGATTGCCAACATGCTCCAAAGAGGAATGCACTTTAGAAGAGTGGCTTATTCCACAATCCGTAAAATCATGGGCGCTGGAGCTCAAGGAGTGGAAGTAACCATTTCCGGTAAGATCAGAGGATCAAGATCTGCTGTTGCAAAATTCACCGAGGGATACATCAAGAAATGTGGTGAACCTGCAACCAGATTCGTAACTGAAGGTTTTGCTACCGCACCTTTAAAACCTGGTGTTTTAGGTATTGTAGTTAGAATCATGCCTCCTGAAGCAACCTTACCTGATAAGGTGGATATCATTGCTCCTGTTGAAGTAGAGGAACCTGTTGTAGAAGCAGCTGAAGAAGATGTCGAAGAGATCGAAGAGGAAGTCACTGAAGAGATTGAAGAAGTCGAAGAGGACTTAGAAGAGCTTGAAGAAGAGCTTGAAGATCTCGAAGAGCTTGAAGCTGCTGAAGAAGATGTCGAATAAATGACCTTAAGTGAGTTGAAATAATGGCAATTTTAAGAAGTAAAGAAATTTGGGAAATGGAAATTGAGGACATCGAAGAAAAATTGGTGGAACTCAAAGCGGAACTCGCTAAAAACGTTTCTAAAAGTGCTGCTGCAGGTGTTAATGAAAACCCTGGTAAAATTAGAGAACTCAAAAGGACTATTGCTCGTGTTCTTACAATTATGAACCAAAAACAGAAGGAGAATTAAATGTCAAAAATCTGTGATGTATGTGGACTTCCTGAAGAGCTTTGCGTATGCGAAGAAATCGCAAGGGAAGTACAATCTGTAAAAGTTTTTACAGTAAGAAGAAGATTCGGTAAACTTATGACTATTGTCGAAGGAATAGATGAACATGATATAGATATTAAGGAGCTTACTAAAACTCTTAAAGCCAAATGTGCCTGCGGAGGCACTGCCAAGAAGGGTCAAATTGAACTTCAAGGAGATCATAAGGCAAGAGTTAAGGAAGTCTTATCTGAAATGGGATTCTCTTCTGACACTATTGAAATCAGAGACTCTGATAAGAAATACAATAAGAGGAGAAGACACTAGTCAGACTCTTAGGAGTGAGACACTAGTCAGACTCTTTTAAGGAGAAGACACTAACTAAGTTTATTATCTTTACACATACTGAGGCTTAGAATGATAAGCTCAAATAATATATTCTATCATGAATTAATTGGGTTAGAGCTTAAAGTTGTTGACAGTTCCAATCCCTCTTTGATAGGGCTTTGCGGAACTGTTATTGATGAGACTAAAAAGACTCTCTTGATTGAGGTTGAAGAAAAAGTCTTAAGTGATGACTTAGGTTCTAATCAACAAAATCATTTTAATTTAATTTATAAGGAAAAATTAATTCAGAAAGATGTTTCTGTATTTCAATTCAAGGTTCCAGATGGAACCATAGTTGAAATTGATGGTAAAATATTATTGAATCGTCCTGAAGATAGGATAAAGAAAAGATATAAAAAAATTTAATGGTGATAATATGGTTGGTCTTAATGTTAAGGAACCAGAAACTAAATGTGATGATCCTAACTGCCCTTTCCATGGTAATTTATCTGTTAGAGGACAAGTCCTTGAAGGTGTTGTTACTACTAATAAAGCAGAAAGGACTATTACTGTAGAACGTAGTTTCTACAAGTTCATTAGAAAATATGAAAGATACGAAAAAAGGAAATCAAGAATTAACGTTCACAAACCTGATTGTATTGATGTTGAAGTTGGCGACGCTGTAAAAATCGCAGAATGTAGGCCTTTAAGCAAGACTAAACACTTTGTATTAGTTGAAGTAAAGGGTGATGATTAGAATGAAACCTACTACCTCAAGCGTAACTAAGGCTTTGCCAATAGGCGCAAGACTTCAATGTGTTGATAACACCGGTGCCCGTGAAATCGAAATTATTTCCGTAAAGGGATTCAAAGGTGTTAGAAGGAGACTTGACGTAGCTGGAGTAGGCGACATGGTTGTTGCTTCAGTTAAGAAAGGAACCGCTGACATGAGAAGAGAAGTCGTCAACGCCGTTGTTGTAAGACAGAAAAAAGAATACAGACGTGCTGATGGTCTTCGTGTAAAATTCGAAGACAATGCTGCAGTTATCATTACTCCTGAAGGAGTATTGAAAGGTTCTGAAATCAGAGGACCTGTTGCTAAAGAGGCAGCTGACAAATGGCCTAGCGTAGGCAGTGCAGCAAGCATATTGATTTAAGTATGGTGATTAAATGTCAATTCAACCAAGAAAACAAAGAAAAGCTCTCTACACTGCTCCTTTACACATTCGCCGTAAAATCATGAGCGCTAACTTAAGTAAAGAATTAAGAGCAGATATTGGCAAAAGATCATTGCCAATCAAAGTAGGAGACAAAGTTCAAGTTGTTCGCGGAGACTTTAAAGGTCACGAAGGAAAAGTTGAATCTATCGACGCTAAAAGATACAAAGTTACCGTTGAAGGCGTTACATTAAACAAGCCTGATGGAAACGCTGTATTTCTTCCAATCCATCCGTCCAACTTGATGATTATTGAAGCTGATTTAAAAGACGAAAGAAGAATTAAGGAGGAATAAGATGGCAAAAATGGGATCTAGAAAGCATCTTAAAAGATACAACGCACCTAAAACCTGGCCTATCCATCCAAAAGAAGATACTTGGACAGTAAAACCTGCTCCCGGTACTCACGCAATCAATGACTCATTGCCTTTGCTTGTAATCATCCGTGATATCTTAGGTATTGCAGATAACTCAAGGGAAGCTAAAAGGCTCATCAACACTGGTAATGTATTGATTGACGGAAGAGCTAAAAAAGATTACAAATTCCCAGTAGGATTCATGGACATATTATCCATTCCTAAGACTGGTGAAAATTACAGAATACTTTTAGATACTAAAGGAAGATTAACTTTACACCCTATCTCTGCTGAAGACGCAGAGTTCAAATTAGCTAAAATCGTAAACAAATCTACCATCAAAGGCGGAAAAACTCAATTAAACCTTCACGACGGTAGAAATGTAATTGTGGAAGAAGACAACTACTCTGCATACGATGTTGTATGTCTCAACATTCCAGAACAAGAGATTAAGGAAAACTTCGAATTTGGCGAAGACGTAGTTGTACTTGTTACCGGTGGTAAACACACTGGAGAGCTTGGTAAAATCCAAGAGGTCATTGTAGACCAATCCTCTAAAGCAAATACCGTAATTATCGAAAAGGCTAATAAGGACACTTTCTTAACTTTAAAAGATTATGCATTTGTAATTGGTAAGGATGAACCTGCCATTGACTTATTGGAGGTTAATCAATGAACCCAATGAACGAAGTCGTCATAGCAAAGGCAACCATCAATATCGGTGTTGGAGAAGCTGGTGAAAAATTATCCAGAGCTATGACCCTTATTGAAAACATGACTGGTCAAACCCCTGTAAAGACCTATTCCAAAGTCACTAACCCTGAATGGGGTATAAGAAAAAGACAGCCTATTGCATGTAAGGTCACCCTCCGTGGGGAAAAGGCTGAAGATGCAATCAAAATGGTATTGGATGGTATCAACAACAGATTAAGACCAAGTCAATTTGATGCACAAGGTAACGTTTCTTTCGGTATTAGAGAACATATCGACATTCCTGGAATGAGATATGACCCTGATATTGGTATTTTTGGTATGAACCTTTCAATCACTTTTGAAAAACCTGGTTACAGAATCAAAAGAAGAAAAATCCAAAAGAAATCCATTCCAAAAAGACACAGAATCACTCCTGAAGAAACTATGAAATTTATGGAAGAGAACTTTAATGTAACTATCGCTGAGGAAGAAGAATACTAAATGATGATGATTGTTATTCGCTCAGCTTATGTTTATTAAGAATATGTATTAAGGTGATTGTTTTGCCAAGAAAATACGGAAAAGCATCCAAAAAATGTAGCCGTTGTGGAGACCACTCTGCTATCGTAAGCAGATACGGACTCAACTTATGCAGGCAATGTTTTAGAGAAATTGCTCCTAAAATAGGATTTAAAAAATACAATTAGAAAAGGTGACTATTATGACTCTTATGGATCCTCTTGCAGATGCCTTAACAAACATCAGAAATAACGAACGTCAAGTAAATGACCACTGTACTATTTCTCCAGCGTCCAAATTGATCGGACGTGTGTTAAGCACAATGCAAAAAGAGAATTATATTGGCGAATTTGAATTTATCGATGATAACAAGGCTGGAAAATTCGAAGTGGAATTGGAAGGTAACATTAATCAGTGCGGTGTAATCAAACCTCGTCATGCTGTAAAGAAAGATGAATTTGAGAAATTCGAAAAAAGATATTTACCAGCAAAGAACTTCGGTATCTTAATCGTAACCACTCCTGAAGGTATCATGACCCACAGGGAAGCTAAGGAAAGAGGTATCGGCGGACGTTTGTTGGCTTACATGTATTAGGTGATTAAATATGGTATTAGCTGCAGCTATAAGGGAAGAAATTGAAATCCCTGAAGGCGTTGAAGTTATAATTGATGATGAAATTTCTATGAAAGGCCCAAACGGCGAAATTTCTAGAAAATTCACTTACCCTAATGTGACTATTAAGAAAGAAGACGATATCCTTGTTCTTGAAACCGCTTTCCCAAAAAAGAAAGACAAATCAATGATCGGAACTACCAGAGCACATTTAAACAATATGATTAAAGGAGTAACCGAAGGTTTCACCTATCATATGAAAATCGTATACGCTCACTTTCCAATGACCGTAAAGGTCGAAGGAGATAAGGTAACCATTGACAACTTCATTGGGGAAAGACATCCTAGATCTTCAAAGATTGTAGGAGGAGCAAATGTTCAAGTAAAAGGTGATGAAGTAATCATTACCGGTGTAAACAAAGAAGACGTCGGTCAAACTATGGCTAATTTAGAACAAGCCACTAAAATCAGAGGCAAAGACCCTAGAGTATTCCAAGACGGTATCTACTTAACCAGCAGGGAATAAATAGGATTGTTTTAAATTTATTGGTGTTATTTAGTTATTAGTTATAGTAATTATAGTTATAATGGTGATTTTGATGAGTAAAGATTTTAAAAGACAGGAATATGCTCGTTATAAAAAATTAGGAACCAAATGGAGACGTCCTAGAGGTAAAACTAGTAAAATGAGAAGATACGAAGCAGGTAAACCTGCAATGCCATCAATTGGTTATCGTACTCCTAGAGCTACTAGAGGATTACATCCTTCTGGTTACAAAGATGTTCTTGTTTATAACATGAAAGATTTAGAAGCTCTTGACGCAGAAACTGAAGCTGCTAGAATCAGCGCTTCTATTGGTAAACGTAAAAAAGCATTGATGTTAGAAAAAGCATCAGAATTAGGTATAAAAGTATTAAACAGACAATTATAAATTTTTAATTTATAGAATTTTGAAAAACATTGTTTTTCATTGATAGATGATGAAACTGAAGTTTTTTCATTTCCTAAAAAATTTGTTAAGAAATTTAATTATAAAAATAAATGGCTTTAATCATTGATTCCGATGAATCAATTTTTAAATCAAAATTTGAATTAATTAAAATTATAAAATTTATAATGCTTACTACTTAGAAAATTAGGGGCGTTAAATAAAGTTGGCAAGGGATTATGGAATACGTCCTTAACCTCATGTCACAACCTATTTAACAATTTGATTCAATCAATTAATTGATCAAAGGGTTTAATAACTAAACTCTTGATTACTGGATAAATAATTAATTGTGTGTAATTTAATGAGGGGATTTATGGAAAATTCGCTTTTTAAATATATTGGCCAAAAGTCAAGCAAGGAATCCATTTTCTAAGTAAGAGCACGATAAACGATTAAATTAACAAATGAATTTAATTTATCAAAATTAAAGGGAAGCTTGAAAAATTTTGATTCAAGTTTATCAGCTAGTTAAAATGGAGGATTATTAATGAATCTTACTACACAAAGAAGATTAGCTGCTAGTATACTTAAAGTTGGAGTAAACCGTGTATGGATAGATCCAGAAGAAGTAGAAGAAGTTTCTAGAGCTATTACAAGAGACGGTGTCAAACAACTTATAGATCAAGGTATTATCAAAGCTAGACCAAAAACTGGTATTAGTAGCTACAGATCTAAAAAACTTAAAGAGCAAAAGAAGAAAGGAAAACGAAAAGGAAGAGGTAGTGTAAAAGGAGCAAAGAACGCTCGTACACCTAAAAAACAAGTTTGGATGAAAACCATCCGTGCTTTAAGAAGCGATCTTAAAGAAATGAGAGACACTGGTGAAATCGATCCTACTACCTACCGCAAATTATACAAGATGGCTAAAGGTGGAGCTTTCAGAAGTAAATCTTACATGAAAACTTACGCTAGAGACCATGACTTAATCAAATAGGAGGAATTGACATGGCAAGCGGATCAAATTATAAAGTGGCTTTCAGAAGAAGAAGAGAAGGAAAAACTGACTTTGCTGCTAGAGCTAAATTAGTGGATGTAGACAAGGCAAGATTAGTTGTAAGAATTTCCAATGCTAATTGTATTGTTCAAGTAATCAATGTAGGCCTAACCGGCGATGAGACTGTCGTATCTGCACACAGTAAGGAATTAAACAAGTTAGGCTGGAAAGGCGGAAACAAAAACACCAGCGCTGTATACTTAACCGCATACTTATGTGGTAAGAAGGCTCTTGCAGCTGGAGTTGAATACGCTATTGCAGACATTGGTTTAAAATCCCCTATTAAAGGAGCTAAAGTATTTGCAGCTGTAAAAGGTGCTGCTGATGCAGGATTAGATGTTCCTTATGGCGAATCTATCATTCCTAGTGAAGATAGAATCAATGGTGAGCACATTGCAGCATATGCAGAAAGCTTAGATGAAGATGAACTTAATAAAAAATTCTCTCAATATTTAGCAAGAGGTCTTCAACCTACTGATTTACCTCAACACTTTGAAGAGATTAAAAATAAAATTGATGAGGCTGAAGTATGAGCTTTAATATGGATGATTGGGAACCTAAAACCAATTTAGGTAAGGAAGTAAAAGCAGGTAACATTACCGATATTGATGAAATCTTTGAAAAAGGTCTCCCTATAATGGAACTTGAAATCATTGACGCATTGCTCCCTGACTTGGAAGAGGAAGTAATGGACGTAAACTTAGTTCAAAGAATGCACAAATCTGGTAGAAAAGTAAACTTTAGAGTAATCGTTGCTGTCGGTAACAGAAACGGTTACGTAGGTTTAGGACAAGGTAAAGCTAGAGAAGTAGGTCCAGCTATCAGAAAAGCAGTGGATAACGCTAAATACAATGTAATCAAAGTAAGAAGAGGCTGTGGAGACTGGGGTTGTGTCTGCGGAAGACAACACACAGTTCCATTCAAGGTAACCGGTAAGGCAAGCAGTGTAAAGGTAACCTTAAGACCTGCTCCTGCAGGTGTAGGACTTGCTATCGGTGATGTAGGTAAAACCATTCTCAGCCTTGCAGGATATAAGGACGTATGGTCCCAAGCAAGCGGCCAAACCCAAACCACTGTAAACTTTGCTAACGCTGTATTCAATGCTTTAAAAGAATCCTGTAAGATGAAAGCTTCAGAACAAGACCTTAAAAATATGGGAGTAATCCAATAAGCGGTGGTATCATGTATTTAGTTATTAGAGTAAGAGGTACTACTGGTGTTATTCAAGGCATTGCAAGTACCTTAGAAATGTTAAGACTTAACAGAATCAATCACGCTGTATTAGTTGAGGAAAACCCAAGCTACAAAGGTATGCTTCAAAAGGCAAAGGACTATATCACTTGGGGAGAAATCGATGCTGAAACTCTCACTGAAATCATTGAAAAGAGAGGAAGATTAGTTGGCGGTGCTCGTATCAGCGAAGAATACTTAGCTGAAAACACCGATTATTCCAGCTTCGAAGAATTGGCTAATGCATTACTTAACGGTGAACTTAAAGCTCAAGATATTAATATGAAACCTGTATTCCGTTTACATCCTCCAAGAAAAGGATATGAAGGAATCAGACATTCTATCAAAGAAGGCGGATCCTTAGGTTACAGAGGAGAAGATATTAATAGTCTTGCAAAGAGAATGGCTTAAGGGTGGATTAATATGATTAGAAAAGGCAAAAAAATCAACAAGATGAGAGGTTCCAGATCTAACGGTGGAGGCTCTGTCAAAAGAAGAAGAGGAGCAGGTAACAAAGGTGGTAAAGGTAAGGCTGGAGCTGGAAAGCACCACTGGTCCACCACTGTAATCGAAAACAGATATTACTTTGGTAAACACGGTTTCAAAAGACCTCAAAAGACCATCCACAGATCCTATCCTGTAAACTTAAACTTCTTGAATGATAAGGCTGAAGAGTTCTTGGAAAAAGGAATAGCAACTAAAGACGAAGACGATGTAATTGTCATTGATGTAACCGACTTAGGCTACAACAAAGTTTTAGCTACTGGCTCTCTTGACATTCCTTTAGTTGTAAAGTCTCCTGCATTCTCCGAAGCAGCTATCGAAAAAATCGAAGAAGCTGGTGGAGAAGCAGTTGAATTATTCTAGGAATATTTGGATTATTCTAAGATTGATTTATTCCATTTAGGGAAAATTCAATTTTTAAGAAGTCTAAAGCAAATTAAAAAGTTAAATAATCAATAAACATTCTTGTTTATTGTTATTTTTCATTTTTTTAATTTTCATTTTTATAAAAATTTGTTAATTTATCATTTTTATTAAAATTATTTAATATTTTCATTTTTATAAAAATTTGTTAATTTATCATTTTTATTAAAATTATTTAATATTTTCATTTTTATAAAAATTTGTTAATTTATCATTTTTATTAAAATTATTTAATTTTTTCATTTTTATTAGAATTATTCTATTTAATTGCTTTAATAATAGTATTTTATATCGAATACTTTATATTTAATGAAAATTATAATTATTATTAATCTGAAATATTATAGTATTACTGAATGTTTTATATTATGCTAACATTCAAAAGATAATTTATTCTGATGTTTTTATTCAATGATATTTTGGATCATATTTATTAAAAAAACTTAAAGAAAATTCAGTGATTGAATATAGTATTCAATTGAGAATATCTATCATATTTAATAACATGAATTTAGTAGATAATAATTTAATGGGGAAACAATGTTTTTAGAAAATTTTAAACCAATATTTCAGTTGCTTCCTGAGGTAAAGACTCCTATTCATAGGCAGGACTTTAGGGAAAAGCTTAAATGGACAGCTATAGTTTTAGTTTTATATTATTTTTTAACTCTTATTCCATTATATGGGTTGAGTCCAGCTGCAGTTGACCAATTTGCACAATTAAGAGCTGTTATGGCAGGTAGTTTCGGGTCAATTCTTACATTAGGGATTGGTCCTATTGTAACAGCGTCAATTGTATTGCAATTATTAGTCGGTGCAAAGATATTGGATTTGGACTTGACCTTACACGAACATAAGGCTATGTTTCAAAGTACTCAAAAATTATTAGCTATTATTTTCACTATATTTGAAGCAGGAGTTCTTGTATTCACAGGAAGTCTGGTTGCTATCGACCCATCTTTCTATCCAATCATGCTCTTGCAGCTTGTTATTGGAGCTATTATGATCTTATATTTGGATGAAGTAGTATCCAAATGGGGATTCGGTAGTGGTGTAGGTTTATTCATTGCTGCTGGTGTAGCAGAAACAATTATTGTAGGTACATTTAACTTCTTGCCAGCTTCCGCTGCCTCAACAACTGCTTCAGGTATTCTTCCTGCATTTATTCAATCAATAATTGGTGGAGCACCTAATTTCCAAATCTTGATTCCATTGATTGCTACCATTGTAGTGTTCTTGATAGCAGTATATGGTGAAAGTATGAGAATCGAGATTCCTATTTCCCACGGCAGAGTAAAAGGACACGGTAGAATCAGAGGGGCTGTAGGTAAATATCCTTTGAAATTCATCTATGCAAGTAACATGCCGGTTATTTTAACCAGTGCGCTTCTTGTAAACGTATCCCTTATTGCAAGTCTCTTCCAGAAATTAGGATTCCCTATATTTGGAGAAGTTTCAGGTGGAAGGGCTATCAGCGGACTTGCTTTATGGCTTACCACCCCTAACAGCATAAGCGTATTGTTTACCAATCCTTTAAGGGTTTTATTCTACGCAATTGTATTTTTAGGCTGTTGTGTACTCTTCTCATGGCTATGGGTTGAAATCAGTGGTTCCTTAAGTGCTAAGGAAGTTGCAAAGCAACTCTATAACTCTGGTATACAGATTCCAGGTTTTAGAAGTAGTAAAAGACAACTTTATACAATCATGAAAAAATATATTCCAGCTCTTACAATCCTTGGTGGTTTATTCGTAGGTATTTTGGCATTTATTGCAGACCTTACCGGAGCTTTAGGCGGAGGTACAGGTGTATTGCTTACTGTAGGTATTGTATACAAGCTCTACGAAGAGATCGCTCAAGAACAACTTATGGAAATGCATCCAATGTTAAGAAAATTCTTAGGAAACGATTAGTTCCTTTGAATTTAGTTTAAACATTTTTATAATGATAATTCTTAGGACGATTAGTTCCTTTGAATTTATTATTTTCTTTTTAAGAGTTGATTAAGAGCAAAATATTTTTTATTTTAAAATTATTTTATAAATTGATTTATTATAAATGATACTTTGGGAGGATTTAAATGAAATTAGTAGTTTTAACAGGTATTCCAGGTTCTGGAAGTACTACTGTACTTAAAAAAGCTTTAGAAGAAGTAGATTATCTTCATTTAAACTATGGAGATATAATGACTGAAATTGCTGTTGAAAAAGGTCTTGTTGAGACTAGAGACGAGTTAAGAAAATTGCCTGCAGACACTCAAAAAGAGATTCAAAAGGCAGCAGGAATTAGAATTAAAGAAAAGTCTGAAAGTGAAAATGTAATTGTAGACACTCACTGTACCATAAGCACTCCATCTGGTTTCTTACCTGGACTTCCTAAATGGGTATTGGAAGGTTTAAATCCAGATCATTTTGTTTTAATCGAAGCATATCCTGATGAAATCAGGGTTAGAAGAACAAATGATGACACTAGACAAAGAGATGCTGAATCAGCTGAAGCTATTCAATTGCATCAAGAAATGAACAGAGCAGCTTCAATGGCTTATGCCACTTTAACTGGAGCAACTGTGAAAATAGTTTATAATCATGACAATGAGCTAGATGACACTGTCGCTGGCTTAGTTGAATTTTTAAAATAATTTTTAAAATAAGAATAATATCTATATTTTTTCTTAATTTTTTAAAAAGAAATAATATCCTTATTATTTTTTCTTTTTTAAATTATTTTAATTATAATTTTTTTAAACTAGTTCCAATCAGTATTTAAAAATCATTTTAATAACAGTATTTTAAAATATTACTTTATAAATTTGTAAAAAATTTATAAACTAATAGTTTATTATACATCTATGAAAAAGTAATTTTATCAATTAAAATTATTAATAAAAGTTTATTTCATCTTTAATAAAGAGAGATAATCTTATATTTAAAAATAAGAATTATAATTTACTATTATATTTAATTAAACAATGTGAGGAATAAAATGGCGTATCAAGGTAGTTTTCTTTTAGGTATTTCCTGGCTTCAGCCAGTATTCGATGCAATGAATGCTGTCCTTAATCCTTTAGTTCAATTGGATCCAACTCCAAATAATCCTGTACTTACTGTATTTGTGATATCTGCTTTAATATCCCTTTTGACAGTTACTGCACAGAAATTATTAGTGGACCAAGACAAGATGAATGAGATGCAAGCAAATTCAAAGGCTTTGCAGAAAGAATTAAGAGAAGCTCAAAAAAGTGGAGATGCTAAACAAATAGCAAAAGTTCAAGCAAAACAAACGGATATGATGCAAGACCAGAGCGAAGTTATGAAAATGTCATTCAGACCAATGATTGTAACTATGGTTCCTATCTTATTAATATTCGATTGGATGTGGCAATCCGCTATACGTTCACTTATTGTTGTATTCCCTCCAGCTGTTTATTATTGTACTTTAACTCCAATTTTCCACTCTCTAGGACAAATGCTTTACGGCGGTAACATAACTACCATTCCATTTGGTGTAGGTTGGTTATGGTGGTATTTCATTTGTACTTTTGGAATGAGTCAAATCATTAGGAAATTTATGGGATTCAAGAACGGTTTCTAGATAAATATTAATGTTTTATTTGGATAGCCTAGTTGGTTTATTTATTTATTAATAAACTAGCATTAAAACAATATTTTATTAAATAAATTTAATTTATTTTATCATATATTTAATTTAATGATACTTATTCGCTAACATTAGATGCAGTATATTTTATATGTACATATCATCTTAGATATTTATTAATCTAAGTTATTTTCTGTTTCGAATTATTTATTTTTAAAAAATCCCAGAAAGTAACGATATCCTGTAATACTAAATTTTAGCAAGCTTGTAATGATTTGGGCATGTTAAAGTGGTGAAAGACTACTTAATTTGGGTTGTTATAAATTGCTAGGATTTTAAAATTTTACTTCAAATCTACAAGTTTAGACAATTTGCCATCTTATTAAAGGTATGATTGTCAGATTAATATTTAATCAATTTATAATTTGTAGTACTTTTAAAAAAACAAATTAGGTGAGAACATGCCTGCAAATAGATTTAGATCAAGATCATATAAAAGAACAAATACAAAGACTCCTGGTGGAGTTAATGTTTTAAGATATAAAAAGAAAAAACCATCTAAGCATGTATGTGCTGAATGTGGTGCTGTATTACATGGTGTACCAAGAGGACGTCCTTTTGAGGTCAACAAATTAGCAAAATCTAAAAAGAGACCTAACCGTCCATTTGGTGGAAACTTATGTCCTGAATGTACTCGTAAACATTTCAAACAAGAGGCAAGAAAATAATGATAATTACAATCGGTGGCGTAGCTGGCAGTGGAACCACAACAGCTGCAAAGGTATTATCTGAGAAATTAGGGGTTCCGTATATTTCAGCTGGAGCTATCTTTAGAGAGATGGCTGAAGAGCATGGGATGACTCCTGTGGAATTTGGCAAATTTGCTGAAAATAATACTGACATCGATAAAGAGATTGATAATAGACAAGCTAAACTTGCAGAGGAAGCTGATGATCTTATTATTGAAGGAAGATTGTCTGCATACTTTATTGATGCGGATTTAAAGGTTTGCTTCACCGCTCCATTAGACGTTAGAGCTAAAAGAGTATGTGAAAGGGAAAACAAGTCAGTTGAGACTGCTCGTTTGGAAATAATCGCTCGGGAAGAAAGCGAAGCTATAAGATATAGGGATATTCATAATATTGACATAAAGAACATGGATATTTATGATTTGATAATCAATACCAATAGCTTCGATCCGGAGAGCATTTCAGAAATTATTATAACAACATTAAAGGTGATATGATGGCAGCTATAGAAGTTGGTAGAAAATGTATTAAGACTGCTGGTAGAGAAGCAGGTAAAGAATGTGAAATTGTTGCAATTATTGATGAAAACTTCGTAGAAGTAAAAGGAGACGAAGTTAAAAACAGACGTTGTAACATTAACCACTTAGAACCTATTATGGAATAAGTGTGCTAATTTACTTTATTTTACATTTTTTTATTAATTTATACATTTTTACTTTTTATATATTAAAATAAAATACAATTTTTGTATATTTTGAATTCATCTTTTAGATGAGTTCTTATATTTTTTCTTTTTTTCTAATCTTTTTTTATTATTTAATTTATTCAGTTTACTTTTTTGACCTTATTATCTTTTTTATGACCTTATTATCCTTTTTTGATTTTAGTAATCCTATTTTTTATAAAAGATAAAATTGATTTAATATTGGAAATTGATTTAATATTGGATTAAACATCATTTATTTCTTTTAAAAAATTTTATCCATTGTGGAAACCTAATGCAATAATGTTGTTATTTCACCATTCCACAGAAAGTTTAAAATATAAGTGAAATTAATAGTTTAATTAAGTAAAATAAGAAAAATCATAAAGGTTTAATTTTCATAGCTAAACTTTTATTTAACGAAACAATTGTTAAGATGGTTTTGTAAACTGTTTTTATAAATTAATGTTCTAAACGGTTTTTATTTAACTAGGAATGTTGTAAACTGTTTTGATTTAACTAAGAATGCTGTAAATTGCTTTAAAAGAATAATTTTATGATTTTGGTGTTTAAGATGGGCATATTTGATAAGGTCAAGTCAGCTTTTGAATCTAGTAAAAACTTTAAATATTTAGATGATTTAATTCATAGCGGGCTGAATGAGATTGTTTTGGATGATGATATCAGCTTAAGTAAAAATGAAAAAAACAAGTATTCTAACGGCATTGAAATAGAAATTGATAATCTGGTTATTGATGGAAATGGCCATGCAATAGATGCCCAAGGAAATGGTTCTATCTTTTTATGCACTGGTAAAAATATCGTAGTAAAGAATATTCATTTTAAAAATGGAATCCATTCCAATGGAGGTGCAATAGAAAATCGTGGGGAATTAACTATAATGGATTCCACATTTGATGGAAATAATGCATCCCTTGGAGGGGCAGTTTTTAACGACGGCCCTAAACTAATGATAGCTAAATCCACAATCACTGGAAACATAGCCAAAGAGGGCGGCGGAGCAATATATAATAATGATGGCGAGGTTTATATTTCAGAATCCATGATTAACGAAAATGTCTCTAGTTTTCATCAGTATTCTGGCGGAGCAATTTATAATAAGGGCGAGTTGACTATTGAAAAATCAACACTCATTAGAAACCATGCAAGTTTTGGCGGAGCAATAGGAAATATTGGTCAGTTAAACATAATCGATTCCACAATTAGCAATAATGAATCCAGTGGTGATGGCGGTGCAATTTTTAATGATAATGCTAGCTTATCAATATCCAATTCAATGATTGAAGCTAATGTCTCAGATGGATTGGAAGGCGGAGGGGCGATATATAATAAGGAAGGCGAGCTTAACATTACTGGATCTGTCCTTAAACAAAACGAATTGGTCGGCCAAATAGGAAAAGGGGGAGCTATATATAATAATGGAGGCAATCTCAATATTGCAGGTTCATCACTTTGCAATCATTCCATAAACTTTTTTGGGGGAGCGATATATAATGATGGAGGCAAGATTAATATTGCAGAATCCAAATTCAATGAAAATTCCTCTAACAGGAATGGCGGGGCAATATATAATGAAGGTGAAGTCAATATTAGAAAGTCATCCATTAAGAAAAACAAGTCTGATGGCGGAGTAATAGAGAATATAAATGGAGATTTTAAGATATTTAATTGCGAATTTTTCTCAAACGAATCTCAAGGAAATATAATATTCAATCAAGATTCATTAGAAATTAATTACACTGATTTTAAGGATAATCGATCAAAATCTATGCTGCTTAATGATGGAGTCAAATCCAAAATGAGCCTTGTTAAAGGAGAGATTAATGGTAATGATGTTAAAGATACATTAATCCTCAATGAAGGAAATTCTTTAACCATATCTGAAACTGTTTTTGAAAATAATTTGATTCCTAATGGGGATGCCATAGTTAATTCAAGTAATTTGATATTGACAAATCCAAAGATAAATGATGATAATCAGGAAATAAGAAATCAAGGGAATCTTCTTTTAAAAAGGTCATCTCTAGATATTAAAGGCAAAATCAATGGGGAAGGAAAAATTGAAACAGATGACCATTCCAATGAAGATAAATTTGATTTTGGATATCTTGACAGCCTAATTCATGGAAGTCCCGATAAGGAAATTGTGCTGGATAAAGATATAAAACTTGAAAATTATGAAGTTGATTTTTATGAAGGGGGCATAGAACTGGATTTCGATGATTTGATTATAAATGGAAATGGCAAAACTATTGATGCTAGAGGAAAATCCCGTATTTTCACAATAAGTGGAAAAAACATCACTCTAAAGCACATTACTTTTAAAAATGGACACTCTTATAAAAATTACGACAACCCTTTAAATAATAATGGAGGGGCAATAAGAATTAATGCCAATGCAAATCTCACAATAACCGATTGTAAATTTTTAGATAATCTCTCAGAGGATTATGGTGGAGTTATATATTATAATGGCTCTGGAGACTTAGTTCTCACTGCATCAACAATGAAAGGCAATACTGCAGAAAATGATGGCGGTGCCATATTCAGTAGCGGAGAGGTGAAAATAAATAAATCTAAATTTATCAACAATAGCGGAAATAATGGCGGTGCTATTGCAATTGTAAATAGTAATGATAAAGCATCTGTCACTGAATCTATTTTTAATGAAAACGCCGCAGATTCGAAAGGAGGAGCAATCTGGTTCCATAATTCAAATATTGCATTGGCAGATTGCACTTTCAATGATAACTATGCTACTTGTGGAGCGGCAATTTACCAAGAAATAAGCAAGGGAAGCATAAGCAATTCCACTTTTAAGAGGAATTTATCATCTTATGCATATTGGCATGATGGAAAATTAGTTACTAATAAAAATCATGCTATCTTCATTGATACAGGTTCTGGATTAAATGACTTCAATCAAGATAGAGACAATATCATCAACTGTGATTTTATAGATAATAATAATAATCTTTATGCTCAGAAACATGATTTAATTAAATCTAGACTTGATGAGCACTTGGCTCTATGGAAACGCAATTTATAATTATGCTATTGTTTAATTTTCATAGTTTAACGTTTATTTATCGAAAATATAGGGCTTAATTTTCATAGTTAAACGTTTATTTATCGAAAATATAGGGCTTAATTTTCATAGTTAAACGTTTATTTATCGAAAATATAGGGCTTAATTTTATAGTTTAACGTTTATTTATCGAAAATATAGGGCTTAATTTTATAGTTTAACGTTTCTTTAATGAAATAATAATGCTTAATTTTATTGTTAAACGTTTATTTAATGAAAATAATAAGCGAAAATAAGCATAAGTTTATAAAAATAAAATTATATGTTTAAAGTTATGTGATGAATAGGTGTTTATTTAAAAATGATTTGAAGAAAGTATTAAAACAATTATTAATACTTAATTCATCAAATGTATAAAAAATTCTTGTTTTATTAAAAGATTAATTTTTATTTAATAATTCTAAGAACTTTTCCTTTGCCTCGTCAATGGTTAAAGGATAGTCATCATTCATATCATATCCTTCTTTTTCTAGTTCTTGGAATAGCTCTGTAACAATCGGAACTTCAAGATTTGCCTGTTCAAGAATTTCAGGCTGTGCAAATATTTCTTTTGGAGTTCCTTCTGCAACTAATTCCCCATCAACCAATACAAAGACCTTTTCTGCATAGGTAGGTACAAGGTTTACCTCGTGAGTTGAGATTATTACAGTGATTCCTTCATCATTAAGTTCCTTCAATAGATTGCTTAATGCTGTAACCCCTTGAGGGTCTAGCCCTGCTGTAGGCTCATCCAGAACCATTATCTCTGGTTTCATTGCAAGGATTCCTGCAATTGCAACCCTTTTCTTCTGACCTCCGCTTAGGTGGTGAGGAGCTGTCTTTTCATATCCGCTCATTCCAACCCTTGCCAATGCCTCTGTCACTCTTTTTTGAACCTCTTCCATAGGAAGCTTAAGGTTTAGCGGTCCGAATGCAACGTCCTCTTCTACAGTCGGTGCAAAGATTTGGTCATCAGGGTTTTGGAATACGATTCCTACCTTCTGTCTGAATTTAAGCAATGATTTCTTGTCATACTTTAGCTCTTCCCCTTTGATGAAGACCTGTCCCTCATCAGGTTCGTATATGCCGTTTAAATGAAGGAACAAGGTAGACTTTCCCGCACCGTTTTTTCCTAAAAGAGCAACCATTTGTCCTTCTTCGACCTTTAGGCTAACTCCCTTAAGTGCTTGATAATCCTTATTATATGAATATTTAATGTTTCTAACTTCTAACATTTTATTCCTCCTTTGGCGGTATATAAACCGGAAGCTCTCCGTCGTAGCCTCTTGAATCTAAACTGTTTTGCAATGTTTCGCTTTTTTCCAATGATCTTAAAAATATATTGCTTACAAGCGATCCTAAGCACTGCAATGAATTCCAATAGGAATTATACCCTAATCTTGTCTTCTGTGCCTTCTGCATCACATCAATCTCATTTAGGAATATGAAGATTGTATTGTACATCAAAAGCCCTATCTCAATCACTATTTTAGGAACCTTAAGTGTTTCCAAACAGTGGAAGATCTTTGCAATAGGTGTTGTAAGGGCTAGGAATCCTAGGATAGGAAAACACCCTAACACTCTGAAGAATGTGTAGAGACCGTAATGCCATGAGTCGTCGGTGACTACGATTCCAAAGAATCCTGTTTGGTAGATGACCTTTCCGCTTCCGAAGAAGAATATCAGAAATAGACATGTTATTATAAGGAATGCCATCGGAATGGTCAGGAATTTTATGTAAGAGCGGATGTTTATCTTTGCAACTCCAAGAATTATGATGGAGAATAGTATGAACATGAAAATGTCAAAGTACAGGTTGTCCAATGCCAATGTAACAATCAGTAGAATTATGGTTATAAATAATTTATAATAAGGATTTGCTTCGCTAAGTTCATTGTGATGAGCAATATAATCCATATCAAATTTCATAAAATCACTAAAGAATCATTATATTGAATAAAAATTTATAAAAAGTCTTGTTTTTTTGTTAACTGAATAAAGTTGTTATTTGGATGTTAAATTTTAAAAAGTCTTTTCCACTTTTTTAGTTAAATTCATTTTAGAATTTAAGTTATTATTTTATAAAAAGTCTTTTCCACTTTTTTAGTTAAATTCATTTTAGAATTTAAGTTATTATTTTATAAAAAGTCTTTTCCACTTTTTTAGTTAAATTCATATTTGAATTTAAGTTATTTATTTATAAAAAGTTTTGGTCTAATAAGTATAAGAATAATTTTAAGGTATAAAAAAAGAAAAAAGGGATAAAGAAGATCTATTCTTCTTTACCTTGTCCTCTCCAGTAGCCGAAGAAGTAACCAATAATGATTGCACCTATAGCTGCTTGAAGAGCGAATAATAAACTTTCTATTTCACCACTAGGTGGTTCCCATATTGATGAGAACCATGGTTTAAAACCAGATTCTTCAATAGCTTCGCCAGCTGCATCGTCTGCTCCGCCGAAGTATCCATCATCTTCACCAAGACCGCTGTACATAACTAATGGTGCTATGAAGATTATAGCACAAATGACTGCTAAAATAATTAATGTTGTTCTTTCCATATTAATCACCTTATGCTTCATTAGGAGCTAATACACCTAATTTGTCTAATAATTTTGGTTTGTAAGCTTTTAATCTGTCCCATATGATTACGGTTAAGATACCTTCACCAATAGCTAATGGTACTTGAGTTACTGCAAAGATAACTAAGAATTTTGTTAATGCGCTGCCAAAAGAAGGAGCAGGGAATGCGAAAGCTAATTGGAATGAAGTAGCCACATAAGTTAATAAGTCACCTAAGAATGCTGCAAAGAAAATTGCAATGGTTGATGAAATATTAGCTTTGATGCAAGCTTTGTATACGAGCCAAGCAACGAATGGGCCTATAATACCCATTGAGAAAATGTTTGCACCTAAAGTGGTTAATCCGCCGTGAGCAAGTAAGATTGCTTGGAACAAGAGTACGATAGTTGCAAGTACAGCAGTTACAGCAGGGCCGAATAATGCTGCACCTAATCCGTTACCACAAGGGTGAGAACAGCTTCCAGTAACGGAAGGGAGTTTTAAAGATGATAAGATGAACATGAATGCTCCACTGACAGCGAGTAATGCCTTGGAGTCAGGTGTTTCATCTACAATTTGTTTTATTTGATAGATACCGTAAGCGACAACGATGAATGATACGACGAACCATATGATACACCATGTCAAAGGTAAATATCCTTCCATAATGTGCATGTTTTATTTCCTCCAAATATTAAAATAAAAAAATATTATTTTTTAATTCACTATATCATATAATGAGCATATTTATATATGCTCAAAACATAACTTTATTAAAGTATTGCTAGATTTTTTAGTTGTTGCTATGCAATGCAACTGAAAATACTTCAATAAGTATATTTATATAATAAGTTATACTTAAACTTATTTGACAACATATAAAATTTAGTTGATTTTGATTATTTATTTTATATTAACTAAAATGAGCATATTTTTTATCAAAAATTCTTAAATTTATAATAGTGCTCTATTTAAACTTGCTTTAAAATATAATGTGTTTATTTAACTTTAAATTAAATTTAAGGCTATTTGCTATAATTAATTTAGTTATGTTTCTTATGGTTTTCTAAAATATCTAAATTTAATCATTTAGGTATTTGAAAAATTCATATAAAAACAATTTTTAGGCATTTTTAAAAATTTATTTTAAAAGCAATTTAAGCATTTTTAAAAAATTCATTTTAAGAAAATAAATTCTAGGGTATTGAAATGGAGAAAGGAAAATTATATGGTGTAAGCATTGGCCCGGGAGATCCTGAGCTAATAACTGTAAAGGCAATGAATATAATATCAAAATCCAAGTATATTGCAACTCCTCATACTGGAACAGGGGAATCCTTGGCATTGTCAATAGTGTCCCAGGCGATAGACTTGTCCAATAAGGAGATAATGCTTTTGGAGTTTCCTATGACAAAGGATAAAGATATATTGACTAAAAGCCATAATGAGGCTGCAGAAGCAATTATTAAGGTTCTTGACAGTGGAGAGGATGTTGCAATGTTGAATCTAGGTGATGTTACTATCTATTCAACTTTTGACTATACTAAGGATAAATTAGTGGAAAGAGGCTATGATGTTCAGGTTATTCCAGGTGTCACAAGCTTTTGTGCATCTGCATCTGAGCTTAAGATAGGCCTGACAACTATGAATGAGCCTTTGCATATCATTCCAGCAAGCGGAATAGACATTAAAGAAGCTCTTAAGATGCCGGGATCCAAGGTCTTCATGAAGATTGGAAGGTCAATGCCTAAGCTGATTGAAGCGATTGAGGAACTTGGTCTTCAAGACAATGTTTATGCAGTTGAAAACTGTGGTTTGGAAAATGAGAAGGTTTATAAAGGTCTAAAAGAGTTTGATGAAAAAATGGGCTATTTTACTATAGTCGTTGTTAAATAAAGGCATTAATGATTAATAAAATCATTTATTTCCTTACATTAATTTCAATTTAAAATAATCCTTTGGAGATTTTTATGCAAGATAAACGATTAGTAAACCAGCAGTTATTGCGTTGCGGATATACAACAGGAACATGTGCAGCGGCAGCTTCAAAGGCTGCAACTACCATGCTATTTGAAAAGGAGAGGGTAGATTCAGTCTCTATCACAACTCCAAATCAGACAAGCCTTAATATAGATGTTCTAAATCCACAATTAACTGATAAGAAGGCATGCTGCTGTATTCAAAAGGATAGCGGAGATGATCCAGACATTACAAATGGAATATTGGTCTCTGCAGAAGTGTCCTTAACAGAATCTAAGGGTATCAATATCGATGGAGGAAAGGGAGTTGGCAGAGTTACCAAGCCTGGTCTGGACCAGCCGGTGGGAAATGCTGCAATAAACTCAGTTCCTCGCAAGATGATTGAAGATTCCTTAAATGAATTGGCAAGGCATTATGATTACGATGGAGGATTCAATGTCATCATTTCAGTCCCTGAAGGTGAGGAGATAGGCAAGAAAACATTCAATCCGGAACTTGGAATCGTTGGAGGAATTTCCATATTGGGCACAACAGGGATAGTTGAGCCTATGAGCGCTAAGGCTCTTGCAGATTCAATCAAAGTGGAAATAAGCGTAATTGCAGCAGAGAGCAATGAGTCAATTCTAATATTTTTAGGCAATTTCGGAAAGAAATTCACCGAAGAAGAGTTAAAATTGTCTACAAGCCCTGGAATAATGTGCAGTAACTTTATAGATGTTGCTTTGGACAGTTCTGTTGAGTATGGATTTAAGAATATTCTTCTGATTGGACATATAGGCAAATTCGTTAAGCTAGGCATTGGGCTCTTCAATACACACTCCCATAATGGGGACGGCAGAATAGAAGCATTATTGTCATGTGCTTTAGAGGCGGGAGCTGATTTAGAGACCCTAAAGGCAATAAATGCTTGTGTAACCACCAATGCAGTATTGGATATCTTGTATGAAAAGGAGCTATTGGATAAGACCATGGAAATATTAAATGATAGGATTCAGCATAGAATTGATAAAAGGGTGCCTCCAGAGGCGAATATTGGCTTTATTTGCTTTGCAAATAGTGGAGAGTATGAGGGCATCCTATTTGAAAGCGATAATGCGAAAGAACTAATGACAATTTGGAAAACTGATTAAATTTATTTATTCAGTTAATATATAGGCTTAATTAATTTTCAATTATTATATTTATTATTTATCAAATTATAATCATTAAATTATCATTAAAATTATTTAAAAGTAAAAGGAGAAAAATTATGATTCATTTTGTAGGTGCAGGAAGCGGTGCTGTTGATTTAATAACTGTAAGGGGAGCTAATCTCTTAAAAGAAGCAGATGTAATAATCTATGCAGGTTCATTAGTCAATCCGGACTTATTGAATTACGCTAAAGACTCCTGTGAAATTTATGACAGTGCTAAAATGACTTTAGATGAAGTATTAGATGTTATGTTTGAGGCCGAAAAGGAAAATAAGATGACAGTTCGTTTACACACTGGCGACTCCAGTATTTATGGAGCTATCCGTGAGCAGATGGACCGTTTGGATGAGGTGGAAATTGATTATGATGTTTGTCCTGGAGTCTCAAGCTTTTGCGGTGCTGCAGCATCTTTAAAGGCAGAATATACCCTGCCTGATGTAAGCCAAAGTGTGATAATCACTCGTATGGCAGGAAGGACTCCGGTTCCCGAAAAGGAAAGCATTGCATCATTTGCAGAGCATGGAGCAACCATGGTTATTTTCTTAAGCACAGGGCTTCTTAAGGATCTCTCTAAAGAACTTGTCAAGGGAAGATACACTGAAGACACCCCTGCAGCTATTGTCTATAAGGCAACCTGGCCTGATGAGAAGATTATGCACTGTACTGTTGGAACTTTGTATGAAACCGCTAAGGAGAATAATGTTACAAAAACAGCTTTAATAATCGTTGGAGATGTTTTAGACAGTGAGTATTCCCTTTCACGCCTTTATGCCGATGACTTTTCAACAGAGTTCAGACAGGCTAAAAAATAAGAATTAAAACCAATCAAATAATCAATGCTTATTTATAGAATTTATTGCACAAGAGGTAAAAATGAAGATATCAATCATTGGATTTACAGATAATGGCATGGAAATAGCCTATAAATTATCAAATTCCCTATCAGAGGATAATAATATAAGTTTCACTAGATGTGGAAAAGGAGAGTTATCTATTTGGACAGAAGAACATTTTTCAGATAGTGATGCTCTTATATTTATAGGTGCGATAGGAATAGCCTTAAGGGCAATTGCTCCTTACATTAAGACCAAAACAAAGGATCCTGCCGTTGTTGTAGTGGATGAATTGGGACAATTCTCCATACCTATTCTATCAGGGCATATTGGTGGAGCCAATGAATTGGCACTTCAGATAGCAGATATATTAAATGCAATTCCAGTCATTACAACTGCAACTGATATAAATAATCTATTTGCAATAGATACTTGGGCAAAAAGCCAAGGATTGAAGATTTTAAATCCAGAATGCATTAAACTGGTTTCATCCAAATTGCTGAAGGGGGAAACAATTCATATAAAATCTGATTATCCTATTCAGGGAAACTTGCCCAAGAAGGTCCAAATCAATGATTTAGAAGATTCTAATAGTGATTATGATGTCATAATCAGCCATAATGATTATAGTTATATGGAGAATAAGGATATATTGTTATTAATACCTTCAATAATTACAATAGGTATTGGCTGTAGAAAGGATATAAGTTTTGATAACATTGAAAGATCCGTTTTAAATATATTGGATAAGGAGAATTATCATATACTGTCTTTAAATGCAATTGCAAGCATTGATAAGAAGGCTAATGAAAAGGGAATATTGGAATTTGCAAGGAAATACAATCTGCCATTCAATACTTATAGTGCTGAAGAGCTGAACAGTCTTGAAGGAGATTTCACAAAGTCAGAATTTGTAAAAAGCGTTGTGGAAGTGGATAATGTCTGTGAACGTTCCGCAGTCATAGAAAGCAATGGAAACTTGATTAGAAGAAAGGACACTTGTGATGGTGCGGGAGTGACTGTTGCTTTGGCAATGATTAATCCTATTCTTTCATGGGATTGATTAAATTGATTATGTTCTTATATTGGATTGATTAGGTGATCATGTTATTTTATAGGATTGATTAGGTGATCATGTTCTTTTATGGGATTGATTAGGTGATCATGTTCTTTTATGGGATTGATTAGGTTGATTATGTTTTTTTATGGGATTGATTAGATTAACCATTATCTTAAGGGGAAAATTAGAATAATGTTTATAATAATTATTTAAGTGTCTATTGGAGGAAAAATAATGAAATGTGTGTCTGTTGTAGGTATTGGTCCTGGAAATGAGTTGTATCTTAGCATTGCAGCTAAGGAAACTCTTGAAGATTCAGACTTAATTGTAGGCTATAAGAAATATGTGGAGCTAGTAGAAGAATATTTGCCTGAAAAGGAGTATCTCTACACTGGAATGACAAAGGAAGTAGATAGATGTAAAATGGCTTTGGAAAAAGCATCTGAAGGCAATTGCGTATCTGTGGTCTGCAGTGGGGATGCTGGAGTATATGGTATGGCAGGATTGGTTTATGAATTGTCTGTAGATTATCCTGATGTTGAAATTGACATTGTTCCAGGCATAAGTGCTGTCTTAAGTGGTTCTGCAGTTTTAGGAGCTCCAATAGGACATGATTTTGCAGTAATCAGTTTATCAGATCTCTTAACTCCATGGGAATTGATTGAAAAGCGCTTGGCCTTGGCTGGAGAAGGAGATTTCTGCATTTGCCTTTACAATCCTTCAAGCCATAAGAGAAAGGATTATCTTAAAAAGGCCTGTGAAATATTATTAAAACATAAAAAGGAAGACACTGTATGTGGTTATGTCAGAAACATTGGAAGAGAAGGTGAAGAATATCATATATTAAGTCTTAAAGAACTTAAAGACACTGAAGTTGACATGTTCACTACAGTCTTCATCGGAAATGCAAATACAAAGGTAATTGACAATAAGATGGTAACTCCAAGGGGATACAAGGGAGTATAGCTTAGAAGGTGTGATTATGCACAAGATTGTTTTGTTTGGAGGAACTACAGAAGGACGTTTATTGACTGAATTCCTATCTCAAAATAAGGTTCCATCCATTGTCTGTGTTGCCACTGAATATGGGGAGAAAGTCTTGGATTATGAGCCCCCAGTCATAGTTCAGCCTAAAAGATTAAAGCCTGGCCCTATGAGAAAGCTATTTCAAGAGGAGCAGACCGAGTTTGTCTTTGATGCTACACATCCTTATGCAACTGAAATAAGCAAGCACATCAAGGAAGCCTGTGATGAAATGGGCATTGAATACATCCGAGTATTGCGAGAATCCATTGAGATTGAAGGTACCACTAAAGTTTCCAGCATGGATGATTTGATTGATTATTTAAACCAAACTGAAGGTTTGATATTTTCATCTATGGGAGCTAAGGAGGCTGAAGCTTTAACCGCTCTAGAGAATTTCCCTGAAAGGGTCTATTTGCGAATGTTGCCTTCTCCCGAAGGGATTGGCCATTGCCTAGATTTGGGATATCCTATGAAAAACCTTTGCGGAATGCAGGGTCCATTTTCAAAGGAATTTAATATGGCTCAATTTAAGGAAATTGGTGCAGACATACTAGTTACTAAGGAATCAGGCAATGTTGGAGGATTTTTGGAAAAAACCGATGCAGCTAAGGAATGTGGTATGGAAGTAGTTGTTTTAAGCAGATTGCTTAATGAAGAAGGCATTAGCGTTGAAGAGGCTAAAGATGCCATAATGAGTAAATGCTTAAGGCGTTAGTGTTGATGAGGCTAAAGAGGCCATAAGGAGTAAATGCTTATGAAGGAAATCAATATTATTGGAATGGGAATGAGTGAAAAGACACTCACTCATGAAGCTTTGGAACTCATTCACCATGCAGATATCTTAATTGGTGCAAAAAGATTAATCAATGAGTTTTCTAAACTTAATAAACCTAGTTTTAATGCTTATTTATCTGATGACATATTGAAAATAATAGAAGAAACCGATGCAGAAAAAATAGCAATTCTTGTTTCAGGAGATGTTGGCTTTTACAGTGCTGCGGAAAAACTGACAGATGTCCTAAAGGACTATAATCCTAATTTAATTACCGGAATCTCTTCAGTTTCCTACTTTTTTGCAAAATGCAGTCTTCCTTGGAAGGATGCAAATCTGATAAGCTGTCATGGGATAGATACAAATATAGTTTCATCAGTTCGAAGAAACAGGTATACCTTTGCATTAACAGGCAAAAACATTCCAGAATTGCAAAATGAATTGGTTAAATATGGCTTTGGCGATTTGAAGGTTTGGGTTGGAGAGAACTTAGGTTCAGAAGACGAATTCATCAATGATTGCAGGATTGATGATTTATGCAGTAGGGAATATGGCTCATTAACTGTTTTGATTATTGACAACCCTGATTTTGATTCTAAATCAAGAACAGGCATTCCAGATGAGGAATTCATTAGGGGAAAAGTCCCAATGACAAAATCAGAGGTCCGTGCAGTATGCGCATCTAAACTCTCAATAGGTCCTGACGACATAGCTTATGACATTGGATGCGGAACAGGCTCTGTAACAATAGAAATGGCTTTATCAGCATACAATGGAAAGGTCTATGCCTTTGATAAGAAGGAAGAGGCAATTAGTCTCCTAAATGAAAACTGCATTAAATTCCATATTGATAATGTTGAAGCAATTTGCGGATTGGCGCCAGACTGCTTAAAGGGTCTTCCTACACCTGATGTGGCCTTTATTGGAGGTAGTTCTGGAAACATGGATGAAATAGTTAATTATCTCTATCAATTAAACCCAAATATGAGATTTGTCATAACTGCAATAAGCATTGAAAATGCAATGGCTGCATTGGATTCATTAAAAGATATTGGAATAGAAGCTGAAATAGTTCAGGTGGCTGTCTCTAAAGGCAAGAAAATTGCAGATTTGCATATGCTGATTGCTCAAAACCCAATATTTATCATAAGTGGTGATGCCAATGAATAGGTTCTTAATATCTGGAACAAGCAGTAATTGCGGCAAGACAACAATCACAATGGCCTTGCTTGCAGCATTTAAAAACAGAGGTCTTGATATTGCTTCATTCAAGTCAGGTCCTGATTATATTGACCCAATGTTTCATAGAAAGGTCTTTAATGTAAAGACACATAACCTTGATCCCTATTTCTGCACTGAAGAGATGCTTTGTGAGCAGTTTATTAGAAACAAAGGAAATGATTTAAGCATAATAGAGGGGGCTATGGGTTTTTATGATGGAATTGGAGTTGAAGGAAGAGCAAGCGCTTGGGAAGTTGCCAAATCCATCAAGGCTCCAGCGGTGCTCATTCTTGATGCAAAGGGAATGAGCAATTCTGCAGCTGCAATCATAAAGGGCTTTAAGGAATTCAAAGAAGACAGTATGGTTGAAGGAGTCATTTTCAATAATATTTCTCCAATGTTATATCCTCTTTTAAGAGACATTGTTGAAAGCATTGGCATAAAGGCTTATGGTTTCTTGCCTAGGAGGGAAGAATACTCAATAGGAAGCCGTAACTTAGGATTAATCACTGCAGATGAGATTCAGGACATAAAAGATAAAATAAATGGATTAAGTCAATTGGCTGAAGAGTACATTGATTTAGATGGCTTGTATGAATTGGCTAAGTCTGCTCCTGAATTAAAAACTAATGATTTTATAGGAGAAGTTTTAACTGATTCCCAAAATGAAGAAAGTGCAGATTCAAGTAATAAACCACGCATAGCAGTCTCTCGAGATAAGGCATTCTGCTTTATGTATGAAGAAAACATAGAAATACTAGAGGATTTAGGATGTGAAGTGGTCTATTTCAGTCCTTTAGAGGATAAAAAACTTCCAGATAATATTTCTGGTTTATATCTATGCGGAGGCTATCCTGAATTATATAAGGAGGAACTATCCAATAATAAGGACTTATGCTCTTCATTAAAAGAAATAATCTCTAATGGAATCCCTACAATAGCGGAATGCGGAGGATTTATGTATCTGCATGATTCCATTGAGAATGTCCCTATGGTTGGATTTATAAAGGGAAACTGCATTAAAACAGATAAATTGCAGCGCTTTGGCTATATTGAAATTAAGGCATTAAAGGATAATCTATTATGCAGTGAAAACGATAGTATCAGAGTCCATGAATTCCATTATTATGACAGTGAGAACTGTGGAGAGGATTTCATGGCAAAGAAAGCATCTAATGGCTTGGAATATCTTTGCTGTCATGGTTCGGATAGTCTTTATGCTGGTTTTCCTCATATTTATCTACCTGCAAACCCTGATTTTGCAAGATCTTTTGTTAGGAATGCTAGAAATTGGAAACATTAAACTTAAATTATTTTTTTAGATTAGATTATCTAAATTTAAATTAGATATTTTTTAGATTAATTAAATTGATTTATAGAGTAATTATTGAATAAAAACAAATCGAAGTGATAGTATGAAAATTGAATTGGAACAGGTCGAGCCTGCTGAAATTGAAAATAGGAGTATGGAAATAATAGAATCTGAATTGCCTCATGAAATTGACCCTAAATTGGCACCTATCATTAAAAGGGCAGTTCATACTGCTGCTGATTTTGATTATGTGGATAACTTATGCTTTTCAGAGGATGTTGTTGATAAGGCATTGGAAGCGATTAAAAATGGAGCTTGCATTGTCACTGATACTCAAATGGCAAAGGCAGGAATCAATAAGGCAGAGCTTAAAAAGCATGGCGGTGATGTCTTCTGCTTTATGAGTGATGATGATGTTAGGGATATGGCTAAAAAGAATCATTCAACTAGAGCTAGAGCATCTATGGATAAGGCATCACAGCTGGACAGGCCATTGATATTTGCTATTGGAAATGCTCCAACAGCTTTGATAAGGTTGTATGAATTGATTCAGGAAGGCAAGCTCAAACCAGAACTTATCATTGGAGTTCCAGTGGGTTTTGTTAATGTGGTTCAGTCAAAAGAGCTTATTATGCAATGTGATGTTCCTTATATCGTTGCTCGCGGACGCAAAGGTGGAAGCAATGTAGCAGCAGCTATTTCTAATGCATTGCTTTATATCTTAAGAGATCAAATGAAGTAATCTTAAGAGATCAAATGAAATAGTTTTATTCTTTATAGAGAATAATTTATTATTCTCAATCTTTTTTTTTAATTTATTTGTCTTTTTTTATTTATTATCAACTCTTATATAATTGATATTTTTAATATTTTTTCACTCTTTCTTTATTTTCAACTCTTTTATAATCAATATTTTTAAATATTTCTTACAATAAAGTATAATTTAGTGATTTTAAAATTTTCTTTAGTTGCTTTGATTATAAGTTCTTTAGAAAATTATAATTTAAACGATTAAATTGTTATTTAGAAATAATATTTTTTTTAAAGAAAGGATGATAATATGGTTGATAAAATTATTTTAGTGGTTAGTTTTGGTACATCTTATAACAATAACCGTGCTCTTACCATTGGAGCTATTGAAAAGGATATTGATGAGGCATTTCCAGATTATGAAATGAGAAGGGCATTTACTAGTCAAATGGTAATAAACAAGCTTAAAAGACGTGATGACTTGGATATTGACAATGTTCAAGATGCTCTTGAAAGGGCAGTGAATGATGGTGTCAAGACAGTCATTGTACAGCCAACTCATGTAATGGACGGAACTGAATATCATTTCAAAATCAAGGACACTGTAGATAAGTACATTGATAAATTTGATAATATTACAATCGCAGATCCTTTATTAATCACTGATGAAGACTTTGAAGACTTAATCAGCAGCATAACTAAAGATGATGAATCAAGTGATGAAACAGCTATTGTTTATATGGGTCATGGCTCTCCTGCTGAGTCTAATATGGTTTATACCAAATTGCAATCCATGTTAGGAGAAAAGGGATTCGATCATTATTATATAGGCACTGTAGAGGCTAAGCCTGATTATGATGATGTCTTGGCTATGGTTAAGGAAGGAGACTATAAGAAAATCATCCTAAAGCCTCTGATGGTTGTTGCTGGAGATCATGCTCAAAACGATATGGCTGGAGATGAAGATGATTCTTGGAAATCCATGTTCCAAGATGAAGGATACGATGTGGATTGTCTAATTGAAGGTCTGGCACAGTCTAAAGACATCAGGGATGTCTATATCAAGCATGTTCAAAAGGCAATTGATGATTTGAGTTAATTTTTAAATTAACTTAAATTTCTTCTTTAATTACTTCTTTAATTTCTTCTTTATTTTTATTTATGCATATAAAAGATTTATTTAGTTAAAAATCATATTTATAATTAGGATTTGACTTTCTAATTATTCTAAGGTGGTTAAATGGAACGAGAAAGTTATTATTTTTTATTATTGCTAATTGGACTTGTCATCTGTGCAGGTGTCTTTTATTTCCAATTTAACTATGCAACTCCCACATATCTGATATTCAATGCAACTGAAGTCAATGAGGGAGGCTCATTTACAGGGGTATTGAATGATGCTTATGGATTTCCGGTGGTAAATAAGACAATAACCTATCATAAGCCAGGATATGAAATGGGGACATTGGTGGATGTTCAAACGGATGACACGGGAGAGTTTGTTATAGAAAATGCCCAATACCTGCCGGATGCCGGTGAAGACAATTATTATGGTGCATTCACCTTTGCAGGGGATGGCAAATATCAAGGATGTTCCTTTGATGGAAATATAACTGTAATTCCAAAGAAATAAGTTTATAAGACTTATTTTCACTTATTTTTTTCTTATTTTAATTTTTATTTCTTATTTTAACTTATTTTTTATTTTCACTTATTTTTTTATTTTAACTTTTTTTCTTTTATTTTAATCTTAATTTGTTATTTTATCAAGTTCTTATTTAACTTATTTTACTTACTTTTTAGCAATCACACAAATCCAATATGCATCATCGCCAGTAAAAGAGTCTTTGGCTTCCTTTATAAAACATTTAACATCAGAAAAACCAGCTTTTTCTAAAGAATCCTCTAATTCTTCTTTTGAATAAATATGCATCTCTAACAATTCAATGATGCGCTGTTGACGCTTGTCATACTCATTTGGAAGAGCTTCGTTAGCAATAAAGAATATTCCATCTTTTTTTAAAATTCTATGGACTTCCTTTAGGTCATTTACAAAATCAGGCCAGAAGTAAACTGTTTCAAAGGCTGTAGCAATATTAAAAATCCCTTCTTCAAAGGGCATATCGGAAACTGAACCTTGAATTATTTCACATCTTCCATCATCAATTGATTCCCTATTCAATTCAATGGATTTCTCAACTGAAAGCTCTGAATAATCAAGACCAAAGACCTTATTGTCTGTCATTTTAAGGAATCTTTCCACATTAACTCCTCCGCCGCAGCCAATATCTAAAATAAAATCATCCTTATCAATCTCTAAATGATTTAGGCTCCACTGTGCAAGGGATTCGTGGTTTATATTCATGTTCTCAATTAGTTTCTCCCCTAATTCTCCTTTAGGCTTTCGAGCATTAAGCAATAATTCATCATCCATATAGTTTTCTTCATCTTGATTAGACATCTTATTCCTCTTGATTTAATGGTATTTTTGTATTTAATTAAATATTTGACTTTAAAATTAATTAAATTTATTTATAATAAAAATCTTAATTTATATTAGAAAGAATTTTTTAGGATTTTAAGAATCTTAAATTATCTTAGAAATGTATTTTTAAAAAATCTTAATAATTTAAAAAGTTCCATTTTATAAACTTATTTTTAAAAGCCTTTAGCTAAATTGGAGAGAAAACCATGGATGATTATTTAATTAAATCAAAATCTGAAACTAATCCTGAATATGGATGCAATCCATATGAAAGACCTATTGAAGAACATATAGCTAAAGGAATAATCAATTTAGACAAGCCTTCAGGCCCTACCTCCCACGAAGTGGACTCCTGGGTTAAAAGGATCCTCGGATGCAATAAGACAGGCCATGGGGGAACACTTGATCCTAAGGTGACTGGGGTGCTTCCTATTGGCATAGACAACGCCACAAGAGTGAGCCAACTTCTCCTTCCAGCAGGTAAGGAATATGTATGTCTTATGCATTTGCATAGGGAAATACCAGAAGATCAAGTAAAAGGGATATTCAATGAATTTACAGGCAAGATTTACCAGACACCCCCTGTTAAATCAGCTGTAAAACGTGAATTAAGGGTAAGAAATATTTATTACTCTACCATCTATGAAATAGAAGGACAGGATGTCCTCTTTAGGATAGGATGCGAAGCCGGAACATATGTCAGAACCTATTGTCATGATATCGGTGAGGCATTGGGCTGCGGAGCTCATATGGCTGAGCTTAGAAGAACTAGGGTAGGTCCATTCGATGAGCGAAACAATGACCTTGTAAACTTGCATGACCTTACAGATGCATATCATTTCTATTTGGAAGACGGAGATGAAGAGCATATTAGAAAGGCCATCCAACCAATGGAAGTGGCTAGCTCACACCTTCCTCAGATATTCATTAAAGACTCTGCAGTTGAAGCGATCTGCCATGGGGCAAAGCTTGGTGCAGGTGGAATTTGCAAATTGTCCAAGGACATTCAAAAGGGCAATCTTGTTGCAATAAAGTCTTTAAAAGGAGAACTGGTAGCTGCAGGAACTTCTCTTTTATCCTCTCAAGAGATAATGAATGCAGATTCCGGTTTGGTGGTTGATACAAATAAGGTCTTTATGGATACAGGAATCTATCCGAAAGGATGGTAAGATTTGATTGAATATATTTTTCATAATCATTTTAAGATTTAATGATTTAATTAAGTTAGGTGATAAGATGGATGATAAAGAAAAAGTAATTGAAGCATTTAAAAACTCTGAAGAACCTTTAAACGCTAAAAAAGTCAGTGAACTTTCTGGTGTTGAAAAGAAAGAAGTCGATAAAATCATGAAAGAATTAAAAAAGGATGAAACTATTGTTTCTCCAAAAAGATGTTATTGGACTCTTGCAGAAAAATAATTTCATTTAATTCTTTTTTTAATTTTTTTTAATCTATTTTTTCTTATTTTTTATTTTTAGCTATTTAATTTAATCTATTTTTTATAATTTTTCTTATTTTTTATTTTTAGCTATTTAAGTTATTCTATTTTTTAAATTTTTGCTTATTTTCATTTTAAAGATATTTAATTTACTCTATCTTTTCATAACTGTCTCCATCTACCTTATAAGTTGGTTTTAAGATTGTAAATGTTTGAATAACATCAACAAAGGATTTGACAGTTGCCTGATCTCTGTTGTTTTTGGTATATAATTCCAGATTGTATAGGTTATTATCCTTTAAAATAGAGAACTGCTCTACTTCTAGCCCTTCTTTAGTGGTATAAAAGACATCCCAAATGTCTTGGGTTTCCATCTTTTCCATAGCGGACTGTTGAATGGTGCATCCATTGGATTTTAAGTCCTTTTCAATCTCTTCCTTTAAATCGTCTATATTATCAATGAGACATGGCTGTGTTGATATTTTTACAATTGCATTGTTAGCTTTATTGAAAAGCATTATGTCTGTAAATTCATCCTCTTCGTCAATTGGCATATTCTGCCATAAAAATGGATATTCAAAGCATACATATTGATTATTGAATCCTCTTCTCATTTTGCTTAATATTTCTTCATTGCTGAATTCAGGAGTTTCATTTTTACTTAAATCAAGTTCAAATCTTTCATTATTGTTTTTTACCATGTTACCGCCTTATTTAGTTCTTTAATGTATCAATAATTTTAATAATTCTTTTTTAGATATTATTTTAAAATTGGATTAAAATTAATAATAAAATTTTAAATCATTATTTTGATGTTGGATTAATTTTAATAAATAAAATTTAAAAAGACAAAGTTTAAAACCACTTCATATATCATAATAAGCCCTACTCCTCCTAAAAGGCCTGTAATCAAACGTAGAACATTATTGCTTTCTCTCATCTCAAACAATTGGCTTGTTCCATCAATTGCACATGGAATAAGAAGCAAGATTCCAATAGCTAATGTTGTTAGAGTGTTAGGTAATGGAAAGTATTTAAATAGGATTATGCTAGCTATTCCACTTATATAAAATCCTGTACATCTTGCACATACTGGAAATTGCCGTCCCTTATAAAAGAAGCTTCTTTCAGGTCTTCTATGGCAAATATAATCAAATACGCTCATTTTTAAACTTTCCTTTAAATAATATATTTTCCTATTTTTCCTTATGGTTTAATTTTATCTATGCAACAGTTAAAAGGATTGTAAGAATCATTAAAACCATTAAAACACCACAACAGCTTTCATTCTTGCTTAAGCCATTATTCTCTTCCTCTTCAAAATAATAATTATAAATCAAATAGTCTTCAGGATCCATTCCATCCATCATCTCACCCCATATTTTGGAAATAATTTTTAATTCATGCTTAAATTTCAATTATTTAAGATAAATTTATATGTTTTTAAAATATTATATTTTATTAATGATATTTAATATTATTTAATTTTTTAATGATTATTAAAAGGATAGTTTAGTTAAAATAACTAAAAAATAAAATAATTTAATAATTTTAACGAGTAAATTAATAGGATAATAATCTAATTTAATAAATAGGATAATAATCTAATTTAATAAATAGTTCATTTGGTGGTAGTATGGCAAGAAGGGAAGAGAATACATTTGATTTTTTAGGACTTTTTACAGAAGAAATAGGCGGAAAGAAGAATAAGTCAAATGGAGCTATAAAATTTCAAAAGGATAAACTTTTCATTGAAAAAAGAAGCAGATTGAATGGAAAGCTTAAGGACAGCTATGAAATCAGTTATGATGAATTGGATAGTGAAAGCATCGATCGCCCAGCTATCAATAGGGTGGAGATTAAATTAAAGGATAAGACAATTTCATTGAAGACCTTAGACCATGAGATGTTAGATAATTTTGAAGATAAGCTTTTAGATATTGTTGAAGGTCCTAAACTTGCTGTTGAAGATTCTCCAGTTGCAAACGCTCCATACAATGCTGCAGAGATTAAATCAGATTCTAAGATTGGTGAGATAGATATTCCAGACCAGATTAGAAAGTATCATGAGCTCTATAAAGAGGGAATCATTTCAGAGGAAGAGTTTGAGAATAAGAAGAAGGAGCTTTTGGATCTATAGCTCAAGCTTTTTAAGGCCTTCGGCCTTAAAAACCTTGACCAAAAATTTTTATCCCTTTTTTTGCTTTACAACCGTCTTTATTGATTGTTAAACATTAATCAGATTCTTTTATTCATCCAATCTTCTTTCTACTTTTTCATTTAAGTCATCAATCACTAGTTTAATGTCTGGGTCTTTAGTTAGGTCATATGCTATATTAAAGTAATATAATGCTGGAACTACTTTTTTAGCCTCATCTAACTGGAATCCTAGGTTTTTGCAGATGGTGATTATTTCAATTCCTGCTTCATAAGGAAGCCCTTTTGATTTTAATTCATTTCTACATTCCTTTAAATCTGTGCTTTCAAGTGCTTCTACTGTTTCTTTATCAAAATTACTAATGATTCCATTTATTTCATCTAATTCTGTTTTGGCAAGCTCTGATTCATCATCATAATCTTTGCTGATCTTTTTTAAATGGATTGCTATTTTTAAGTTTTCATCAGCATTTTCCTCTTTGGCTATCTTTAAAAAATAGTATGATAAGTTTCTAAATGATTTTGCAAGGTCTTTTGGATAATAGGCTATTTTAAATGATTCTATGGCTAATTTATAAAATTCATTTAGTTTGTTTTCCATTTTATATAAGTCACCTAATCCGAAGTTTGCTTTAATGTTTATTGGATTATAGTTTCTTGATAATTCAAAGCTCTTTTTAGCATCGTCAATCTTATCCAATTGAATCAGAACTTCTCCATAATTGGAATATAAGCTTGAATAATCCAAAATCATAGGGATTTTCTTTTTTATCTCCTTTTGAATTAATACCTGAAACAAAAGCTCTTCAAGCAGGTTTTTAAATACATATTCTCCTTCTGTGTATTCCTTATTCAAATCAACATTGTCTTTTGCTATATTGTAGGCTGATTCGTAATCCTCTTTATCTACAAGCTCTTGAATTTCCTTAATTACTTGAGGGATTGATTTAATTTCCATATTTTCACCCTAATTAAATATGTGCAATTAAAAATATATTTATTTTTATATTTGGAATTTTCTTTTTTTCAGATAAAGTCCTAATAATATTTTTCATTTGATCCAGATTTCATCGGAATTTTGATTGTGATTTTTTGCTTAATCATTTTAACTTTTTATTTTTTTGTTTCTAATATATAAACTTTTTCGTAATTTTATTAAAAAATCTTAAATATTATTAAAATTAATATAATCTTGTGACTTGTAAATTATTCGATTTGCTATTTTTCTTAAAAAATTACTAAATTAATCAAAAACTTTATATACTATTAATTACTTATATTTTTATAGTGTTTATATTACACATTATGATTGGTTAGATATGCCGAGATAGTCTAGCCTGGTAAGGCGCGGGACTGGAAATCCCGTGAGGGAAACCTCTCCTGGGTTCAAATCCCAGTCTCGGCGTTTATTAGTATATAGCAATTTAATATAATTCTATTGGGATTATTTTAATGAACTATTAATAATAAGATGATTTTTGTATTTTTATCAATTATCATTAATTAAATCTAATTCAATAAGCTTTACGATTAGATTTAATGTTTTTCTATTTTTTTTAATTAGTTAAATCATAATCTAGCTATGGCTATAAAAGTTTATTAGTAATTTATCGAGTATTAAGTTACTCTATCTTTTAGTAAGCTGAGGTAGTTATTATTTAATTAGAATTATTAAATGTGCTTATAAACTGATATTGATGAACTCTTAGTTTAAGGGGAACGGGGATTGATTAATTAGAGATTCATTTAATGGAGTCTTTAATTCATAAAACCGCCATTCGCTTTTTGCTAAGTTTTACATTGTTGAAAAAACTGTGCTTTAAAAATAAAGCATTCGAATCCGCTAAATTTTTAATTAACGTCTCGTGGGTTCGCTCTATAAATTATATGGAGGTTACTTTAATGGAAGACGACTTTAAGCACTTAGTGCGTATATCCAGAAAGGACGTAGATGGAAACAAAACTATCGAACAAGCTTTAACTCAAATTAAAGGTGTTGGATTATCCTTATCTAGATCTATCTGTCTTACTTTAGGTTTAAATACTACCGATAAGATTGGTTACATCTCTGAAGATGATGTTACCAAAATTGAAGACCTTTTAGAAAATCCTCAAAACTACAGCATCCCTGATTGGATGTTAAACAGACGTAAGGATTACGCTACTGGAGACGACCTTCATTTGATTGAATCTGACCTTGACATGACTTTAAGGGACGATTTAAACAGAATGAAAAAGACCAGAAGTTACAAAGGAAGAAGACATGAAGTTGGTTTACCAGTTAGAGGACAAAGAACTAAATCTACTTTCAGACACAGTTCTACTGTCGGTGTAAGTCGTTCCAGAAGATAAGTTCTTTTATAAGGCTTATTAAAGAATTAAGCCTTTTTAAAAATAACTTTTTAATTTGGGACAAGGGCAAACATGAAAATTATATTTAAACTTATAAATAATTTAATCTAAATTAAGGAGATGTGATTATGGGACATCCAAGAAAAGCAAGGAAAAAGTATGATACTCCACCTCATCCTTGGAATGCAGAAAGAATTAAAACTGAAAATAAATTAATGTCTAAATACGGCTTAAAAAACAAGAAAGAAATTTGGAAAGCTGATACTTTAGTTAGAAAATACAGTAGGGAAGCAAGATACTTATTAGGGTTCTCTCAAGATCAAGTACAAGTTGAAACCGAAGAATTACTCGGACACTTGAAAAGAACCGGTATCCTCGATGAAGCTGCTCACTTAGAAAACATTTTAGACTTAACTGTAGAAGATATTTTAAGAAGAAGATTACAGACTATAGTTTTCCAAAAAGGTTTAGCTCGCACAGCTAAGGAAGCAAGAATGTTTGTAGTACACGGACACATTGCTTTAAACGGCAAAAAGATTAACTCTCCAAGTTATGTAGTAAAAAGAGGAGAAGAAGAAGCAGTTGGTTTCTACCACTCTTCCCCAGTAGCTAAACAGATTGAAGAATACAATAAGGCAGCTAGTCAAGCTGGAGAAAATCAATAAGGTGATTAACTATGGCAAAAGACGAAAAATGGGGAATAGCTAATATTTATTCATCCTTTAACAATACTATCTTGACTGTAACTGATATTACAGGAGCAGAAACCATTTGTCAATGGTCTGGTGGTAGAGTAGTACGTGCAGACAGACAGCAATCATCACCTTTTGCAGCTATGGAAGCAGCAAACAGAGCAGCTGAAGATGCAAAGGAAAAAGGATTTGTCGGATTGCACATAAGAGTAAGAGCTCCTGGTGGAAATGGTCCTAGAAGTCCAGGTCCTGGTGCACAAGCAACCATTCGTGCATTAGCAAGAGCTGGAATTAAAATTGGTAAAATTGAAGATATAACTCCTATACCTCATGATGGTACTGGAAGACCAGGCGGTAAAAGAGGAAGAAGAGTATAAGAAGGGTTTAATATGGAAATTGATGTCAAAAAACAAGATGAAAATTCTATGGTTTTCATAGTCCGTGATGCAGAAGTGCCTTTTATCAATGCAATCAGAAGAATCGCAATGATGAGAGTACCAAAATTAGCTATCGAAGATGTATTTATTGTAAAAAACGATTCTGCTATGTTTGATGAAGTGTTAGCTCACAGATTAGGATTGACTCCTTTGGTTTCTGATTTGGAATCAATTGAAGGATTAGTCATGAGAGAAGATTGTGACTGCAACCATGATGAAAATGGAAACTATGTGGATAAGGGTGAATACTGCCCTAGATGTAGCGTATCCTTTTCATTAAATGAAACCGGACCAAAAGTAGTTTATTCAAGGGATTTAAAATCTTGTGGTGACTCAAGGATTAAACCAGTATACGATACCATACCTCTTTTGAAGTTAAAAGAGGATCAAGATGTTGAATTGGAAGCTGTAGCAAAGTTAGGAATCGGAAAGGAACATGCAAAATGGGTTCCTACAACAGTTTGCGCATATAAGCAATATCCGGAAATCACTTTCAATGAAGGTGAAGATGTGGTCTATCAAGTTGCTGATGCATGCCCAAGGAATGTGTTGGATGCAAACAGGGACGATGGAGTCATTGAAGTCATTGATATTGAAAACTGTTCATTATGTAAGACTTGCGTAAGGACAGCTAAGGCAGCAGGTTCTAAATTCATCAATGTTGGATATCGTGAAAATGATTTTATTTTTAAAATTGAAACTGATGGATCAATGCCTCCTAAAGAGGTTTTATTAAAAGCTTGTGATGTTTTGGATGCTAAAACAGACGAGTTTATCACATTTAGTGAAGGAGGAAGCTAATAATGGCTAGAGAAATTAAGAAAACTAATCCTAACCTTATTGCACTTATTTACAATCTTAGAAAACAGTCTTATGAAGAAGGAGTAGCTATCTGGAAAGATGTAGCTATCAAACTTGAGAAACCTGCTAGAAACCAAGCGGAAGTAAGCCTTTCTCACATTAATAAAAATACTGTTGAAGGAGAAACTGTGGTTGTACCAGGTAAAGTCTTATCTGACGGCAAATTGGACCACAAGGTAACTATCGCAGCATTAGGATTTACTAAAAACGCTGAAGCAAAAATAGAAAAGTTCGGTTGTGAAGCTTTATCTATTGCAGAGCTTGCAGAAGCAAATCCTAAAGGTAGCAATGTTAAGATTATGTTATAAGCTAAAGGATTGGTGTTAAAATGATGATTATTAACGGTGAAGGACATATTTTAGGAAGACTTGCTAGCGTTGTCAGCAAGCAGCTTCTTGAAGGCGAAGAGATTGTAGTTCTCAACGCTGAAAAAATAATGTTAACTGGTAATAAGGATTGGGCTTACGCTAAGTACAAGCAAAGAGTGGACAGAGCAAGCATCTCTAACCCTCGTGACTTAGGTCCTAAATATCCAAGAAGACCAGAAGATATATTCAGAAGAACCGTAAGAGGTATGTTACCTATGAAAAAAGCAAAAGGTAGAAATGCTTTTAAAGGATTCAAGGCATTTGTAGGCGTACCTGAAGAGTATGCTGATGCTGAACTTTTAACCATGCCTGAAGCTGAATATAACGACATTAAAAAAGGAATGGAATTAGGAGAAATCTCTAAACTTTTAGGTGCTAAATTCGATTAGATCTATAGATTTAAATATAATTTCAATCTATAATTCTATCTTATTTAATTTAAAACATAGATTAGGGAATATTCTAATTAGGATTATTATACGAATTATTTCAAAAGATGGAGTGTAATTTATGAAAGTTGTTCATGCAAGCGGTAAGCGTAAAACAGCTATTGCAAGAGGTACCATCAGAGAAGGTACCGGTAAGGTAAGAATCAATAAGGTTCCTTTAGAACTTTATTCTCCAGAACTTGCACGTTTAAAATTAACCGAACCATTAGAATTAGCAGGAGAAGTTGCAGACAATGTGGACATCTCCATTAGAGTTAATGGTGGAGGAGTTATGGGCCAAGCTGAAGCTGCACGTATGGTAATTGCAAAAGGTTTAGTTCAATGGACTCAAGACATGGACTTGAAAGAGGTTTATACCCAATATGACAGAACCATGTTAGTAGGAGACCCAAGACGTTCCGAACCTAAGAAATACGGTGGTCCTGGAGCTAGAGCTCGTAAACAAAAAAGTTACAGATAATTGTATTTTTTATACATGATTTTGCATTTAATTAAAATAAAAAAGATCATTTTAATAATTTGAAGTCTTTTCGAATTATTTGAATTTTCTTTATTTATTTTCTTAATGTAAAATTTAAATTTCTGTATGAATTATTTTAATCGATTAAATTAATTTTAATAATTTGTTTTTATTTCAATTAATTTTTATTGATTATATAGCTGTAAAATTAAAATTGAATTATTTTCATTTGAAAATAATATTTTATATTAAAAAGGAAATGATGATTATATGATACCTATACGATGTATAAGTTGTGGAAAACCCGTTTCTGCATATTTTGATGAATATAACAGCAGATTAGCTGATGGTGAAAAGTCAAAAGATATTTTGGATGATATGGGTATTACAAGATATTGTTGTAGAAGAATGTTAATTTCTCATGTTGAAACTTGGGAATAATCAATCCTTTTTTATATTTTTTAATTATTTTATTTAGTATTGGATTATTCAAATTTCAATGAAATCATTCAAATGAATCATTTTATTTTTAAAATGATCATTAAATGAGAATTTTTATATTTCAATGGAATATTCTATATTTCATTGAAAACTTCATTCAATGATTTAGAGAAATTAATTAACTATTAAATTTTATTAATAGTTTATTATTATGCTATTGATTATTTTTATAATAATTAGGAGTTAAATAATGGCTGCAAAAAAAAGCACTGCAAAAAAATTAACAAGATTTGAAAAGGCTAGGGTTTTAGGTGCAAGAGCTATTCAGCTTTCTATGGGCGCAAAGCCTATGGAGCATAAGGAAATTGAAAAGTTCATTAAAAACTCAAAATCTCTTGATCCTATAGACATAGCTACTTTAGAACTTGAATTAGGTATTTTACCTTTAGATGTTAGACCAAAAGAATAATTTAATTATTCTTTATCTTTATTCTTTTTTTTATTTATAAAAGAAGAGTAAATAGTTTACAGAACTTTAAACTGTTATGCAAGTTTTACAGAACTTTAAACTGCAATAATAATATAGTTTTAGCAAACTTTAAAGTTAAAAAATCAATATAGCAAAAATTGCTATAAATTTATAATTAAGTATTTAAATAATAAAAAACTTAATATAATTATAAATAAATTATTTAAATCATTTATTGAATCATATTTAAAATTTATTTATTTATCTCTTAAATTAAGAATATCATATGCAATCTATAAATCAACCTTCTAGTTTTTTTATGATTATATTTAATCCATTATAGATTTTATGGTAAGACGAATTTGGCAGATTCTTTAAATAAGTAGGAAATTAATTTATTAATTTATTTAATTATTGAATTAACTTAATTAATAAAAATAATAATTAAGATTAGTTCATATTAGGTCTTAATAATTGAAATTAATTTATTTAATGAATTAGTTTGAATTAGGTCCGGATAATTATTATAATCTAATAATTTCAAAATTAGATTATCAGATGTTTAGATTAATAAATAAATGCCATTGTCTAAAATATAGTCTAAAAAAGCTTGTGCATATTATTTAGATACACTTTAATTAACCTTTAGAGGTGTTATTTTGGATAGTGTAATCGAAGATGTTCGTGTTAGAAAAATTTTAGATAGCAGAGGAAATCCTACTGTTGAAGTAGATATAATTACTTGGAACGGATTTGGAAGAGCTGCAGCTCCAAGCGGAGCAAGCACAGGTTCCAGAGAAGTTGTATCCTTCCCTGAAGGAGGGGTTGATCAGGTAATCAGTGAAGTTGAAGACTTGATTTCTTCCGAACTTATCGGAATGGCTGCTGAAGACATTGAAGACATTGATGAGGTCTTAAGAGAAATCGACGGAACTGACAATATGTCTGCAATTGGCGGAAATACAAGTGTGGCTGTTTCCATGGCTGCAGCTAAGGCAGCTGCCATGTCCTTTGGAATGCCTCTCTATAGCTTTTTAGGAGGCAATTTCGTCAGTGAAATGCCTTATCCTTTAGGCAATATGATGAATGGCGGAGCTCATGCAGGTCCAAATGCACCGGACATTCAGGAATTTCTAGTAGTTCCTATAGGTGCTAAGGATGTGGAAGAGGCTGTATTTGCCAATGTGGCTGTCCATAAGAAACTAAAAGAGCTCCTCTCTAAAAAAGACCCTGATTTCACTGGTGGAAAAGGAGATGAAGGTGGTTGGATTCCTAATATTACTAATACTCAAGCTTTAGAAATCCAGGCACAGGCATGTGAAGAGACAAGAGACGAATTAGGCATTCTAATTAGGCCTGGTTTGGATATGGCATCCTCTGAGTTTTGGGACAGTGAAAAGGAAAAATACGTATACTCCCAAGACAATATTGAAAGGGATGTTGGCGAGCAAGTGGAATATGTCAAGGACTTGATTGAAACATATAACCTGTTCTATGTTGAAGATCCTTTTGATGAGAATGATTTCGAAGGATTCCGTGAGCTCACTTCCAAGGTAGGAAACAAATGTCGCATTTGCGGTGATGACCTCTTTGTCACAAACTCAAGACTCCTTAAGAAGGGAATCGATGAAAAGGCAGCAAATGCAATTATCATAAAGCCTAATCAAATCGGCTCACTTACTGAAACCTATGCTACTGTAAAATTAGCTAAAGAAAACAATGTAATGCCTGTTGTATCCCATAGGTCTGGAGAGACTTGTGATGAGACCATTGCTCACTTGGCAGTGGCCTTTGGCGCTCCTATGATTAAAACCGGTGCAATAGGTGGAGAGAGAATAGCAAAATTAAATGAGCTTATTAGAATCGAAGCTGAATTGTCTAATCCGAAAATGGCCAGATTGTTCTAAATAGGGCTTTTGGATAGGAAAGAGTTTATCAGATTCTAAAGAAAATTCAATTTTATTATTTACTCAATATGTGATAATAAAGATTTATATTTATTATTTACTTATCTGTTTATAATAAAAATCATTAAAATCATATAATTTTAATTGTAAGTTATTGAGCGATTTTTTACAATTAAAACAAGTGTAATTTATTGGCCTTAAGAAATTTAGGCTAATAAAAAAATAGTTAAATATATTAACTTTAAAATTAAACTAAAAGTAATATTACTTTAAATGTATTTTTGTAATATTATGGTTTATTTTTAAGTTTACAGGTAATTTATTAATAGGCTAAAGCATTATTCAATGTATCAAGTTTATTAATTAAATTATAATTAATAAAAAGAAGAAAATGGTGTAAAAATGTCAACTGTAATTATTGATGCAAGCAAATGTGAAAACGCAGACTGTGGTGAATGTGTAGACATGTGTCCTATGGAAATCTTTTCCTTAGACGGAGACAAAATCGTAACTGATCATGAAGACGAATGTACTTTATGTGAAGTTTGTGTCGACATGTGCCCAAATGATTGTATTACAATTAAAGACGAATAGATTTGTTATTTAAATAGGGTTCATCAATCTTTGGATTATAAATTCATTAATTGAATTATAAGAAATTCATTAATCCTTTCGATTAGTTGAATTCTATTTATAATTTTTTTATTAAAAAATTAATTATAATTTAATTTATTCATTTAAAGACTTTATAATTTATTAATAAAACAAAAAAGATTTATATAGGTGATATAGTGTCAGATTTATTAATCCCATTAGATAACTACTTAGCTGCTGGGTTACACATTGGTACCCAACAAAAAACTCACGATATGGAAAAATATATTTTCCGTGTAAGATCAGACGGTTTATATGTTTTAGACGTACGTAAAACCGACGAAAGATTAAGAGCAGTCGCTAAATTCTTAGCAAAATACGACCCTGATGACATTTTAGTAGTGGCTACCCGTCAATACGGTCAAGCTCCTGTTAAGAAATTCGGTGAAATCACCGGTTGTAAGACCATTCCTGGCAGATTCATCCCAGGTACCTTAACCAACCCAGGATATGCTAAATTCATCGAACCTAAAGTAATCGTCGTAACTGACCCAAGATCAGACTCTCAAGCTATCTTAGAATCCAAACAAAACGGAATTCCTGTAGTTGGTCTTTGTGATACAGAAAACTTACTTGCTAATGTAGATATCTGTGTACCTTCCAACAACAAAGGTAGAAAAGCTATCGCTTTAATCTACTGGTTGCTTGCAAGACAAATCTTAAGAGAAAGAGGAATTCTTGGCGAAGACGAAGACTTAGACTTAGAGCCTTCTGACTTTGAGCTTAAGTTCTAATTCAAGCTTTTCCTGCAAGCTTTTTTGAGCCTTCGGCTCAAAAAAACTTTGACCAAAAATTTTATCACGGCTATGTGATAAAATCCTTTTTTTATTTTAAACTTTAATTCAGATTAATTTTTAGTTTTTTTCCGCTTTTTTTATAAATTTTTATTTAAATATTCTTTGGAAAAATTTTTTATATTTTTTTCAATTATCAACGAGTTTTTTCTTTAACATTGAACATTATTCATTCTGATTTTCTAAAAAAAATTTTTTATTTTCTCATAAAATCCTTATTTTTATTTTTTATCAATTATTTTCAATTATTTTAGTTAAATCTTTATTTTATTTTCTATTTTTTTCAATTTAATTAAACTAATGTATTTTCAGCACATTGTAATTTTTCTTCATTTGGTTTACTATATGTAACTATTTATTATTTTTTTAATTTTTAAGGATTATGTATAGTTATTTTTTGATTTTAATGAACATATGTTCTTTATATTGAGTATAAAAATATTTAAATAGTTTATTAAAGAAATAAAGTAATATGGATAATATAAAAGATAAGAAGATCAATGATAAAATTCAAAAGCAATTGGCTAATGAGTCAGTCAATGAGCTTTTAAGCATTACAGGTATCAAATCAAATGTTATCCAACCTTTAACAGTAGAATATGTAGATGTTGCAGACACAAGAATAGCAGATTATGTAGGATTAGAAGAAAATGACAGTATCCGTCTTTTAGAGTTTCATACCGGCGCACCTAATGAAAACTTGGATTTTAAAATGTTTGATTATTCTTCCATGATTTATAAAAAATATAGGAAGCCTGTAAATGCGGTAGCGATTTGTACAGAACGAATAAACGAGCCAGAAGGCAAACTGGAATGGGGTGATAGGAACAAATATTATTATGATATTGTTACATACAAAGATATCGATGGGGAATTAGAATTAAATATTATTAGGAACAAAAATAAATTCAATCAAAAGTTATCTTCACTGGAGATTTTTACTTTAAAAATGATTTTATACACTTCCTTTGATAAAAAACCTCATGAGATAATGTTAGATGCCTGTAAATTAACTAATGAAGCTAACTTAAATCAATACCTGTTGGATGAAATAAAAAAGTTTCAGGAATTAACTTGCAGAAAAATAATTGATGAACAATATCATAGGGGGATTGCCGACGTGATAGCGATGAAAAATACTTTGTTTTATGAAGACTTGAAGAAGAGTGAAGAAAGAGGTATACGTATTGGTGAGAAAAGAGGTATAAGTATTGGTGAGGATAAAAAGGAATTTCATATGAGAATCCATATAATTAAAAATCTGTTAGGCAAGATTTCTAATTCTGATTTAGCAAAATCTTTGGATATTTCAGAGGAAGAACTTGAAGAGTTTATTAAAGAAAATAATTTAACTCCTTCAAAGGATTGATCTTTTTTATTTTCATTTTTTATATGCCTTTTTTAAGTTTTTTTTCAATGATTTAATAATATTTTTTTTATTTTTCTTCATTTTAAAGTTTATTAGTAGAAACTTCGAATGATCAATTGGGCTGCTGAAATGAAAACTATGAAAAATACTTTGTTTTATGAAGACTTTAAGAAAAGTGAGGAGAGAAGCATCCTTATTGGTGAGGATAAAAAGGAATTTCATCTGAGAATTCATATAATTAAAAATCTGTTAGGCAAGATTTCTAATTCTGATTTAGCAAAATCTTTGAATTTTTCAGAGGAAGAACTTGAAGAGTTTATTAAAGAAAATAATTTAACTCATTCTTCCATTTAATCTTTTTTTATTTTTTTTTTATTTTTTTATTTATTAATGTCTTTTTTTAACTATTTTAATCTTTTTTTATATTTTAATTAGTTAAATTTTTACTTTTTCTATATCTGCAATCATATATCTAATTCAAATTAAACATATTTTTATATTACTAAAACAAATTTATAATTATAAAATCCAAGGTGAAAATATGATTAGAGAAGCTGTCGTTGCAGGTACATTTTATGAAAATAATGTCAAATATTTGAGAGAAAGCATTGAAGACTGTTTTACACACAGATTAGGCCCAGGAGAAATTCCAAAGCTTTCCAGAGTAAATAAGGAAAAAGAAGTAAATGCAATCATGGTTCCTCATGCAGGATATGTCTATTCAGGTCCGACAGCAGCTCACGCATATTCAAAGCTTGTTCAAGACGGATATCCTGAAACCTTTGTCATAATAGCCCCTAATCACACTGGCTTTGGAGAACATGTTTCCATCTTCAATGAAGGATCTTGGATAGTTCCAAATGGGGTTGCAGATGTGGATGATGAGCTTGCAAACGCAATTATAAATCAATCCAACTATGCAAAGGCAGATTTCCTGGCTCATAGGAACGAACACAGTATTGAAGTTCAGATACCCTTACTAAAATACTTTGATAGCAATTTCAAGATAGTTCCAATCTGTATGATGGATCAATCTCCTCAAGCATCAATCGACCTTGCCAATTCTATATTCGAAGCGGCCAATGATTTGAACCGAAAAATCACCTTGATTGACAGCACTGATTTAAGTCATTTTAAGTCACAGGAAAAGACCATTGAACATGATAACTTAGTGTTTAATGAAGTGATAAATGGAAATACTGAAGGCCTTTATCAAGTTGTTAAAAAAGAGCAGATTACTATGTGTGGATACGGTCCAACTATGGTAAGTATGGAATATTGCAAGAAATTAAATCAGAAGAACTTTGAATTGCTCCAGCATTCTACTAGCGGTGATATAACTTTGGATTATGCTTCTGTTGTTGGATATGGATCTGGGGTTTGGTTCTAGAAGCTTTTTCAGCAAGCTTTTTTGGCCTTCGGCCAAAAAACCTTGACCAAAAATTTTATTTCAACAGGCTTGTATAACGTATTTTAATTATTTGTTCAATAGAGCCTAAATTTTATTTATTTGCTTATTTTAATTATTTTGTTCTAAAAGCAGTCTTATTTTAATTATTTGCTTATTTACTTCTTTATTTTCTTTTAACTTAAATCTCTTTTTTTTCCCAATCATTACAGCTGTCATATTGATTGATTAATTTTTCATGAAAAACGCAATAATACTGTGTACATAAATTTAAGTCAAATTCCAGATATTTGCAGTTATAGCATTCCTTTTCTTCCATATTTATAGTATGGTTTTTTATATTATTTAAGATATAATTATAAATATACTAAAAGTTTAATGATTTTTGATTTTATTAGTTTTAATCAATATTGATTTTATTTAAAAAAGGCATTGTCCTTTTAATGATTATTTGGAGAAATTTGATGAGAAAGATGTCTGTGGCTTCCGCACCTGGAAAAACCATATTGTTTGGAGAACACTCTGTTGTTTATGATGAGCCTGCTATTGCAGGAGCAGTAAATAAAAGGGCTTCTGTAAAGATACAAGAGTCTCTAAATAATTATTCTACCTTAAAGTCTTATGACCTGGGCTTTGAAGTCATATTGAATACAAGAAGAGGGACCTATAAGCTAGTAAAGGGCAAGCCAGGAATCATTCGCTATATATTAAATGCAATGGGCAAGTTCCATGACCACAGCAATATTGACATGACATTGGGACTTAATCTGCCGATAGGTTCAGGATTAGGCTCTTCAGCAGCTGTAACTGTAGCTACAATTGCAGCATTGCATGACTATCATGGGGTTCCTATAACCAAGGAAAAGTTGGCAGAGGAGGCTCATGGGGTTGAGCAAGACGTTCAAGGAATTGCAAGTCCATTGGATACCTTGGTAAGCACTAATGGAGGGCTTGTTTATCTCTCTCGCGAAAAGCGCATCGTCCGCTTTGACAAGCCTTTGGATGCTCCTTTTGTAATAGGCTTTACCAATAAGTATGGAAATACAGGAAAGATGGTTAAGCATGTAAGGCATCTGAAGGACAATTATCCGGAGCTTATAAATCCTGTAATCAGCACTATGGGCAAGATTGCAAATGAGGCAAGAATTGCGATTCTAAAGAATGATATTGATAGGATAGCGGATTTGATGAACTTGAATCAGGGGCTACTTGATGGATTGGGAGTCAATACATATGAGTTATCTAGAATGATTTATACAGCTCGTGAAAATGGTGCTTTAGCTTCTAAAATCACCGGTTCCGGTGGAGGGGGAAGCATAATTTCATTATGTAAAAATAGCACTGTGGATAATGTTGCAAATGCGATAAATAAGGAAGACAGTACGATAAAGGTTAAATTCTCTGGAGAGGGTGTTTTGGTAAATAGGCGTTCTCCTCCATTTAATTAATCCTTTTTAATGGGTTCTTTTTATTTAGTTATTTATTTAGTTATTTTATAGTTATTTTATAGTTATTTTATAGTTATTTTATAGTTATTTTTTAATTAGTTTTATTTATTGTTTTTTTCTAAAATTTTATTTTTCATTTAAATTAAATATTAAACAATTTATTTCTTGAAATATATTATTTTTATCTTTAATTAATTCTTAAGTGTGATTTTATGATTATTTTAAAAATTGGCGGTAGCATATTAACTGAAAAGGATTCTGCAGAGCCTAAAGTGGATTATGCTAACTTAAACAGAATTGCAGAAGAGATCAGACAATCTTTATACTCAGATGAAATGAGCAATGACCTTATTGACGGGCTTGTAATTGTTCATGGTGCAGGCTCTTTCGGCCATCCACCTGCTAAGAAGTACAGAATCGGAGAGCCTTTTGATATGGAAGACTATCTTTCTAAAAAGATAGGATTCTCTGAGGTTCAAAACGAGGTAAAGAAGCTGAACTCAATCATTTGCCAGTCCCTTATAGAGCATGGGATTCCAGCTGTTGCGATTCCGCCATCTGCATTCATCACAAGCCATAATAAGAGAATCTATGATTGCAATTTGGAATTGATCAAGACCTATATTGGAGAGGGATTTGTTCCTGTTCTCTTTGGAGATGTTGTCTTGGATGATGAGGTGAAGATAGCAGTCATCTCTGGAGACCAGATTCTTCAATACATTGCCAAATTCCTAAAGTCAGATAGGATAGTTCTTGGAACAGATGTTGATGGGGTTTATACAAAGAATCCTAAGACACATGATGATGCGGTTCATATTGATAAGGTAAGCTCTATAGAGGACATTAAGTTTTTAGAGTCCACTACAAATGTTGATGTTACCGGAGGGATGGTTGGCAAGGTCAAGGAGCTTCTAGACTTGGCAGAGTATGGCATAAGCTCTGAGATAATTGATGCAAACGAGAAGGGAGCCATTTCAAAGGCACTTCAGGGTATGGAAGTTAGAGGAACTAAAATTTCCAAGGAATAATCTTTTTACAATTCTTTTGATAAAATTAAGTAATTGAGATTATTTTTTCACATTAATTGTCGTTTAACACTTGTTTAAAAATTTCTAGTTTTGATTTATTTATATTCAATCTTTTAAAAATGGTTTTTTCAATATGTGGTAATTTTTGATAATTTCATACTCAATATTTAAATACTATGATGATTATAAATAATTATTAATGAATTATATGGTGGTTATATTTATTTGATTATTATCATATGATTGGAATTTTAAATTGTCGTTTGTATATTAAAGTTTAAAATTCATCCGGGACCCTAATAAAACACTTAAGGGTATTTAATTTATCAAAAAAGATTTAAAATAAAAAATTAAGGTGATTTATAAATTTTAAAGAAATAAAATTTTATAGATATTAGATTAAAATTTGATTAAGATCTAGATTAAATTTTAGGTCAAATTTTAGATTAAATTTATCATAATTTTCAATATTTTATTTTAGGATTTATCATTTGGATTTAAGTTAATTAGAGTTAATTTCATATTTTAATAGATAATTTAGCTTATTAAATGATTTAATTTTCATTTTTTAAAAGATAATAAAATTTATATTTTATGTTTTATATTTTATGTTTTAAATAATTTTTAAGGGTATTAAATTATTTTAAGATAATTTAAGTAATATAATAATTTTTATCAAAAAATCTTCACTTAAATTAAATATCTGTTTTTTAGGTTTCTGTTTTTATTTAAATAATCATAAATTATTATTTTATAATAATTTCAATGGTTTTTATTTACTTATCATAACTTTTATTTTTTTAAAATAATGCTATGATTTTTATGTACTTGTCGTAAGTTGTTATTTTTTTAAAATAATGCTATGATTTTTATGTACTTGTCGTAAGTTGTTATTTTTTTAAAATAATGCTATGATTTTTAATTGTTATTTTTTAAAAATAACTCTAATGATTTATATTTTACAAATCAATTATTTATTATACTTATTCAATACAAAAGAGGAAAGAAATGATATCTGATAGAAAATTGGAACATCTTTTGATTTGCAAGAATTATGATGTTAGCTATAATGATAAGACTACCGGATTTGAGGATATTGAACTCATCCATAGGGCCTTGCCTGAAATCAATAATGATGATATAGATTTATCTACTGAAGTATTTGGAAAGAAACTGGATTCTCCATTATTCATTACAGCAATCACTGGAGGACATAAGGCTGCAAAGGATATTAATAAGGAATTGGCTATTATTGCAGAAAGCAGAAATATCGGTTTAGGTTTAGGAAGTCAAAGAGCAGCTATAGTAAATCCAGAGCTAAGGGATACCTATGATGTTGTAAGGGAAAATGCTCCCGATGCATTGATTTTAGGAAATATTGGAGCTCCACAAAGCGACTTGGCAATTGATGCTGTAGAGATTCTAGACAGCGATATCTTGGCAATTCACTTGAATCCTCTTCAGGAATCCATTCAGCCTGAAGGAGATGTTGATGCAAGGGGATATGTAGATTCAATAAAGGAGATCTGTAAGACAGTGGATGTTCCTGTTATGGCTAAAGAGACAGGCACAGGCATAAGAGCTGAAGATGCAATAGAACTTGAAAAGGCAGGAGTCAGTTTCATTGATGTTGAAGGAGCTGGAGGAACCAGTTGGGCTGCTGTAGAGACATATAGAGCTGAAGATAGATATCTTGGAGAGCTATTCTGGGATTGGGGAATTCCAACTGCTGTAAGCACTGTTGAAGTGGTAAATTCAGTTGAGATCCCTGTTGTATCCTCTGGAGGAATTTCGTTCAGGACTCGATGCAAGCTAAGGGCAATTGCCCTTGGAGCAGATGCTGTTGGAATGGCTTTGCCTGCATTGAAAGGAGCCTATGAAGGTCAAGAAGCTTTAAACCAGATGGTAAACAGATTCAATGAATCTTTAAGGATTGCAATGTTCCTTTTAGGGGCAAGCAATTTAGAAGAGTTAAAACGATCTGATTTGATTATTAAAGGCGAAACTAAGCAGTGGCTTGAAGCAAGGGGCTTTGACACAAAGCATTATGCACGAAGATAGTTTTAGCAAATAGATAATCTCGAGTATAGTTTTAGCTAAATAGATAATATAGGATATAATTTTAGCTAAATAGATAATATAAGATATAGTTTTAGCTAATTATTAATTTAATGAATTTAAAAAAGATTATTTAATTTAAAGGATAATTATCTATTTTTTAAAATAACTTATCAATAGGTCTATTTTTTAATTTTATTAAAGATAATTATCTTAATTTAATTTTAAAACCTTAAAACGGTTAATAATTTATTTATCATACTAATTAATTACGGGAAAAAATAACCAAAGGAGAAAATAAATGACAGTAGAAGTAATAGCAATTGGTGGATACGAAGAAGTAGGAAAGAATATGACTGCCGTAAAGGTAGGGGAAGATGTAATCATATTTGATATGGGTATCCACTTAGACAGAATAAGTATCCACGAGGATACAGATATAGACAGAATGCACAGTTTGGACTTGATAGAGCGTGGAGTCATTCCAGATGACACATTGATGAAGGATGTAGACGGTAAGGTTAAGGGAATAGTCTTCTCCCACGGTCACTTGGACCATATTGGAGCTGTAGCAAAGCTTGCTCACAGATACGATGCTCCAATCATAGGAACTCCATATACAACAGCCCTCATTGAAAAGCAAATCAAGGGAGAGCGCAAGTTCAAGGTAAACAATCCTATAAGACCACTCAATCCTGGAAGCAAGATCAAACTGTCAAAGGACATAACCTTGGAGTTTGTTCAGTCCACTCACAGTATTCCACAAGCGGTTTTCCCTGTATTGCACACTTCAGAGGGAATAATTGTCTATGCATTGGACTTTAAGTTTGACAATCATCAGAAGGTCTCTCCACCACCTGACTATAACAGGCTTAGGGAATTAGGAAGAAAAGGAGTATTGGCTCTTATTGTAGAGACCACCAATGCAATCAACTATACAGAAACAAGGACATACTCTGAAAAGGTTGCAAGAATAATCCTTGAAGACTTGATGAAGAGAGCCTTTAAAGGCCAAAAGGAAGGAATGATTGTAACCACATTCTCTTCACATATCGAAAGGATTCAAACAATTGCAGACATTGCAAAGGACAGCAATAGGGAAATATTATTCCTTGGCCGTTCCATGGAAAGGTTCTGCGGAATCGCTCAAAACCTTGGAATATTGAAATTGCCACAGAATGCATATGTATATGGCTCTCCAAAGGCTGTAAACAAGGCTCTTATGAAAGCAGAGGACGATAGGGATCAATACCTCCTTGTAACCACAGGTCACCAAGGGGAACCGGATGCTCTCCTTCCAAGAATAGCAAGCGCAAGAACTCCATTCAATGTAAAGAAAGGAGATAATGTTATATTTTCAGCTCCTATCATTCCAAATCCGACCAATGCAGCTAACAGACATATTTTGGAAAGCAAATTAAAGGCAAACGGTGCAAGAATCTATGCAAACGCTCACGTTTCAGGTCACGCAGGAAGGGAAGACCATAGGGACTTCTTAAGAATGCTAAGGCCTAAACACATCATTCCAGCTCACGGAGAGTTAGAGATGCTTGTGGCTTATGGAGAGCTTGCAGAGGAAGAAGGCTATAGGATCGGAAACAATGTTCATATATTAAGGAATGCTCAAGCTCAGGTTTTTAATGGTGATTAGCTCAAGCTTTTTTGAGGCCTTTGGCCTCAAAAAACCTTGACCAAAATTTTTTTCTTGGCTATGCTTGTAATCGCTTAGGGGGCTATCTAATAATTGCCTTTATATGTGCTTTAATTTAATACGGCTTATTTTTGTTCATTTTTATTTTAAATTTTTTTTATTAGGATTAATTATAATTCATAATTTATTAACCCATTTAAGAGTTTTCTTATTTTTAGGGACTTTTATTTTAAGAAAATAACTATTTAATATAGAAATAGCAATTAACTATTTAATTAAGTTTAAATAAATCTAATAATGTAAAATATTAATTTAAAATTATTGGTAATAAAAATTACCATTTTTATATTTATACTAATTATCATTCTATTTTAAGAGGGAAACTATGTCTGATGTAACTGATGTTTTAAAGGAATATTCTGCAGATGTCATTAAAACAATTGAAGAGAATTTAGCTCCTGTTCAACCTCAAAACTTACAGGATGCTTGTATTTATTTAACTAAGGCAGGAGGCAAAATGCTTAGGCCTGCTCTTACTTTAATATCCTGCGAAGCGGTAGGTGGAAATAAGGAGGATGCTCTTAAGACCGCAGCAGCAATCGAACTCATTCACACATTTTCACTTATTCATGATGATATTATGGATGATGACGATATGAGAAGAGGCATGCCTTCAGTTCATAAGGTATGGGACGAGCCATTGGCTATATTAGCTGGAGATACCCTATTTTCAAAGGCATTTGAAATGATTATCTCATCTAAGGAAGAGAACGCTCATCCGGAACATGTTGCAAATGCCCTTGCAACTGTAGCTGATGCATGTGTTAAAATCTGTGAAGGACAGGCTTCAGATATGAGCTTTGAAGGGGACTTTGATGTCAAAGAGGCCGAATACTCTGAAATGATTTATAAAAAGACTGGCGCATTGATTGCAGCAGCAACTAAGGCTGGAGCGATTATGGGTGGCGCTGATGAAAAGGAAGTCACTGCATTATATGAATACGGCAGAATGATTGGTATTGCATTCCAGATTCAGGATGACTATTTGGATGTAATCAGTGACGAAAAGGACCTTGGAAAACCTGTTGGCAGTGATATTGCAAAAGGAAAAATGACCCTTATGGTTGTAAAGGCTTTAGCTGAATCAGATGGTGAAGATCACGAAAGACTTCTTGAAATCTTAAAGGACAATGACTGTTCACAGGATATGGTTAATGAGGCAATAGATTTATTCAATAAGTATGGCTCAATTGATTATGCTTATAATTTAGCTTTAGAAAATGTAAATGGGGCTAAAGAGGCTATTGCATTTTTACCAGACTCTGATGCAAAATCAATGCTTATTGCATTGGCTGACTTTGTAATAGCCAGATCTTCATAATCTTATTCTTTTTTAATTTTTTTAATTTTTTTAATGGTCTTATTTATATCTAAAACAATTTTTATTTTTATTAATATCTTTCTTTTATAGAATAAGTGATAATATGGGTTTTAAAGACAAGGTTTTATCCTCTAGCAATCAATTCAATTATTATAAGGACAATTATGAAAAATTGCTTAATGAGAATAAGCAATTGAAGCAAAAGCAAAATCAGCTTATCGAAGAGAATGAGCAATTGATTAAGGAATTTGAATTAAATAAGCAAATCATAATCAATAAAGAGAATTTATCTACCGAAAGCAACTATTGCCCATATTGTGGGAGGATTTCTAATTTTGAACCTTATGGTGTTGTCAAAAGGGAAAAGGCAATGTGCCCATATTGCAAGTCTTTAGAAAGACACAGATTAATTTATCTTTTCTTTGAAAGAAACTATAGTTCTATTTTTAAAAATAAGGACATTAAGTTATTGCACTTTGCTCCAGAGAGAATTTTCTATAATTATTTCACCCAATTCGACCATGTGGATTATTATCCTGTAGACATAGACCCTGAAACATATGCAAAAAGAGGCCTTAAGCTTAAGATGAAGGTCAATATGGAAGAGGTTCCATATGGCGATGAGGAATTTGACTTCATCTATAACAGTCATGTTTTGGAACACGTTCCAAATGATTTTAAAGCTATGGGTGAGTTATATCGTGTACTTAAGCAGGATGGAGTCTGCATAACTGTGGTTCCCCTATCTGGAAATGAAGAGACTCTAGAAAAGGAAGAGTATAACACTCCTGAATTAAGAGAAAAGCATTATGGAAACAAGGATCATCTAAGGTTTTATGGTCTGGATGTTAAGCAAAGGCTTGAATCTGTTGGATTTAAGGTAAAAGTATCTAAATTAGAGGATTTGAATTTAACTGAAAAAGAGATTGAACTCTTTAATGTAAAGGAATCTTTAATTTTTGTATGCACTAAATAATCCTTATTGTGGGGATTATAAGGCTTTTTTTTATGAATTTTATCCTTTTATTTTTCATATACTACTTTTTTTAAATTATCAATTTTTTTACTTTTCATATACTTAGTTTTTTTAAATTATCAATTTTTTTACTTTTCATATACTTAGTTTTTTTAAATTATCAATTTTTTTTTAACTTTTTCTCAATCACTATTTTTTTCAAAACCCAATAATTTTTTTATTTTCCAATATGTCCTTTTTTTTTAAAATTCAATAATTTTTAAGTTTTTTACCAAAAAGTAGTCGATTTTTATAATTTTTTAGGTAAACTTTATTAATAAATAAATAAAAAATATTAATTAATAATAATTTAATTTAATATCTAAATAAGTAATAATTTATTCAAATAAATTATTTTATTTTCTTTTGTTTTAGGGGAGGTTAATTTGTGAATCTAAAACGTATTTTACTAGTGGTTTTAGTTGCTGTTGTAGTGATTGGCTCTACTGCATTCCTATTAAATTATGATGAAACTGTAAAATACACTACATATAATTTATCCAAAACATGCATGATGGATTTGCCATCTGGAGACAATTATGAAAATACCACTGTTAATGAAGCAATTCGTCAAATCAATGATACAAACCGTGATTTAACTGTTTTATTCTATAATAGTGAAGACAATAGTACTGTAGCCCGGGTAGAATTCGAATTTACCATAAATGATTTTAAAGCCACTGCTACTGAACAGACTGTTGCAAACAGAACTGTCTGGTATAACGAGGAAAATGGTACTTATATGGCATTTTTAGGTAATTCAGTTACCCATGACAATATAATCATCATCACAAATGATGTTGAGATATTGGAACATCTCATATCAAGCGTGAAATTTATTTTCCTAAATGAAGACGGCACTGTAAATTCCACATCTGATATGGTCAATAATCAAAGCATAAATGTCACTGGCGGTACGGCTTCAAATGGAACTGATGCAAGTGCATCTACAGCTACTTCCAATGTTTCAAGCTCTAATTCCCAATCTACAGGCAATGATGGATATTATTGGTCTGGACAAGATCAGGATTATATTAAGGAGTATACCGACAGCAATGGCATACAGCATATAGACCGTAGGAACGGACCTAATGAGGCTTATGATCCAAACACCCAAAGGCATTATACTGATGGTGTAGAGGATACAGCAGCTTATAATCAAGACTTTAATTAAATAGGATAATTTATTTTATCCTTTTGACTCTTTTTTTCATTACTAGGCTATTTGCCCTATCTTTAAGACTTTTTATTTTATTTTATTTCATTACTGGACTATTTGTCCTTTCTATTTTATTTTATCCATAGATTTCCTACTTATTATTTTATCAATTCTCTTTTTATTAAGCTGTCACACTTTTTTTAAAAATATCTTGTCACATAGATTTAGGGTGTGTCATATAAATTTAGAACAAAACATTTATATACTAGTTTGTTCATAATAATAATTGTGATTAGAAAAAACTTGAATTTGATTCAAGTTTTAATTTTTTTCAATCATTGGATTTGTCATTAAAATTAAGAACATTATCTCATAAAAATACTTTGACCTCTTCATTAATAAAAATCCATAATAAAACACATAAATCGAAACTCATTATGCAAATTTGGTGGTTGAAAAAATCTAATCCTTATCAAATGAAAATTTGATTATTCCATTGATTATATGATAAGATAAAAAAGCTCATGTTTATTCATATAACACCTATAATTAATTGATGGGATCTGTTAAGTTTCTTAATCAGGTCTTGTCATCGAAATAGTAATATATTGTTTCTGGATTCTAAGAATCATTTTGATACTTTATTTTACTAATCTGTTATTTGGAATAAGATTCTGGATTTTAGATTTTAAAATATCGTCTTTTGATTCTTATTATTTGGAAACAATATTATTTAAAAACGGAGAAGATATGAAAGTTTTAAAATGATAAAGAATTATTGTTTAATATCCAAATAAATTGTTTGTCAAATGTCTCTAAAAGATTCATAATATCATCATGCTTATGAAAAAATAATTGCATTCTTGGGGGTGAATTATGCAATAATGAAATATGAACTGGGGTGATTCATATTTCATTTTTCATAAGAAATAAGCTGGGGTGATCTTATTTCTTTTTAAAAAAGAATTGAGTTCGGGGGTGAGCTTTATTCTTTTTTCCTAGAAGCAAGTCATGATGAACTTGATTCAAATATTATATGATTCTTGGGGGTGAAAATTAAGGAAATATGAATTGGGGGTGATTCGTATTTCATTCATTGAATAGGCCTGGGGGTGAGCTTATTCATTTACTCTTATAGAATAACTCATCATTTAACTCTTATTGATAAGCTTGGGGGTGAGCTTATCCTTATGGATTGAATAAGTTATGGGGGTGACTTATTCAATTACCAATTATAATCTCATATGCGCTTTTTAAGAATTTAATTCTTAAATTCTTTAATCCTCTTTTAAACTGCTTATTTTCTATTTAAAAATCCATCTTATTTAAATAGTTTTTTTTGAATCTTAAACAATAATTTTCGCTGTTTTATAAATCATTTTTTAAAAACTTCTTTTAATTTTTCCACTAAAAATCCTTAAGTTTAAGAACAATAAGATACATAATATTATATATTCTTAAATTTTAGAACATTCATTTAATATTTATTTCATCAAATGATGAATAAGGTGAGGACTTAGATGATAGAAAAGGTACGATTCGATCAGATTGCAGATATCTTTACGGGAGTAAGGGTAAAAAGGTATCAGAAAGGTAAAGGAACTACAGTTGAAAGGCCCATTCTAAAGAAAACATATTCCGAAAACAGTTCAAAATTGGATTTGGAATATGAAGAGGTATCAGAGGAGATCCATGAAAGATTCTACTCACAGGAAAATGATATTGTAATTCTCCTTGCAGGATCTAAAGTGAGCAAAATAGAAGAGGCTGGAATTATCATTCCAATGTATTATGCTGTTGTTAGAGTAAAAGAAGGTTATGATGTTGATTTTATCTACCATCTGCTTAAAAGCGATATCTTCCCAAGGGAATTGCATAAAATTGAAGAGGGAACTACATTAAAGATTATAAAGACAACTCACCTTAAATCTATTTATTTGCCTGTTCCAGATTTAGAAACTCAAATAAACTATGGAAAATTGTTTAATTTAATGGATAAGCGCATCAAATTAAATATGGAATTGGCAGAACTTGAAAAACAGATTGAAAAGTCAATTATCAATGAGATGCTCCTGGAGGAAAAAACTTTTTAAAGACTATAAAAGATTTAGTTTTTTACTATTGAGGTTTATTTTTACTATTAACGTTATTTTTATATTGAGGATTATTTTTACTATTGAGGTTTATTTTTACTATTAGCTTTATTTTTATTATTGAGGTTTATTTATGTCAAGCAGATTAGGACGCCAACTATGGGATAAATATGAGGAATTAAGAACAAACAGCATGGTTGGTTTTTTAACAGATGAAGATTTCCAGAAGTACTTTTTAGGTTTCATAACCTACAAGTATCTCTCTGAAAATTTGGAATTGTATCTTGATAAGGAATTGGAAAAGGACGATTTGAAGTTTGAAGAGGCATATAACTTTGAAAATTATGGCAAGGTTTTAGCGAAAAAGGCAATCTATAACTTAGGCTATTTTATTACACCTAACCATCTATTTAGAAATGTCATAGCCTCCTATAATCAGGGTGCAGATATTTCAAGAGAATTGAAATGGGCTTTTGCTGAAATAAATAGTTCCTGTAAGAAAACCGAAAGTCAGGAAGATTTTGAAAACCTATTTGAAAGCGTTAATCTCCAAGCCACTCCATTAGGTAAAAAGCAGGAGGATAGAAATAGGGTAATCTATAATATATTGAACGCTTTGGATAGTGTTGACTTTGGCTTGGATGAGTTCAATTCTTCACTCTCTTTAATTAACCATTATTCTGAGCCTGCTCGAGAGCTTGGTGTGAATCTGGATGCTTTGGAAAAGGAATTGCTTTCAGATCCTAATAAGAATATCTTTTTAGATGATTCTCCCCTAAATGAAAGTTCTTCAATTCCATTAAATGAGGCTCCATTTGAAGAGTATGCATCTATGGAACTTTTCTTAGACGATATTGCTCCTGTTGAAGAGTTTGATTCTATGGAACTTTCAAATAAAGAGAATATTGTCACAGGTTTAGAAAATCCAAATCATCCCAATAGCTTAGTCAATGAGGGATGGAATGACAGGTCCTATGACAGCTATAGGATTCAAAAGCAATATTCCATAGGTGACGCATTTGAATATCTCCTTGATAAGTTTTCCCTAAATGCCTCAAAATCTGCTGATTTTTACACTCCAAATGATGTTTCAGTTTTGGTTTCAAAGCTTGTGGCCACAAACAAAAGGGCTATTGATTCAGTTTACGATCCTTGCTGCGGCTCTTCCTCAATGCTTCTGGAATTAAACAAACATGTTTCCTTAAATCTTATCTGCGGCCAGGAAGTGAATGCATATTACTATAATATTTCAAGGCAGAACATGATCTTGCATAACATTCACTTTAAGGACTTTGACATAAAGCAGGGAGATTCATTGGATAGCCCTCATCATATAGGGTATGATAAATTTGATGTTGTAGTCTCTCAGATTCCATTCAATGTAAGTTGGACCGCCAAGAAAAGCTTCTTAAATGATCAAAGATTTAAGGAGTACAATGCATTGGCTCCAAGGGTAAAGGCGGAATATGCATTTATTCAGCACATGCTTTATCATTTGGATGATGATGGGATTATGGTTGTAATAGCTCCTCATGGGGTATTATTCAGATCCGCTTCTGAAGAATCAATAAGAAAGATAATAGTCTCTAAGATGAATTATCTGGATGCAGTCATCGGTCTTCCGTCAAATATGTTCTATAGCACAAATAGCCCTGCATGTGTACTGATATTCAAGAAAAACAGAAGATATGATGATGACGTATTATTCATTGACGCTTCCAAGAACTTCAATAAGATAAAGCTTAGAAACAATCTTAGAAAAGAGGATATCAATAAGATTGTAGGCACTTATGTCTCAAGGGCTGAAGTTGACAAATACTCTCGAAGAGTCAGCTTAAGGGAAATTGATGAAAACAATTGTAACTTGAATATCCCTAGATATGTGGATACATATGAGGAAGAGGAAATAAACATCCAGGAAATTTATAAAAGACGGGAAGAAGCCTCTCGTGAACTTAAGGAAGTTACTTATGAAATAGATGAGCTTTGTAAGGAATTAGGTATTGAGAATCCCTTAATAAATAATATCTTTGAATAATGGATTTCATATAAGTTTCATAAAACGAAACAGAATTATTAGTTTTCACACGCTCTTGGACAATCCATTTATATATGCCTATCCAATATAATAACTAAGAACAATTATTTTGGTAAGGCTTTTAAAAAGCCCTTATTGGAATGGTTCTTTATCGGAAAACATGATTTAAAATTAATTTTCATTAAATTATTTTGGATTATTTGGATAATTGTTTGGACATATAAATTCTGGATGTCAACTCCTAAAACTACATTCTTATTATTTGGAATCAAAATGTTTGAATTAGCTTTTTCTAAATGCAATCTGGATTAATTTAAATGATTTTAGTTTTATCGGATTATTCTAAACCTAATATTTTATCAATTTATTCGGCTCTTTTATTTCTCGTTTAGAATAATCTCCAAATTCCATTTTCCGTTTTTCTTTTTTTATGCATGTTCATTATTTTTTTAGATTTCCATGATCCGTTTTTATGTATATTCATTATTTTTTAGATTTTAGTCATTTTTGCAAGGTTAATTTTTTATGATTATTATATTTATCCGACTATTTTATCAATTTTATAAGGAGTTTTTCCAATTAAAGAAAAATTATAAAAAGAATTAATTAAATAATTAATAAATGGTAAAACTAAAAGTTTAATCAATTTATAAATCTATAAAACTTAAGGTTTTATTATCAATTATAATTATAATAATTTATCAAAAATATTTAAAGGTGATATAAATGAGCAAAACTTATATTTTTGGACATAAAAGTCCTGATACTGATTCAATTACTTCAAGTCTTGTAATGTGTGACTTAGAAAACAAATTAGGAAATGCTGATGTAGTGTCATGCAGATTAGGAAATCTTAATAAGGAAACTGAATTTGTTTTAGATTACTTCGATATTGAAGCCCCTCAATTGATTGAAAGCATCGAAGATGATGCCGAGGTTATTTTAGTAGATCATAACAGTCCAAGCGAATCTGTTGACAATATTGAAAATGCAAAGATTTTAAAGCTTGTTGACCATCACAAGATTGCTTTTGAAACTTCCTATCCATTATTCATTAGAACAGAGCCTGTAGGCTGTACTGAAACAATCTTATTTAAATTATATAAGGAAAATGGCCTCACTCCAGATAAGACCATTGCATCCTTAATGTTATCAGCAATCATATCAGACACATTGCTTTTAAAATCTCCTACAACAACTGAAGATGATAAGCAAGCGGTAAAGGAACTTGCTGAAATTGCCCAAATTGATTATGAGGAATACGGTTTGGAAATGCTAAAGGCAGGAACTGACTTATCAAGTTTCTCAATTGAAGAGATCTTAAGCTTAGACGCTAAGCAAATTGACTTTAAAGATGTCAGATCCATTGTAAATCAGGTAAACACTGCAGATATTGATGATGTGATGACAATGAAAGATGATTTGGAAGCTGGAATGAATAAAATCATAGAAGATGAAAATCTAGACTTGTTCATGCTTTTAATCACTGACATTGTAAACAGCAATTCTCAAGTAATTGCTCTTGGAAAAGATGTGTGCCTTGTTGAAAAGGCATATGGAGTTAAATTGGAAGACAATACTGTTCTTTTAGAGGGTGTAGTCTCCCGTAAGAAACAGGTTGTTCCAATAATGACTGAAAATGCTTAATCTTTTTACTTGATTATTTTTTATTAAAGGGGGTTTTTTTATGTCAAAGTTTTGTCCGAAATGCGGTTGTGAAAATCTAGATGAAGCTTCTTTCTGCTTGGAATGTGGCGCTTCTCTTCCTAGCATTGAAGAGGTTAAGGAAAGGTCTTCTCATGGAGCTGGAACTAGCCATCAAAGCACTTTTAGTTCAAATTTAAATGAGGAAAATGGCTTTAATCAGGAAACCAGTAGTTTTTCACAGTCCAACTCAAATTCTAATGAAGCAAGCAATTCAAGCAAGTTTAAAAATGTAATAAATGAGGCAAATCCCGCCAATAATGACAATCAAGACTATGCTATCTGTTGCCTGGTCATATTTGTTCTTTTATTGATTGCATTCCTATGTAATTTTTAATTGATAAATAGGGTGGTAGTGTTTTTATAAATGAGGATTGCTTTATTTTAATTTGACTGATTAAATAAACTGATGTTTTTAAATAGATATTAATAGTGTTCTTATGGAAATAAATGATTTTGGCCATGATTTAGATGAATCTGCTCAGTTTTTAGTTCAAAAGCTATTGATTCTCCATCCTTGGGATGAAGAATGGGACTTAAGCGTAACTGCCAATTTGGTTCCCTTTTATAAGGAAAAGATAGATATACAAATATCTAAGCAAGGAAAATGCGATGAGGAGTTTTTTGATAAGCTTATCCGATTTTCCTCTATTTTAGATACAAATCAGGTTAGACTTCTTTTTATGGAACAATTAGTTGGTATGCCTTTAATCCTTGATGGCAAATATCTAAATAATGATGAGCGCATTGATTTATTGATAGAATCTTTAAATGGAAGGTTAAAAAGAGTTGATAATGGTTTATATTTATTTTTCAATCACGAAGAGGAATTTTAATCATCTATTTTCATTTATACATTATTTTTAAACTCTTTCCCCTATTTTTTTCTATATTTTTAACTTTTTTTTTTTAATATTTTTTCTAATTTTTTTTTAACTGTTCTTTTTTTATAATTTTTTCTTATTTATTTTTCTAAACAGTTTTTTTTTCAACGATTTTATTAGCATTTATCCATTAAATCTATTTGCCAATTTTTAATTAGCTATTTTTATATATTCTTTTTAACAAAAATTATATGTGTGATTAAGATTATATTTTTTAAAATTAAATATTAGGCAAATCCTAATAGAAAGGTGTTTGAATGATATATAGGAAACTAGGAAAGACTGATTTGGAAGTGTCAAATATAGGCTTTGGATGTATGCGTTTGCCCCATAAAGAGCATTTTTACCAAATAGATGAGGCAGAAGCTAGCAAAATGTTTGATTATGCAATAGATCATGGAATAAACTACTTTGACCTTGCCTATTCATTTCATAGCAAAAACAAAAATCTTGGAGGAAATGCAGAGCCCTTTGTAGGTAAATACCTGGCTGAACGTGGAAACCGTGAAGATATGGTTATTCAAACAAAACTCCCTGGATGGCTGGTAAATAAAAGGGAAGATATGGACAAGTTCCTTGATTTGCAACTCGAAAGACTTCAAACTGATTATATTGATGTATATATGCTCCATTCCCTTAAGATAGACTTTTGGAACAAGTTATATGGCATGGATGTATTGGAATTTTTAGACAGCATCCTTGAAGATGGCAGAGTCAAATATGTCGGTTTTTCCTTTCACGATGATTTGGATGTTTTCTTTAGCATTATGGATTCATATGATAAGTGGGATGTTATCCTAACTCAAGTAAATTATCTTGATGAGGATTATAAAAGTGGCCTTGGCGGTTTGGAATTTGTTGGAATGGCAGGACTTGGTAATGTAATTATGGAACCTTTAAGGGGCGGAAGCCTAATAACAAACATTCCCGATGAAGTTCAAGCTCTTTGGGATACTGCTGATAAGAAAAGAACTCCTGTGGAATGGGCATTGGAATATCTTTGGGATAAGCCTCTTGTAACATCTGTATTCAGTGGAATGAGCAATATGGAACAGGTAAAGGAGAATATTGCCATAGCTGAAAACTGCCAGCCGGATTGTATGAGCGAACATGATAGGCAAATATTAAAGGATGTTGCTCAAGTCTATAAGTCTAGGGAAGAGATTCCATGTACAGGATGCAGATATTGCATGCCTTGCCATAATAGAGTGGATATTCCCCACTGTTTTAAGCAGTATAATATTGCTAAAAGCTTGAATTATATTGATAAGACTGCAGCACCTTATTTCTGGTTGGTAAATAAGGATGAAAGAGCTGACAGCTGTACATTTTGTGGTGAGTGTAATATTCAATGTCCGCAGGGCATAGATATTCCTGCAGAGATGGAAAAGGTCTTTGACTTCTTCCATGAGGAAAGTCAGTATTAGTTTTTATAAATTTTTCCATGAGGAAAGCCAGTATTGTTTGGCTTTCATTTATTTTCTTTTTCAGATTCTTTTTCAGATTCTTTTAAATATTTTTAATTATTTTTACTTATTTTTATTACTTTAAATTTTTACTATTATTTTTTATATTTAAACTATTCTTCTTCTTTTTTCCACCAAATTAAAACTAAATCTGTTTTGTCCTTTGGATTAACCCAATTTCCTCTTTCATTTTTTACAAGGGTCTCTTTGAAATATTGTCTAAGTGCAATTTCTCTATCTTCTTCCAACTCTCCAAATCTCCAAACAGATCTATTGATTGCTTCATCAAAGTCACGATATTCCTTTAGATTTTTACACTCTAACTGAACAACATTGGCTTCAATTCCAAGACTTTTTAAAAGAAGCACTAAAACCATATAGTCAGTTCCTGCTTTAAATGGTTTTCCTGCAATTTCACATTTCTCTTTTTTGTATTTATGGCTTTTTGAACCAAATACTGTAATGTAAACATATTTATTTGCTATTTCATTAAGGGTTGTAAGTGTATTTTTTATATTATATATTCCATTTAGGCATCTGGAAGCAAGAATGATGTCATAGTCTCCAATTTCCTCATAATTAAGTTCATTTATATCCATTTGAATGGTGGTAATATTATCTATTCTCTCTTTTTCTGCTTTTTTATTTAATTCCTCTAACATCAATTTGGATTTATCGATACCAGTAAGTGATTTGGCTTTTTTCGCTAGCTTTCTGCTTATGGTTCCCTCAGCACAGCCTATATCCAGTATGGTGTCCTCTTCATCAATTCTCATCTCTTCAAGCAATACATCAGGATAGTCGTCATTTTCAAGCCATTGTCCAAAATCTTTTGCTATATCATCCCAGTTCTTTTCCTTTTTAAAACTCTTTTTAAGGGACTTTTGCCAAACTTCTTCCCAATCTATTGCATCAAGGTTTATTAGCTCGTCATGATTCATTTATTCACCGATTAAACTTTTTTTAGCTTGTGCTTTTGTTTTTTGATAATCTTAAAGTTTTTTTATTCACATCTTGTTGAAATTTATTTTTTCCACCAAAGAAGCACCCAATCTGGTTTGTCTTCAGAATTAGATAGCAAACCGGTTTCATTATCTCTAATTAATACTTCATTTAAAAATTTAGGCAGTTTCTCTTGTTCTTCTTCACTAAATTTAGCTAAATTCCATTTTCCATTATCTATGGCTTCTTCAATTGTCTTATAAGTGCGCACTGGCCCAACATCTAAATTTATAATATTCGCATAAATTCCCATCTCTGCAAGGAGATTTAGAAGTATGGTATAAGAGGGAGCTCCATTATACTCTTTAGATAAATATTCATGGAAATCTTTTTCCAATTTCCAATTGTTTGGTCCAAACAATGTAATGAATACATATTTATTGGCCATTTCATTAAAGTTAGAAAAAACCTTTTTAGGGCTTTTTATGCCGTTTACTACGCGAGATGCAAGCACAATATCAAATTTGCCATATTTTTCAAGATTTACATCATTAATATCCTCTTTAATTGTCTTTATATTTTCAATTCCTTCAGATTTAATTTTTTCATCTAGTATTTCAAGCATCTTGTCTGTTGCATCGATGGCTGTAATGGATTTTACTTCTTTAGATAAAGGAATGGTTACGCTTCCTTCTCCACAGCCCACATCCAAAACGGTATCCTCTTTAGATATGATCATTTTTGAAATCAATTGTTCGGTATAGTTATCTTTGCTGGCTCTCTCACTATACTTTTCTGCTGCTTTAGACCAGTCTTTTCCACGGTCTCCCTTCTTATCCATCTTAGCAGTCCATAATTGGTCCCAATCAATTTCATTCTCATCTTCAATGATTATTTTCTTAGTCATAATATCCTCTTTTCGATGCTTTATTAGTTTTCAGTTGTCTTAGTATTTTGAATAACGCTTCTATTTTTTCAGTTGTCTTAGTATTTTGAATAAATATTCTATTTCTTCCACCAATATAAAACCCAATCTGCTTTATCATTAGGATTGGAGAGCTTTCCATTATCATCCTCTTCTAATATATCCTCTAAATATTTATAAAGCTGTGCCTTTTCTTCATCGTCTAAAAGTTCCAATCTCCATTTTCCACTTTCCAAGGCCTCTTCAATGTTTTCATATTCCCTTTTATGGCCGATGTTAAGGTTTTCAACATTAGGATAGATTCCCATATCAACAAGTATATTGAAGAAGTATCTATGGGATGGAAACTCTACATATTCCTTATCAATGCTTTCAAAGAACTCTTTTTCTATTTTCCAATTGTTTGGCCCAAATAGGGTAATATAAACGTATTTGTCAGCTATTTCATTTATATTGGAGATTGTTTCCCTAATGTTTATTATTCCATTCAAGGATCTTGATGCAACTACAATGTCATGATTTCCCACATCATTGACTCTAATATTTGATAAGTCCTCTTCAAGGGTTCTTATGTTTTCAATTCCTTCCTTTTTGGCATTTTCATTCAGTATCTCAAGCATCTTATATGCAGAATCCACTCCAGTGACGGATTTTGCCTTTTTAGCTAGGGGAATTGTTATGCTTCCGTCGCCACAGCCTAAGTCAAGGATTGTGTCCTCTTTGCTGACATTGATTCTTTCTATAATCTTTGTATGGTAATCGTCCTTTTTTGCAGACTTTCCAAAGTTGGGAGCTGCCTTATTCCAGTCTTTAGCCCTGTCCTTTTTAGATTCCAGTTTTTTAGCCCAGAAGTAAGCCCAATCGATATCTTCAGGGTCATCTATTTGAAAACTCATATTAACGCCACGGTTTCTTTTGTTAATTCCATTATTTTCACTTAATAATTATTATTCTTGGCTTTTCATTTCTTTTTGAACTTTATAAACATCAGCTACTGTTAAGGTCCTTTTAAAGTCAAATCTGAAGTTTTCAATAATGGATCCTAATTCTCTCATTGTTGAATCAAACTTTTCAGTCCTTATAGGAATTCCAGATAAACTATCAATGGTCTGTCCCAATTCATCAATATACTTTGGAAAAGTGTTGCTTGCATGTTCTAGGAACACATCATACTCCTCTGGGTTTTCTATGGTGTCATTTTTAACGTTTTCTTTTAATTTCTCATAAAAGTCGTTGTAATATCCATAGTTTTCTCTAAAGGAGTCTAATCTTTCATCAACCCTGTCTGCCATCTTGTTAACGCAGTTTTCTTTAGCAGCTTGGCTTGCTTCACTTGCTAAAAGAGGCATATTTGCTTGAAAGAGTGCTCCAACATCGTATAAGTTTTTATTTAAACCGTTGATTGCCTTTTCAAAAGAATCTATATCTAATCTTCCATCCATTCTATCTCCTCATTCTTTAAGTCAGTAAAATATAATTTGTGAACTTTTTTAATTTTATTTTTATTTATGTCTTTTCAGACATTTATTTTTTATATTTTTTTAAGAGATTTCACTTATTGTTTTTATTATGCAAAACTATTTTTTCCCATATTTTTTTGCTATTGTTTGGCTATTGTAGAACTATTTTTTTCCCATATTTTTTTGCTATTGTTTGGCTATTGTAGAACTATTTTTTTCCCATATTTTTTTGCTATTGTTTGGCTATTGTAGAACTATTTTTTTCCCATATTTTTTTGCTATTGTTTGGCTATTGTAGAACTATTTTTTTCTCATATTTTTTTGCTATTGTTTGATTCTAGCTGAACTATTTTTTTAGAATTTTTCCCTATTTGTTTTATAGATTATAAACAAATTTCCCTATTTTGTTCGCTATATATTAAATAATTTTATTTTTAGTTAAATCACTCTTTTTTCTATCAATAGTTCAATTTTAGTTATTTCTTTAAAAAGAAAACATATTCTATTGAATTATTTTTAGTATAATCCTAAAAAGTGTTATTTGACAAAAAATTTTTTCTATTGTATACTTGGAGGGAGAGGTGCATTTCTACTGTAACTCGTTTTTTAATTCTTTCTTAAATTAATTTTTTTCTTAAAATAAAGAATATTCATATTTTCTTTCACTTGCATTTATTTTTTAATTAATATTTTTTATAAATTTTAACTAATGTCCATTATTTTTTCTATTCCATTTATTTTTATTCAAATATCATTATTTTACTATAATTTGTTTCTTTATTCCTAATTTAATCCTTTTATTTAAATTATCCGTATATTTTTTTCTTGATATATGTGTAATGGACTTGAAATTTTTATATTGTATTTTCAAAATATGAATTTTTATAAAAAATTTAGATTTTTTTCAGGCATTTTTTAAAAATTTTTACTAATTCATTTTGAAAAATTTTCATCTTCAAATCATCATCTTCAATAGGAAAAATTTTTGAAGTTTCTTATTATTCTTTCCAATATTTTTTTTTCAATTTTTTCAATTTTTCCAATATTTTTTTCAATTTTTTTCAATTTTTTCCAATATTTTTTTTCAATTTTTTCCAATATTTTTTTTCAATTTTTTTTAGATTTGACTAATTTTCTTATTCAAGTTTAACTAGTTTTTCAGTATAAGAATTAATTTCTTTAAAAAAATTTCATCTCCCATTATTGTGATCTAGAATTTTTTAAGATAATTTGCTAAGATTTCTTGAATAATTTTTTAATAAATTTAATTAAAATAACGATTAATTAAACAATAGGTTTAGTCAAAATTAATATTAAATATTAAGGATAAATTTGTTTATTTTAATTCAATATGATTATTTTCATAATCTGATTGGTGATATGTAGATAGAATAACTTATAAAATATATTTTATTATATTTTGGTCATACAAATCACATCTTAATTATGCGAAAGGAATCTTTTATAATCCGAATTTAAGTTTGAAAAAAGCTTTAAATTTAAAAATAGTTTTTTATTCTATTAAAAATGAGTCGATATTAAAAAAATAAGCAATATTAAAAAAATAAGCAATATATAAAAAATAGCAATTTATTAAAATTAGCAATATATTAAAATAAGCAATATATAAAAATAGACTTCTATCTGAAGTGGTATGTTATAAAAATAGGCATATTATTGAATTAAATAAATGAAGAAAAATAAGTAAGCTATTGTATCTCTTCGTTAGTCTTAATGACTTTATAAGCTTCTAAACCTTTGTCGGTTAACTTATAAAGTCTGCCTACCTTTTCTTCTTCATTTATGCAAGTTACAATATCTTCTTTTTTTAAATCCGATAAGACTGCACTTATCTGATTTATTCTTAGATCCATTTCACTTGCTATTTCACTGGGCATCTTGAATTTTCCATTCATATTCATTACTAATACATATCTGTTATTGGATCTCTTGATATAAGAGACCGCTTTCATAATTTCTTTGGTATTCATAAAAAAGTATATATTGTTATGATAGATATATTATATTAGTAAGAACTTAATAGAATTTAAGTAGTATATTAGTATTGTTTTAATAAGTTCTAACAAATAATCATATTTTTGGCCTTTTGCCTAATCTATATTATAATTATTTTTTAAAAATATATTTAGGGGTTATTGAGTACATTTTAGATGTAGGCGTCTTGATTTTTTAATCAAGATGTATTACATCCTTTTTTCTCTTTTTGCTATAATTTTATAATGTCTTTATTATTGTTTAATCATGTTTTTAGTATAGTTTTATAATGATTTTCTTATTGTTTTATTAAGATTTTATTATAGTTTCATTATTGTTTTATTAGGATTTTATTATAGTTTTATTCTTCTTTAGTTTGGTTTTTATTCTACTTTAATTGCAATAAGTTATTGTTTTATTTTGACTTAATAGATTATTTTGCCTATTTTTTAAATAATATTTGCCACTTTAATAATTTTTTAGGTAAAACTAAATTAAATCAACTATTACGAAATAATCAGTCTTTATTTTTAAAAAGAAATAATATTTTAGAATAATTTAAATATAAAGAACATTAAAACTAATATTGTCTGATAAAGAATGGGTTAAACCTATTATTTATGAGATTTGCCATTCTAATATGTTTGTAATGATGATTAATTTCTGATTTATGAACATATTAGAGTATACCTATCTATTTTTCTTAAATTTTATTTTAATGATTATCTTTTAAAATAAATGATGATTTAATCGATTTTAACTAATCTAATTGATTTAAATTGTTTAAAAGATTGATTAGTTTTATAATTTATTGATTTAAATTGTTTTAAAAGATTGATTAATTTTAAATAATTTTAATTTCATAACTAATAAATAATTTAAGTTTTTAAAAAATCCTTGGATTTTTAATTTTATAAAATTATTATTGACTGACGATTATAGTGATTATAATGGACGAATTAGAAGAAATTGTATTTAAGCATGCATTATTGAATGCAGCAAAGCATAAGGGAAGCGCAAACCCTGGAGCGGTTATGGGCTCTATAATGAGCAATGAACCTGAACTTAGGCCTAGAGCAAAGGAGATCGGACCGATTTCCGGTAAGATTGTAGCTCAAGTAAATGCCATGTCTCCTGAAGAACAAAAGACTAAGATGGAAGAGCTAGGAGTGGAAGTGGAAGAGAAAAAGAAAAAGAAAGAGGAAGGATTGCCTAAGCTTCCAGGCAGCAATAAGAATGTTGTCATGCGTTTTGCACCTAACCCAAGTGGACCATTGCACATTGGACATGCAAGAGCAGCTGTTCCTAATGGTGAATATGTTAAAAAATGTGGCGGAAAATTCATTTTAAGAATTGAGGACACAGATCCTAAGCGTATTTACGAACCTGCATATCAATTGATTCAGGATGATTTGAAATGGCTTGGTATAGAGCCTGATGAAGTCTATTACCAAAGTGACCGTTTTGAAATCTATTATCAATATGCTGAAGAGCTTATAAAGCGTGGAGCAGCATATATGTGTACCTGTGACGGGGGAGAGTTTAAGAAGCTTAAGGACAACTGCCAGCCTTGCCCATGCAGAGACAATAGCGTAGAGGAGAATATGGAGCTTTGGAAAAGGTTCCCTGAAATGGAAGCTGGAGAGGCTGTACTTAGGATTAAGACTGATATAAATCATAAGAATCCTGCCATTCGTGATTGGGTGGCTATGAGAATAGTTGAAGAGGAGCATCCTAGGCTTGGAACTAAGTATAGGGTCTATCCTATGATGAACTTTTCAGTATCTGTAGATGACCATTTGCTTGGAATGACCCATGTATTGAGAGGAAAGGACCATCTTGCAAACAGCGAAAAGCAAAAATACCTTTACAACCATATGGGCTGGGAGATTCCTGAATTTATACATTATGGTCGATTGAAGATGGAAGACATTGCATTAAGCACCTCCAAGGCTATGGCTGGAATTGAAGAGGGCACCTACAGCGGATGGGACGACCCAAGGCTTGGAACCTTAAGGGCTATAGCTAGACGTGGAATCCAGCCTGAGACAATCACCCAATTGATGGTTGAGATTGGAATCAAGATGTCTGATTCAGCAATCAGCTGGAAAAAGATATATGGATTGAATAGAAATCTCATTGAAGAGAAGGTAAACAGGTATTTCTTTGTACCGGGCCCTGTAAAAATAGACATTGCAGATGTTCCAGAGGACATTTTAGGATGGGAGGTCATTAGGCCGCTACATCCAGACTTTGAGGAAAGGGGCAATAGAACTCTAATCTTTGATAAGGAACTATATATTCCTAAAGCAGACTGCAAAGATGGAATTATCCGTCTGATGGATGCTGTTAATGTTGAAATCAGTGGAGAGGATGTCAAGTTCCATAGCGAATCCTTTGAAGATGCTAGAGAGGTCAAGGCAAGAATCATTCAATGGGTTCCTCTTGATGCGATAAAGGCTAAAATAGTTATGGATGATGCTTCTATAGTGGAAGGGCTTTGTGAAAAGGACTGTGGTGATTTGAAAGTTGGCGATATAGTCCAATTGGAAAGGTTTGGATTTGCAAGGCTTGATGAGATTAAAGATGATGAATTAATCTTCTATTTTGCACATAAATAGATTGATTACTTTAATTCTCTTTAATAATTATTTTTTCTTTTTTTTTAGAGAATTATTTCTATTCTCTTTTCATTATTTTATTTTAAAGCAATTATTTTACTATTTTTTTCTATCTTTTTTTATTTATATTCTTTCGCCCTCTATTTTTTCTTTTTATTCTTCTAATTCTCCAACCACAAATTGCCCATCTTTTATTTTAACATAGAACAGTTTATCAAATCCCTCATCATATTCAGGAACTTCCAATTTTTTATAGGTTGATAGGACTCCCACTCTTGGAATCCTAGCCAAGCCTTCTCTTTGATTGTTTCTTTCCATAGACTCTTCCAAAGGTGAATTGAAGAAGTATCCCCAAATCTCATATCCATTTTCACGGGCAGTTGGAATATAACGTTGGCGATCGAATTTAGTTGGGTTTGTATTGTCTACAACAAATGATTTTCCTTCTTCTATACACATGTTAAAGAATTTTCTTTCCTTGCTTCTTTTTTTAAATGTGTCCAGATTGACATGGGCAAAATCTGGGAAGTATCTTTTATAGAAGCTTGTTTTTCCGCTTCCTTGAATCCCTATAAAAATAACTGCTAATTTTTTATCCATTTAAAAACCTCTTATAGTTATTTTGATTTTTTTAGTATTTATTATCGTGGGATGAAGATTAATGGAAGTTAATAAAAAAAGAAAAGTGAAAAAAAAGAAAGTGTTTAAGATTAATTCGGTTGTATTTAAAAAAATAAAAATTAAATATTTGTTTTTTTTTTTAAAAAAATAAAGAAAATAAAATAGTTAAAAAACTATTTTATTATTTAATTCGGTATTTTAAAGTCCTAGTTAAAGCACTCTTTTAACATCGGTTGCTTTAATCCAGACTTTTTTGCCTCTGTATTTGACGCCAACAAATCCTGGTTTTAACTTTAATATTTGGCTAGAGTAAGTTTCATTGTTGTGATTAAACATTACAGTCTGGCCAAGTTTGAGTTCAATCAATTTGCCATTGATATAAACCTCTTCAACATTGCTTCTTTGTTCGGTAAAGACCAATTGCTTTTGAGCAGGATCTTCTGGCTGTTCTGTAGATACAGATTCTTTTTTAGAAGAGCGAGGCTTTTTGGATTCAATTCCCTTAAGATCTAAAATCTTTTGGGTATTTTCTTCTCTTGCCTTTTTCTCCTCTTCCTCTTTTTCGATTTGCTTATAATCCTCTACAGTGTAGGTGTTAGCTTCTTCTTCGGAAGTTTCATCTGTAACATCCTCGTATGCTTCATCCAATTCGGAATCAATGGTTTTATTGTATTCTTCTTCATTGACTTCCTTATAGATTTCATCTACATCTTCATTAGGTTGATTATAAGCCAAATCATCGATTTCGTCTTCACGGATAGGAGTGATTGTGATTGTGTCTCCGATTTCTTCTATACCGTTTCCAAAGTTGTGGATGTAGTCATCTGGAACTACTTCCTCTTTGATTTCTTCAACCTTATGCTGTTGGGTGTTTGCTCCTCTGAATTTTCTAATGGAGTTTATAGCATCTCTGAATATGTCGTTTCCTCCAGAGCTTGATTGTCTATCGGAATTGATTGTGACAAATTCGTTTTCAGGGCCTTCATCTTCGATTTTCTCTTCTCCTAGGAGAATGTGGAGGTCATCTTGATAAACGCCTTCTGTTTCTAGAGCTTCTATGTAATCGTCAACAGCTTCTACTTCTATTTCTTCAGTAGGTTCTTCTGTAGGTTCTGCTACTTCTATTTCTTCAGTAGGTTCTTCAGTAGGTTCTTCTGTAGGTTCTGCTACTTCTATTTCTTCTGTAGGTTCTTCTGTAGGTTCTGCTTCTACTTTTGGTGCGTCTGATTTTATTTCTCCAGTAGTTTCAGCTTTTACTTCTTCTGCTTTAGGCTCTTCAGCAGGTTTGGTTACTTCTTCTTTGATTTCTTCTGCTTTTGGAGCTTCTACTTTTTCAGCAACTTCTTCTGCAGGTTTTCCTGCTTTTGGAGCTTCTACTTTTTCAGCAACTTCTTCTGCAGGTTTTTCTGCTACTTTAGTTTCTTCAGCTTTAACTTCTTCAGTAGTTTCTTGGACTGGTTCTGCTTCTACTTTTGGAGCTTCTTCAGTTTTTACTTCTTCAGTAGTTTCTTGGACTGGTTCTGCTTCTACTTTTGGAGCTTCCTCAGTTTGAACTTCTTCTTCTACTTTAGGAGCTTCTTCTTCAGCAGTTTCAGCTTTTTCTTCTACTTTAGGAGTTTCTTCAGTAACTTTTACTTTAGCTTCTTCAGTAGTTTCAGCCTTTTCAATTAAAGCGCTTTCCTTGATTTCTTCAATGTCTTCAGCTGGTTTAATTGATTTAACTACTTTAACAGCACCGTCATCATCTTCAACAATAAGTTTTTTAGCGGTTTCAGATGAAATGAACTCTTTCTGTTCTTTAGTCATAGGGACTTGACGAGGTTTGACTTCACTTTCACCTTGTCTTACGCTATTGATGGTTTCCTTGTGCTCTTTTGTAATAGGTTCTTGGATAGGTTTTACTTTCTCTTCCTTGTTCATTTGTTCTTTGACTCTATCTGGAGTTCTTTGAACTTTTTGAACTGTATCCTCTTGGGATTTTACTTTTCTAACCTTTCTGACCTTGGTCCTAGGAGCTTGTTCGCGGGCTTTTGCAGCCTCTGCCCTTTGTCTTAACAATGCGGCAGTGCCGTTAGCTTGAGTAGTTTCTGCTGTTTCAGCTTTAGCAACTCTTCTAACCTTTCTGGTTCTTTGAGCTCCCCTATTATCACCATCATAATCTACAAATAAATCATTATTGGATGCGTTTTGTAGTGTGTTAGCATAAATTTGTGCTTCGCTTAGGTTTTCATTTCTGTTTTGAGATTCCTTAGGGACTTTTCTAACTCTTCTGCGTCTTTGGACTTTCTGAGGCTTTTTAGAGCCTTCAGCTTTTTGCCTTGAGCTAATCTTCTCATGTGATTCAATGCTGGAATTGTAATCGCTTGAGTTAAGGAATTCCTCTAATCTTTCTTTATCATGATCTTTTTCTTTTTCTCTGTAATATAGTTTCACTATTATTATTGATATTATCCCAATTAGGGCAATAATAACTAGTAAAATTGCTGTAACCTCTTTCATATATGTTCACCGAATTAATCTTTATTTTTTATTAAGTTATACAACAAATAAGTATGAATTTGTTTGGTTTACTATATGCATAATATATAAAATTAGATTATGCTATCTTATAGTATTATAATTATATATTTTTTATTTTATATATACATTGTTTTTTTACGAATTTTTTTTAAAATTTTTATTATTTTTTCCATATTTTTTTATTATTTTTTATTATTTTTGCTTAATTTTTTATATATTCCTTCTAATTGTCTTTATTTATGTTTTCATTAAATATTTTTTACTCTAGATAATTATATTATTTTTATAGCTCATATTGCTAAATGATTAATTCTATTTAAGTCAAATAACTGTCTATTGTCCCTTTGACTATTTTTCTACATCAGTTTTATATAATATATTTAATAAATAATTAATTGTTAGGTGATTTTAATTTTTTAAATTAAATCTCTAAAGCATTTTAAGGTTTAAAATTTAAACATTTAAAGGCTCTAAATTCAACTATCAAAATTATTTAACTTGATTATAATTATTTTTCCAGGTGAAAAAATGGTTAAAATTAATGAAAATTATCTTTTATTGCAAAACAGTTATCTTTTTGTTGAAGTAAACAGACGTGCAGAGAAATATATGGAAGAAAACCCAGATAAGGATGTCATCAAAATGGGAATTGGGGATGTAACCAAACCTTTAACCCCTACAGTAATTAAGGCATTCAAGGATGCTGTTGATGAAATGGCAGATGGAGAAACATTTATGGGTTATGGTCCAGAGCAAGGATATGACTTTTTAGCTGAAGCAATCATTAAAAACGACTTCAACAGATGGGGAGTCGATTTAGACCTTGATGAGGTCTTCATTTCAGACGGTGCCAAATGTGATACCGGTAACATACAAGAGATTTTTGACCTTGACAATGTAATTGCTGTTACTGACCCTGTATATCCTGTTTATGTGGACACAAATGTTATGGCTGGCAGGTCTGGCCTAATAAAGGATGATGGAATGTATGCGAATATCGTATATCTCCCATGCACTGAAGAGAACGACTTTGTACCAGCTCTTCCAGAGGAAGATGTAGACTTGATCTATCTCTGTTTCCCTAACAACCCTACCGGAACCACCTTGACAAAAGATCAATTGGCTAAATTTGTCGAATATGCAAAGGAAAATGACGCTCTCATTCTTTTCGATGCAGCTTATGAAGTATTCATAACAGAAGATGACGTTCCTCACACCATCTATGAGATTGAAGGTGCTAAGGAAGTGGCTATTGAATTTAGAAGCTTTTCAAAAACTGCAGGATTCACTGGTACACGTTGCGCTTACACTGTAGTTCCTAAGGAAATCAAGATAAAGACATCTACTGGAGATGAGCAATCTGTAAATGCTTTATGGAACAGAAGGCAGACCACAAAATTCAATGGAGTATCCTATCCTGTCCAAAAGGCTGCAGAGGCAGTTTACAGTGAAGAAGGACAAAAGGAAATTATGGAAAACATTGAATATTATTTAGAAAATGCCAGAATCATTCGCGAAAGCCTATCTGATATTGGATTGAATGTTTATGGTGGAGTTAACTCTCCTTACATTTGGGTAAAGACCCCTAATGACATGGAATCCTGGGACTTCTTTGACCTTCTTTTAGAAGATGCAAATATTGTTGGAACTCCTGGATCCGGATTTGGTCCAAGCGGTGAAGGTTATTTAAGATTAACTGCATTCAATACTTTAGAAAATACTAAAGAGGCAATGAACAGGATTTCTAAATTGTCTTTCTAATTTAGATTCCCTTATTCTCTTTAATTTTATTTTTTATTAGTTATTTTTATTATATTTCTTATTAGAATTAATTAAGATTCTTAATTCTTATTTAATTCTTATTAGATTTCTATTTATTTCTTTATTAGAATTCTTTTCAATTTATTATATTTTTTAATTTATTATTTTGGTGATACGATGGAAGCTGATTTTAGCCTTGTTAATGAAAATGATGATTTGCAGGATTTATTCTCCAAATACGGAGCTCTTGCTTTGGAAAAACAGGAAAACCTCTCCAAGCTTGTTGGCGATAGCGAGCCTGAATTGGATATTGAAAATGGAATAGTCAAGTTTGGTGATAAGGAGTTTCCTATTCAACTTCTAGGGTTTTTAGATCCTGATGAGGACACTTGGTCATGGGCATGGGACAATGAGGAAATAGGATTCCCTGAAGAGCTCATTGAGGAAGCCAAGGAAGTTAAGGAATTTGGAGAAGATCAGAATATAGTTCAGTTTAAGCAAAGCATGTTTGCTGCAAGCTTTGAGGAAGCCCATATTTTATCCATGACTGTATCTTCAATTTTTGGAGACGACGCATACTGTGGAGTTAATTATGGAAACTTTGTATTCTTTGTAACCATAAAATCTGATGAGATTCCATCATCTGAGGGTCCTGAAGAATTCTCCAACATTTTCAATGAATTCCATCGCAGATTTGAAGTAAATCATTTAAAGGCTTTGGAATCCTATGCAATGCTTAAGGGTTATGAATACAAATACAGAGATGACTTTGCTCTTGTTAAGATTGGAGACAATAGGGTAGTTGTAGGATTAACCGAAAGAAAAAATGTTCAAAGCATTAAGTTTATTCTAGCTTAAATCGGATTCTTTAGATTAATTGGGATAATTTACTGTATTTTAGTTAATCGAATTTATATTATTCTTAAAAGGGTTCATTTTTTAATTTTCTGGCTGTGATCTTATGGATAGTGAATTAATTGAAGAAATAAGCTTTGAAATTCAATTATTGCTTAAGATGGGCTTCTATAATGATGAAGAGATTTTAGAAATAATTGATGATGAATTTATTGAAGAGGACATTCCAAAGGAAAAGCTTTTAGAAATATTCTCAAATGTTAAAGAGAACTTCGATTGTCCAAAAAGCGATTCAGAAGACTTTTTGAATCTGAAAGAGGCTTTTTTAAACTTGTCTAAAAATCATAATATATTAACTATTCATAATGCCGGATACGATATTGAAGAGGGAATCCAAGACTCATTTGAACTATTCACCCATCTTAGAAACAATAAATATGAAGTGGAAGGATTCTGCTTCTATAGCTTTGAGGATATTGAAATTGCAATTGAAGAAAACAGCCTTTTAATAGCCTTTGGCGATTTTGAATTTGATGAAGATAAAGGCCTAAAGATAGCTAAGACAGTTAAAGATGAGCTAGTTTCCAAGGGATTCAATATAAATTGGGATGAAAGCATTGATGAGAGAATTGAAATAGTGGATTTCAATTGGCAAAAGGCTTATGAAGATAGGGATTATTCCATGGATGGAGCTTTAAGTGATTATATTGAATTAAATAACTTAGAAGATTAAGTGTTTTTGTAAACTTAGAAGATTAAGTGTTTTTGTAAACTTAGAAGATTAAGTGTTTCCGTTCAATTAATAGGTTTAAACTTTTTTTTATTCAATTTAACAATTTTAACTTTGTTGGGGATTAAATGAACGCTCGTTCTTTTGAAATCATTGAAGAGGCCATTTCAAATGGAGTTTGGACATGGCTTGAGTTGGATTGCTATTCAAATTCACTCTATTTAGAGTTTGAAAGGCTTCAATTATTGTCTAAATCCATTGTAAATCCATTTAAGCCTGTTCAAGAATCTACTTATAACGATTATAGGGGAGAATTGGCTATTCGATTTGGCACAAACATTTATTTGGCTATTCTTTATGATGATGAGGATTCTTTTGACTTTTTAGACCTTGAAGAGGATATTTTAAATTCCTTCTTAAATTCAGATGCCAAATTAAGCGATAATGATTCCTATTTCTATAGGCAGTTTAAAAAGGAAATAAGAGGATTCAAGTTTCAGGATGAGGATTATTCAAGTAATCTCACTAAAAAATATAAAAAAGAGATAGTTTTAGCCCAGCTTCCCAATAAAAAAGATAGTTATGACTTTTTATTGTCATTTGAATTAGACAACTTTGCAATAATCGTTAAGGGAGACATTATTTCATGCTTTAATGATTTCGAATCCTTAAGTGATGGCGATATAAAGAGAGCTTCCAACGATTGGATCTTGTATTATTTGGATTATTGGATAAAAAAAGGAACTGAAGAGGAGTATGATGAAGATTTCCTTTGTGAAAATATTTCATTTGACTGATAATTTATTTTTTAGATTATTTTCATTTTCAATCAATTCAATCAATTTTATTAATTTTATTTTATAATGTCAAACTTTTATTATGGTGTATTTATGAATCAATTAAGACCAGGATATAACTTTTTAGCCACTCATGAACTGTTTTTTGATGAGATTCCTCATCAAAGGGCCATTCATTTGGCAAACTATGAATTCTTTTGGAACATCCTAGATGAGCTTGGGCCATTTGGAACAGAAGAGTCATATCTTGCCTTTTGCGAACTATGCGATTGGCTAATAGATAATCCCAATACGCCCATAATAGAATGTTTTAGATGGATATTGTCCTCTTGGGACATTGAACTTGAGGATTTTGACGATAAGGTTATTGAAAACGAGAATATCCTAAAGATAATCTATGACTTGGATTTCTATGAGGATTTGATGATGCTGGACTTTACCATCATAAGCACAGGGTTCGGTCAGCTTATTCTTCAAGGAAAAATCGATGCTGATGTAAAGAACATTATTCAATTGTCCCTTCTGCGTCAGATGAACTCTCATGTACTGGATGAGTATTTGGGAAGTAATATGCAGTATAAATACGAAAGATATTTGTATCTTCAAAAGCTTTTGGACATTTTGGAAGAGGCTTAGGCATTTTAGGAGAGGCTTAAACATTTTAGGAGAGGCTTAGACATTTTTTGGTCAATATGTAGAGGTTCGTTTTTTTAACTTATTCTAAGAGAAATTTTAAAAATCACATAATTTTTTTTATTCATTTTGAATAAATTTATAAAAACTGCATATTTTTACATCAAAAACAATTTTTATGTTTAATTTTTAGGATAATATTTATAAATATTAAAAAATAAAATATATATGGTCAATGTTATGAATCTTTATTGACTTTTCATTAAGACTAAAAAAATAGATATTTTAATGTTCTTAACTATTTTAATTATTAAAAATCAATTATATTTAATTTCAATTGAAAAATTATTATTTTTTAAACTTTTCAAATTTTGTGCTTTCAATTGAAAAATTATTATTTTTATTAAATAGACTAATTAAATTCAGATAAAAATCATTATTTATCTGCAAAACTAAATTTATTGATTAATATATAAAAGGAGATTTTAGATGACTTGTAGTATATTAGTTGGAGGAGCTTGGGGAGATGAAGGCAAAGGAAAATGCATTACTTACCTTTGCGATACAGACAAACCGGATATAGTTGCTCGTGCAGGTGTAGGTCCTAATGCTGGACATTCAGTGGAATTCAATGGAGAAAAATATGGATTAAGACTTGTTCCATCTGGTTTTGTTCAAACTGAAGCCCAATTGCTTATTGGCGCTGGAGTATTAGTTGACCCTGAAGTGCTTTTCCATGAATTTGACTATTTAAGCAAATACAATGTGAGGGAGAGAACTTTAGTGGACCCTAGATGTTCAATCATCGAACCTGAACACAAAGAGAGGGATCAAGCTTCAGAGCACTTGGCTAAAAAGATAGGAAGCACAGGATCCGGTTGCGGACCTGCCAATTCAGATAGGGTTTTAAGAACTGCTAAAATGGCTAAGGAGATTCCAGAGCTTGCAGACTATTTGACTGACGTTTCTTTAGCAGTCAATGACGCTTTAAATGATGGTCAAGACGTATTCATAGAAGGCTCTCAAGGATTTGCCCTTTCATTATACTATGGAACCTATCCTTTTGTTACAAGTAAGGACACCACAGCAAGCAGCTTTGCAGCTGATGTTGGGGTAGGCCCTACTAAGGTGGATGAGGTCATCAATGTATTCAAGTCCTATATTTCCCGTGTTGGAGAAGGTCCTTTCCCAACTGAAATGAGTCAAGAGGAAGCTGAAAGCAAAGGCCTTGAAGAGTATGGTGTAGTAACTGGAAGGAGAAGAAGAATCGGTTACTTTGATATGGAGCTTGCAAAAGAGTCATGCAGAATAAATGGGGCTACTCAAATTGCTTTAACCTGTGTTGACAAGTTATATGACTGTGCACGTGTTAGGGACTATGCTGAATTGTCTCAAGAAACTAAAGACTTCATTTCAGAAATCGAGCAAGAGACTGGCGTTCCTGTAACTATTATTTCTACTGGACCAGACTTGCAAGACACTATTGATTTAAGAAAAGAATTATTATAATTCTTTTTTCTTTTTAAATAGTTTCTTTCTTTTTTTATTTTTAGACTCTTATTTTTTCTTCTTTCATCATTTTTTAGGTGCTTATTTTTCTTTTTTTTATCATTCTATTTTTATATAATAATTTTTCCTAGTTTTTTTTTAAGTGAATTTAGACTCTAATTTTGATATTTTTAGTTATTTTTTATATTTTTACGAAGTATTTGTGATTTAGATAAAAAAGTAAAATAATTATTCTTTTAAAAAAAGATAATTTATTAGTTTTAAAAAAGAGTTTATCTATTTAAAATATAATATTTAAAAGAAGAATTTTGCTTGATTTAGAATTAAAAGTAAAATATCAGTTATATAAAAAATAAAAAGAGTAAAGTTTTTTAAAAAAAGAAAAAAAGGTTTCGACATTTAGTCATTTGCTAAATTGTCGAAGTATCCTTGAATGAATATGACAGGAGTACCTTTGTCTCCAGAACCGCTGGTTAAGTCACAAAGGGAACCAATCAAGTCAGTTAATACTCTTGGAGTGGTTCCTTCGGTAATCATCTGTCCGGTTAGGTTTTCAGCCTTTTGTCTTATCTCTTCCTTAATCGCTTCCTTCAATTCGTCTCCATGCAAGTCAGCGAATTGATTGTCTGAAACATATTTCAATTTGATTTCATTAGGATAGCCTACAAGCCCTGCTGTATGTGCAGGTGAAACCACAGGGTCAGCCAATTCCCAAATCTTTCCGACAGGATCCTTGAATGCTCCGTCACCATAGACCATAACTTCAATCTGTTTGCCGGTAAGTTCAATAAGTCTCTTTTGAACTTCATTGACTAATTTATCTCCTGTTTTTGGGAATAGTTTTAATCTTTCTTCTGTTGCCTTATTGGAACCGAGCAATCCGTATTCTGGGTTGCAACCTGAATCTCCAATAGGTTCAACTAGAATCTCATGCAATCCATATACATTTGCTCCTTTTTCCTTAAGCATTTTTGTGGTTTTCTTTCTTGTATGGATGTCACAGGTCAAGACGTCATTGGTATAGTCAAGAATGGTCTTTACGTCATTTGAAAAGACAAATTCAACTTCACAGTCTTCGCTTTCAATCAATTCCCTATAGAAATCAACCATGTTGATTCCGGTAAATGGATGAATCCAGGAACTGAAGTTCTTTTCGTAGTCCTCTTCAGTGATGACGCTTCCTAAATTGAATTCGCTTTCATCTAAAGCACGTTCGTCTAAAATGCCGTTTCCCACTTCATCTGCAGGGAAAGAGCTTAAAAGGGTAATCTTATCCATTCCTCTTGCAATACCTTTTAGGATTATTGAGAATCTGTTTCTGCTTAGGATAGGATTGGTCACTCCGATTTCTTTAGATGGGAATTTCTTTGCAACATCCTCTGCAACGTCATCCACAGTCACATAGTTTCCTTCGGAAATTGCTACAACAGCTTCTGTTATTGCAACGATGTCCTTGTCTCTAAATTCAAATCCTTCACTTTCTTTTGCTGCCATCAATGAATCTACAACGATAGTTGCTAAATCGTCGTTTTCTTTAATAATAGGTGTTCTTATTCCGCGTACAACTGTACCAACACATCTCATTTTAACTGCTCCTTAAAATCAAAAAACTTTTATTGTGATTATACTCCATAACCTATTAACTTTATATTCATTCAATTATATATATGTTAAGTTTTTCAAGTTTTTCTTTTAGTTTCTCATCAGTTTTTTAAGTTTTTCTTTTAGTTTCTCATCAGTTTTTTTAAGTTTTTCTTTTAGATTCTTATCAGTTTTTCAAGTTTCTCATTGGGTTTTTCTAGAACTTTTCTAAATCCTTTCCATTCGTTCTATTTTAATTCTAATAGTCTCAATTTCTAATGTATCAAATAACTTTCTTAAATCCAGTATTACTTATTTTACAAAAATTATATATATTTTATTAACTATAAATTTAAGCATGAAAGATATTATTAATCCGAATGTAGAAATTCCTGATGAACAGGTAGCTATGGCATTTTTTAGAAGTGTCCGTTGGGTTAATGGGGTCTATTGTCCTAAATGCAAGTCATATAATGTCAATAACAGAGGAAACCAAGGCAGAACTCGTCGATATGTATGCAAAGATTGCGGATCTAATTTCAATGACTTTTCAGGCACAATCTTCCATAAAAGCAAGATACCGCTTAATGTAATGCTTTATATTTTATTCAATTTGGATGAAAAAACCACCACTCAATTGTCTGAAGAGTTAGGCTACAGCAGGCAATGCATCTCAAGAATATCTAAATTATTTAGGGATAAGCTATTGAGCAATCCTGAGTTTTTTGACATTGAAGAATGATTTTTACGATTAATTTTTAAATTTTTTAATGCTTTTCTTGCATCTAAAAAAAATATTTTAACTTTTCTTCGTCTAAAAAAAATTTTTTATAGCTTTTTTTTTTAAAAAAATTACACTAACAATCATACCAAAAAAGTGTCCAATGTTAGCATATTGGTGCATGATTTCTCGTTTTTGTAACTTTAACGGTACATTTATGTAAGCATATCAGTGTCTTAACAATTGTTATACATTCTTAATTAAGCCAATATATTCTTTTTATTCATATTTATTTTAAATAATATCAATTTATTTTTAATATGGCTTAATATTTCTTCGATTTTGTATATTTAAAAGCTTTTAAAGCATTTAATTTGTACTGATTTTAAAAATTTTTAGTTATTTTTTGCACTATTAATCTATCAATCCTTTATTTAATGAAAAACATTATATACTTTGTTTATACAATCTTTATATAGTAATAAGTTTTTAAATTATAAGTTTTATAATCCATAAGAACTAATTCAAAAATACCTTTTTAATTTCCAAAATTAAACCTTTATTTTAATAATTAGTTTTTTTTAAAAAGAATTTATAAAAAACAACTTATTATTTTAAGATTTTTATATAAATGGCTATGTATGATTGGAGTAAAAAAATCTCTTCAATAGGCATAGGCCACATTTTTTGTTAAATAAATTTATATAGAAATTAAAAAAGACAATTTTTTGTTTAATTTTTAAATTAAAGTGATTTTTATGGATAAAAAAACTCTAGCAATTATTGCTATTATCGTTATAGCTCTTGTAGCTGTTGGTGCTTACTTTGCAACCAGCGGTGGATCAAGTGACAATGTAGTAAGAATCGGTCACTTGCCATCAGACCATGACACCGCACTTTTCGTTGCAAAAGAGAAGAAGTTGTTTGAAGATCAAGGTCTCACTGTTGAACTAACTCAATTTAACAATGGTGGAGACTTAATGACTGCTATGGCAAGTGGAGATATTGATATTGGTTATGCAGGTATCACCCCTGTAATGTCTTCCATTTCCCAAGGAGTTCCTGTAAAAGTTGTATCCGGTGCTCAAATTGAAGGAAGCGCTATCGTTGCCAATAAGAACAGCGGCATCACTACCGTTGCAGACTTAAAAGGCAAGACTGTAGCAACCCCTGGTGAAGCAACAATTCAAAACATGCTTTTAACCTCTGCTTTAACACAAGCAGGCGTATCCACTGATTCAGTTGAATTCACAACCATGAAAGCTGCTCAAATGACTGACGCTTTAAAGGCAGGTCAAGTTGACGCAATGATCATTTGGGAGCCATATTCCTCAATTGCAGTTAAGAATGGTGACGGCGTATTGATTGAAAACAGTTCTGAAATCATTCCAGGACACCCATGCTGTTGTGTTGTAGCTAGGGAAGACTTCATCAAGGACCACCGTGACTCATTAGACAAGGTATTGAAAGCTCATGAAGAAGCTACTAAATTCACTAATGAAAACCCTGCAGAAGCGGCTAAGATGTTACCTGAAGACATCGTACCAGATCAAGAGTTACAAGCTAAAGTAATCGCAGATACCGTTTTCATTTCTGGTTTAGATGCTGAGTACAAACAAAAGGTCATGGACTTCATGGCTCTTGAAGTGCAATTAGGTCTTTTAAAACAACCTTTAACTGAAGAACAAATCTTTGCAGACTTATAGATTTAAGTCTTTAAAACTCCCTTAGGTTTGTTTAAATAAGCATTGCTCCTTGAGCAATTCTTATTTTTTCTTTTTTTTATTTTTTTAAAAAACATTTATTATTTTCATTATTTTATTATTTTATTTTATTTAATTAGGCTATTTTTGATGGTTCTGTTTCAGAAAGCAGTTTATTCTAGCCTATGCTTTTATTCATTTTAAATTGACATTTTTTAAATGCCAAATTATATATATAATAGAGTATTAATCTATTAATATATGGATAATATAATTCATTAATTAATAATTTTAAATAATCTTTGGATATGATTCATTAATTAATAATTTAATTAATTCTTTGGATATGATTCATTAATTAATACTTTAATTTATTCTTAGGATATGATTCATTAATTAATAAATTATATTAAAAAATTTTATAGATCGTGGTTTATGTGGAAATTAAGAAAAAATTTTTACCATTTATCCTACCGGCAATACTTCTTATAATCTGGTACCTTATTACAGATGGTTTGCATTTGATTCCTTATTATATCCTGCCAAGTCCTTTAAATGTATTTAATGCGGCATGGACTTTAATAACTAATGGAAAACTCTTCATGCATACCTCTAGCACACTTATAAAGGTATTCTCAGGTATCATTTTAGCATCTGTAGTTGCCATTCCACTTGGAATAATCCTTGGATGGTATGAGACCTTAGACAGATTAAGCTCCTTAATCATAAGTATCCTAAGGCCTATTCCTCCTATCTCATGGATTCCATTCTCCATTCTTTGGTTTGGTATAGGATTATCCTCTGCAGTATTCGTTATCTTTATCGGTTGTGTTTTCTCAGTACTTGTATACACAATTGACGGTGTTAAAAGAACCGATAATGTATTAATCGAAGCAGCTCAGACTTTAGGTGCAAACAATTGGGATATCTTGCTTAAGATTGTCCTTCCATCCACTTTGCCTTATATAGTCTCTGGACTTAAGGTAGGTGTGAGCATAGCTTTAATGTGTACCGTATCTGCTGAGATGATTGCTTCAAGCAGAGGTTTAGGTTATATGATTCTAACTGCAAGTCAATTGTTCCAGCCTGGAACTGTGGTAGTTGGTATGATAGTTATTGGTATAATCGGTATTTTATTTGATTATGGATTTAGAAAAGCGCAAGAGAGAATATTCTGGTAATTTGCCAGTCTGATTCTCATATTTGTATTTTAAATAATTATTGGTGTTAATTATCAGTATTAATTTTATTGGTGTTAATTATCAATATTAAATTTATTAGTGTTAATTATCTGTTTTAATTTTTATTAAAAGGTGTTTATATTGGCAATTGATATAAAAAATGTTTCTAAATCATTTGTTACAAAAGATAAAGATTTCATGGCATTGAAAAATATTAATCTCCATGTGGATGATGGAGAATTGATCTGTCTATTGGGACCTTCCGGCTGTGGAAAGACCACCTTGCTTCGTATGGTGGGTGGTTTGGAAAAACCTGATGAAGGAGAGATATATGATAGGGGAGAGCTTGTAACAGGTCCTTCCAAAGACAGAGGATTCATTTTCCAGCAATATTCTTTATTCCCTTGGCTAAATGTTTTAGATAATGTTATGTTTGGATTGAATTTAAATAAAGATACAAGCAAGGAAGAAAATTTGGCTGCTGCTGAAAGATATCTTGAAAGGGTAGGATTGGCTGAATTTAAATACAGCTATCCCCATGAATTGTCTGGTGGTATGAAGCAAAGGGTGGCTATCATTCGTTCTTTATTAAATCACACTCCTGTTCTTCTTATGGATGAGCCATTCTCAGCAGTTGACATGCTTAATAGGCATAGTCTTCAAGAGCAACTTATAGGAGTTTGGAAAAGATTTAATACCACAATTCTTTTTGTAACCCACGACGTTGACGAGGCAGTCTATTTGGCTGATAAGATTGTGATTATGGATAAGAATCCGGGCAGAATTCAAGATGTTGTTGAAGTTCCTCTTGAAAGGCCTAGACAAAGGGAATCAAGAGAATTTTTAGACTTCCAGGATGAAATAGAAAAGCTGTTAGGTGTTTGGGAACCTTAGCTCAAGCTTTTTTGAGACCTTCGGTCTCAAAAAACCTTGACCAAAATTTTTATTTCGGTTGTTTCGAGTCAAGCTTTTAGTTTTGGCTGTTTTCAGATAGGCCTTTTGGTTTTGGAAAAAAAACTAGCTGAATTTTTATTAGAGCGTTTCCAACTTATCTTTTTTAATTTTATCAATTTTTTTTATTAGATTTTTTAATTGTTTGTATATTTGCGAATAATTCTTATTTTTAAAAAATGTGCCCAAATTTTTAAAAAATCTTTTTTAAGTTATTTATTTCTTTGTTAAAAAGAGTAATGAAAAGAACTAAAATGAATATTTAATCTAAAAGGCTATTTTAAAAAGTCAAGATTGCTGTTAAAATTAGGATTTAATGTGCCATACCTACCCTTCTTAACCGCTTCATAAATGAATTTGGTAGATCTTTCTATTGCAATCTCTAGATTGTTTTCATCCTTGCTGTCTTTGTCCTTTTCATTTAATATAATAAGATTTGCACATATTGCAGCAGAGAGACTGCATCCTGTGCCATGAAGATTATCTGTTTTGATTAGATTCTGCTTTAAAATGCTTAGCTCATCCTTTTGTTTATTGTAAATGACATTGTTTCCATCAAGATGGCCACCTGTAATCATTACATTGCAACATTCTCCAATCTTATATGCAGCTTCCTTTGCATCTTCTATTGATTTTATGCTGATTCCTGAAAGCTCTTCAGCCTCTTTAACATTTGGAGTAACAAGAAGTGCATTTTTCAAGAGATATTTCTTTAATGAATTTGCCATTTCCTTCTTTGCAAGTTGCCCACCTGAACTTGCCACCATCACTGGGTCAACAACTATGCGTAAATTTAATTCTTCGACCTTTTTACTTACAAGTTGGATGATTTCTTTTGAGTATAATAGGCCTGTCTTTGAGTATTTGATAGGATACTCATCAAATATGGAATCTATCTGCTGCCTAATATATGAGGTTTCTATAGCTTGCACAGAAAACACTTTTTTAGGATTTTGCGCAGTTAGTGCGGTGATTACTGAACAGGGGTGAACTCCATGTGCAGCCATTGTTTTCATATCTGTGCTTATTCCAGCTCCTCCTGAAGGGTCAAATCCAGCTATTGAAAGTCCTATCATAATATCATCTTTAAAAATAGTTTTTATAAAAAAATAGGTTTAATGATTTATTTTAAAATTTATTAAAATTTATTAAAATTTATTAAAATTATTAAAATTTATAAAAATTCAATTGTTTAATTTTTAATTTTGTCTAATCTCTAGTCACTTTAAGCCTTTCATGGTCATGGGAGGATTCTACCTTGATTCCAAGGGATTCTAAGTATTTTTTGGTTTCGGTTCCATTTCCATGAAGCATGATTTCTCCAAGATCCTCTGTGGTGTTTACATCCAAGGCCATATAGAATGAATCATGTACAATAGGAACTAGTTTTTTTCTTTTGGCCTCTTCGATATGTTTATTGAAGCTAAATCCTTCAAATTTCATGTCAATTGCCAATGGCTTTATGATAAGAGTATTGGTTCCTCCTCCCTTTGAAGGAACGATGATAAAATCAAAATTCTTTGCCTGGTCAATTAGGAGCTTTACATTGGTCTTTCCAATAAGTGGAATGTCAGATGGCAGGATTATCACTTTTCGGGTTTTCTTTCTTGACCATTTCATTGCCTGTTTTAAGGCCTTATTTAAAGGGTTGTCATCAGAGGAGTTAACAGCTTTGGATTTTTTATATTCCTCTTCAACAATTGTAGTAAGCTCCAATTCTTCTGCATATGCTAAAACTTCCTCATCTCTGCTGATGATAACGACCTTATCTACAATAGGCTTTAATGTATCTGTAATGTCTTTTAGCATGGCTTTTAAAAGATCCCTCCTTTCTTCAGGTGTTAGAAAAGGAGATAATCTTGTTTTAGCATTTGCAAATTGATTTACAGGAATTATTGCATAAATCTTATCCATTTTCATTCCTCTTAATATATTTTAGTCCGGTTTTTCCTAGTTGTAAAAAAAATTTTGGTCAAGGTTTTTTAAGGCCGAAGGCCTTAAAAAAGCTTGCTAGTAAGTTTTAGCCATAAGCGCAACATGCTTTGCAGGCTTTCCGCAATGAGGACATATCTTGTCTGTTTTTATGTTTTCCTCATTGATTCCAAGAATGTCAACTTCTGTTTCCTCTTCTATTTCCTTACCACATTCCTCTTCTCCGCACCAGTAGAATTTAACCACTTTTTCTTCATCTACAATTTCTCCAACATTGTCAAGACTTTCTAAAGTGATTAGTTTATCTTCCTGTGCTTTCCAGGATTTTGCTTTTAGATTTTCTTCAATTTCCATTAATAAGTCTTCTACTTTTGATGGAAGATCATCTTCTAGGCTTATTTCTATCTTTTCACCAGTGTCACGTCTGCCAAGGATAGCTACATTGTTCTTTAAGTCTCTTGGACCTAATTCGAATCTAAGAGGAGTTCCTTTCAATTCCCAATCAAAGAATTTCTTACCTGGCCTTATGTCTCTTGTGTCCATTTGGACTCTGATTCCTTTTGATTCTAAGGATTTCTTGATTTCAAGGCATTTAGCCATTACTTCCTCTCCTCCATCCTTAAATATGATTGGAATGATTGTTATTTGCTTTGGAGCGATTCTTGGAGGTAGGATAAGCCCTTTTTCATCTCCGTGAGCTGCAATTGCTGCTGCAATTACCCTATCTGAGATTCCATAGCAGGTCTGGTAGGCGTATTCATGGTTTCCTTCCTTGTTTTCAAAGGTTATCTCAAAGGTCTTTGCAAAGGTCTGGCCTAAATTGTGGACTGTTCCAATCTGCAAGGTCTTTCCATCAGGCATGATTGTATCAAATGCCATAGTGTATTCTGCACCTGGGAACTTGTCCCAGACAGGCCTCTTGCTGATGAGATATGCAATTCCCATTTCATCAAAGAGCTCTTTATATATTTCAATTCCAGTTTCAACCTGTTCTGCCGCTTCTTCTGGGCTTGAGTGAACAGTGTGGGCTTCTGCAAAGGTGGTAATTTCCCTTACTCTTATAAGAGGCCTTGTATGCTTGGTTTCATATCTGAATGTGTTTACCACTTGGTATTGCTTGATTGGAAGGTCAATGTGTGATCTTACCCATAGGGAAAACATAGGATACATTGCAGTTTCGCTTGTAGGTCTTATTGCAAGCTTTTCATTCAATTCCTTTTGACCTCCATGGGTTACCCAATAGACCTCATCTTCAAATCCCTTTACATGAATTCCCTCTTTTGCAAGTTCCTCTTCTGGAATAAGTAGTGGGAACAATACTTCATCATGTTCGCTGTCAAGCAGGTCTCTGTAGATGTTTAAGCATGCTCTTCTTATTTGAAATCCATAAGGGAGCCATACGCTCATTCCTTTAATAGGATATCTTGAGTCTGTAATTTCTGCCTTTTCTAATATCTCATGGAACCATTCACTAAAATTTTCCACATTATCACCATAATTAAATAATAAATCTGAATAATTGATTGTTTTTATTAAATATAATTTTTAAGCTTATATTTGAATAAATGATTGTTTTTATTAAATATAATTTTTAAGCTTATATTTAAATAAATGATTGTTTTTATTAAATATAATTCTTGTTATATTGAATAAATTTTTTATTTATTAAATATCTTGTTTTATATTTTTATTTAATAATATTAATAGTTTGTATTTAATTGATTATATAGTTTTTAGTTGATTTTTCTTATTTTGAATAATTTGCTTTTTAATTTCATTTTATTTTATTCATTTTTATCCTTTTAATTAAGACTATTTATGGTTTGTCAGATTTTATTGAAAAATAACTTTTTATTACTTTTTTAGCTATTTTTTAATTTAAATCATAAGAAATCTATTTTTATCTTGTTTTTCTAGGATTAAATCAAAACTTATTTTATTAATTGTATACATATATATAAATTAATATAAATTAACATGCTTTAAATTTATGAAGATAATTAAAAATTTATAAGGAGAATAATATGGATTCTAAAAAGATTCAAATGCCAAGAGAAGTACATATAGGCCCTAATGTTTTAGATGAAGTTGGGGAAATATGTAAGGATTTACGTTTATTTGATGAAGCTCTTGTTGTATCCGGATTTCATACATTTGATGTTGCCGGTCAGCAGACAGTTGACGCTTTAGAAAGTTCTGATTTTGGTGTGGATGTCGTAAAGGTTAAGGATGCATCTGTAGAATCAGTGGAGAAGGTTAGAGAGAAGATTGCCAATGCATCTGTTGTATTGGGAGTCGGAGGAGGTAAGATAATTGATGTTGCAAAGCTTGCTTCCACTTATGAGCATTCCTACTTCATTTCAGTTCCAACCACTGCATCTCACGACGGAATAGCCTCCCCTATGGCCTCCATTAAGAATGACAAGGGATCCATCTCTAAAAATGCAAATTCTCCAATGGCTGTTGTTGCAGACACTGGCATAATCAACACTTCTCCTTTTAGATTAATCGCTTCAGGCTGTGCAGATATCGTTTCCAATTACACTGCAATCAAGGATTGGAGATTGGCTTATAGGTTGAGAAATGAAAAGTTCAGCGAATCTGCAGCTGCCCTTTCTGAAATGACTGCAAAGCTCATTATCAATTCCTCTGACAGCATTAAGGAAGGATTGGAAGAAAGCGCTAGAATAGTTGTAAAGTCATTGTTCAGCAGTGGAATGGCAATAAGCATTGCAGGTTCAAGCAGACCTGCAAGCGGTTCTGAACATCTCTTCAGCCATGCATTGGATAGAATCGCTAAAAAGCCAGCATTGCATGGTGAGCAATGCGGTGTGGGAACTATCATGATGATGCACTTGCATGGCGGTGATTGGAGAGCTATTCAATCTATTTTAAAGACAATTGGGGCACCTACAAATGCCTCCGAATTAGGATTGGATGATGATGAGATAATTGATGCATTAACAATTGCACATACATTAAGGCCTGAAAGGTATACCATTTTAGGTGATAATGGATTAACTAGGGATGCTGCCATTAAGTTAGCTAGAAAAACTGAGGTTATTTAATTAAAAGGATTGGTGAATAATTTATATTTAATAATTTAATGTATTCTCCTTAAGTTTAAGCATGTTTTAATAAACTTATTGGTGATGATTATTTATGATAACTTTAATTGGTAAGAAATTAGCAAAGGAAGGAGAAAGCTTTATATTTTATGAGCCCGCAGAGGAATGTTCGACTTGTAGGTTTAAGGCTTCTTGTATAGATTCCCTTGAAGAGGGACATAAGTATACAATCACGGAAGTCCGTGATGTGGAACAGAAGTGTCCTATTCATGAGGATGAAAAGGTTCAGGTGGTTGTTGTGGAAAAGGGAGAGACCACTATTTTAACCGATTCCAAAGGAGTCTTTGAAGGATCCAGCTTTGAATTTAATAGACAAGGATGTTCAAATAAGGATTGTGACTTTAGGGACATGTGTTTCCCTGAAGAGATTGGAAAAGGAGAAAAATGCGTTTATATTAAGGACCTTGGAAAGTTCAATGACTGTCCTCGCGGAAACTCTTTGATTAAATGTGTTGTAAAGATATATGACAAATAAATGATTTATTGATTGTTTAATGGATAATCGATTAATCAACGTTTTCAATTTTTATATTTATAGAATTTATAGATTTCATTGATTTATAGATTTTATAGATTTTATTGATTTATAGATTTTATAGATTTTATAGATTTTATAGATTTTATTGATTTAATGAAATATTGATTTTATTAATTTTATTAATTTTTTTGATTTTTATTAGGGATTTTGGTGTTTATTATGAGTCAAATGAAAAAAGATTGTGGTTATGCTGCTGCAGAATTGGTAAAAGACGGTCAAGTATTAGGGCTTGGAACTGGTTCAACAACCCTTTATTTTATTGAAAAGGTAGGGATGAGAGTTAGAGATGAAGGAATTGAAGTTATGGGAATTCCAACTTCCTTTCAGTCTTCCTTGCTTGCTCGCAAGTGGAACATTCCAATAACAAGCCTTGATGAGCATGAGATTGATTTGGCTGTTGACGGTGCAGATGAGATAGATCCGGACTTTAACTTAATCAAAGGTGGAGGAGCTGCACATACTATAGAAAAGATAGTTGACTATTCTGCTAAGGAATTGGTAATCATTGCAGATGATTCCAAGCTCGTTAATGTTTTAGGTGCCTTCCCACTTCCTATAGAAATTATTCCAGTTTCCTTAAACCCTGTAACAAAGGCTTTAGAGGATATGGGAGGGGAAGTAAACATTAGAATGGGCCAAGCTAAGGATGGTCCTGTCATAACCGACAACGGAAACTTCATTTTGGATGTTTCTTTTGGAGAGATAGACAATCCTATTTCTATGGAAAAAGAGTTAAACACCCTTCCTGGAGTTGTTGAAAACGGATTGTTTACTGAAATGGTAGATAAGGTTATTATTGGTTCTAAAGATGGTGTAAAATACTTATAATTTACACTTTTTTATTTTTTCTTTTTTTTTTAAAAAGCACTTATTACCTTATTCAATATTTGAGCTATTTTTTCTTATTTTCAAAAATTCATCTCTTTTTAAGCCTTAAATTTTATCAATTTCTTATTTAACCTATTTAACTAATTAAACTATAAATAAGATAATTAAGATAAATATAGTATAATTCTAATATTCAATTTAAACAATTATTTTTTTAATCAATCATTGATTTTAATTATTAATTATTCTTATTCATACTTATTAGAATGTTTATATATTTCAACTAACTAAAAAATCAATTTTATTGGGATTTGAGTAAATGAAAGTAGTTATAGTAGGTGGAGGAGCTGGAGGTATATCCACAGCTTCCAATCTTAGAAAATTAGACGAAGAAGTAGAGATTGTTGTATTGACTAGAGATAATCAAGTGTCTTACTCTCCTTGTGCAATTCCTTATGTACTTTCCGATAGGATCCATTCATTTGATGACATTGTAATGAGGACTGTTGATGATTATAAGGCAAAAAACATTGATGTTATGCTTGAGACTGAAGTGACTGGAGTCGATTCAGCTAAAAAGCAAATCACCTATTCTAAAAATGGTGTTGTTCAAACCATGAACTATGATAAGCTTGTTCTTGCAACTGGAGGAAGTCCATTTGTCCCTCCTATGAAAGGGGTTGATTTAGATGGCGTATTTAAGATAAGAACTCTTGATGACGGAAAACAAGTAAAGGAATGGGCTGAAAACTGTAAAAGCGCTTTAGTAACTGGCGCAGGTCTTATTGGTATTGAGATAGCATATGCATTTAAAAAGATGGGCTTGAAGGTAACCTTATGTGAAATGTTGCCACAGATCGTTCCACGTTCACTTGATCCTGATATGGCTAAAATCCTTACTGACTATTTGATTGAAGAGGGAATTGATGTGGTTCTTGGCCAGCCTATTACAGAGCTTAAAGGGGAAGATGGCAAAGTCAAAAAGGCTGTCTTTGAAGACGGAACTGAAGCAGATGCAGATATGGTTATTTTGGCTACAGGTGTTAGAGCAGAGCTTAATTTAGCAAAAATGGCTGGATGTGACTGTGGAAGATGGGCCATACTTGTAAATGATAGGATGGCTACCACCGTACCTGATGTCTATGCAGTTGGAGACTGTGTAGAGTCTTACAGTGCAATTCTCAGATCAAACACTGTTTCTCAGTTAGGAACCACTGCAGTTCGTCAAGCTAAGACCTTGGCTCAGACTCTTGCCGGCAAACGTTCAAGATTCAATCCTGTGCTCAATTCCATGGTATCTAAAGTAGGCAAATTGGAGTTCGGTGCAGTAGGCCTTACCAGAAGCTTTGCACAGCAGAACAGCATAAAGGCAGTTGTAGGAAAGGTTGAGGCATTGACAAGGGCAAGGTATTATCCAAATGCAAAGCCTATGAATGTAAAGGTCATCTGTGATGCAGATGGTACAATAATAGGTTGCCAGATAATTGCAGAGGAAAGGGTAGCTGAGAGAATTGATACCATGACATTGGCAATCACTCAAGAGCTTACCTGCTTTGAACTCAGTAATATGGAGTTTGCTTATGCACCTCCTGTTTCCATGGTAACTGATCCATTGGTAATTGCTGTAGAGGAAGTCAGTAAAAAGTTTAATTAAGTTTAAACTTTTTATTTTTACCTTTATTCTTTCTTTTTTTAAATATTTTTTATAATTTTTTAATTTTAGCAATGTTTTTAGACTAATTTTTGTTTTCATTTATTTTTGCAATATTTATTTTTTATTTTTGTTTAATTTTATCATTTTTGAATATTTATTCTTATTTTTAAAAAATTTATCTTGATTTTTATTAATTATTTTGCTTATTTTTCAATAAGAATTATTCATTTTAGCTATTTATATTATATTTAATATTCATAAACTTTATATTTTCTAATAAATTCTAATAAATTTAGCTATTTAAAATTTAATTATTAATTTATTTCTTTTTATTAATTATATAAATAATTGCAAAAGTTATTTTTTATTTTTGTTTTAATTTCATAAAAAAATGCTAAATTTTATTACTATTCTCAATTATTTCATCAAAATTAGTTTATTAATTTTTCAATTTTTTAACTATATTTGCAAACTTTACCTTTTATTTTTGTAGAATTTTTAATAAAAATCATTAGTTATTTATATAACGGATAATAAATATTATAGTGTTAGATGATTAGTTTTTATATATAAAATTTATATAAAAATTCATTAAAAATCAATTTAATCTATAGACTTTAAGTCTTTAATAATTAATAATATTTTAGAGGAGTGTTTATTTTGACAAAAATATTTATTTCATGTGCCCTTCCATATGCAAACGGTCCATGTCATTTAGGTCACTTACGTTCAACATATATTCCAGCGGATATCTATGCAAGATATAACCGTATGGCTGGAAATGATGTCTTGATGGTATGTGCAACCGACGAGCATGGAACTCCAATTGCAGTTAAAGCAGATGCTGAAGGCAAGAAACCTATTGAAGTTGCAAAACGCTATCATGACATGATAGCCCGTGACATTGAAAGCTGTGACATCAGCCTTGACAATTTTGCAAGAACAAGCGACGAGTTGCATTATAAGATCTCACAAGACTTCTTCCTATACCTTTATGAAAAGGGATTGATCTATGAGGAAGCCATTCAACAGCTTTATTGTGAAAACTGTGAAAAGTTCTTGCCAGATAGGTATGTTGAAGGAATCTGTCCTGTCTGTGGGGCTGAAGCAAGAGGAGACCACTGCGAATCCTGCGGAAGAGCTTTGGAACCGACTGAGCTTCTTGAGCCACACTGCCTTACCTGTGGAAATACTCCAGTAATAAGGGACAGCACACAATATTTCTTTAAGTTAAGCCATTTCCAGAATCAATTGGAAGAGTATATTACAACCAACGAGTATCTTCCTCCAAATGTCAGAAACTATGCTCAGAACTGGCTTAAGGAAGGCCTTGAAGATTGGATAATGACCCGTGATATGAAATGGGGTATTCCAGTTCCTCTTGAAGGCGCTAAAGGAAAGGTCATCTATGTATGGGGAGAGGCTTTCATCGGATATATTTCCTCTGCAGCTGCATGGAGCAGAAGAACTGGAATTCCTTGGGAAGACTATTGGGATGGACATGTTGTTCATTTCATTGGAAAGGACATTATCTATCACCATTCACTCTTTTGGCCTGCTATGCTTATGGGACATGACTGCAAGTTACCTGATGACATTTTTGCAGGTGAATTCTTATCCCTTGAAGGCAGAAAGATGTCTACCAGTAAGAATTGGGTTGTCTGGGTATCTGATTTTGTAAAAGACTTCGAATCAGACTTGCTTAGATTCTATCTAACTATTAGCGCTCCTTTAAATAAAGACACTGATTTCTCATGGGATGACTTTGGAAGAAGGGTAAATGATGAATTGGCAGATATAATTGGAAACTTCTTGCATAGGACTTTTACATTCACTCATAAGTTCTTTGACGGTAAGGTCCCTGAATATGCAAATCCAAGTGAAGAGGACTTGGAATTTGAAGCTGAGATTAAGGAATTACCTGCTAAAGTGGGAGAGCTTATCTCAAGCATGAAGTTTAGGGAAGGTTTGGTTGAGATTCTCAAGACTGCCAAATCTGCCAATAAGTACTTTAATGATCAAGAGCCATGGAAAGCTGTAAAAGAAAACCCACAAAAGGCTTCTAACTGTTTATATTTATCCAATCAGTTCTGTAAATCCTTGGCAATTCTTTTAAAACCTTATATTCCAAATAAGGCAGATGCAATCTGTGATATAATTAATATTTCTAAGGAAAACGTTTGGGATGATGCAAGCATATTCCTAGAGAATGGTCATGAGATAAATAAGGCAAAGCCACTCTTTAAGAAGATTGAAGATAAGGTTATTGAAGCTCAAAAGGAAAAGTTATATGCTAACCTAGAGGATTCAGAAGAAACTAAAGATGATAAAGACAATAAAAAAGATAAAAAAGATAAATCTAATAAGAATAAATCAAATAAAGACAAAAAAGATAAATCTAAATCAAATGATGGTGAAAAAATGGATTTAATTAGCATTGATGAATTTGCAAAAGTGGAAATTAGAATAGGAAAGATTGTAGAGATTGAAAAAATAGAAAAATCAAATAAATTATTAAAGACCCAAATTGACATTGGAGATAAGACCATTCAAGTTATTGCAGGTCTTGGAAAAAGATATGCTCCTGAAGACTTATTAGGCAAAAAGGTACCTGTAGTAACCAATCTTAAACCAGCTAAATTGATGGGTGAATTATCTGAAGGAATGATTATGGCTACTGAAAGTGCAGCTATTTTAACTCCTGACGATTGTGAAATTGGCGAATTACTTATGTAATTTGCTTAATTTTTATTTATTTTTAATATTTATTCATTAATTAATGTTTAAGTTAAAATTGCAATGTTTAATTTTTAGTTTAAACATATTTCTTAAACATTTTAAAAAAATAAATTCAATTCAAATATCCAAAATTAATCAAATAAATTCTTTCGGCGGAGAATTTATAAAAGTCCTCACGGTGATATTATGGATGAATCATTAATGATAACAGAGTCTGAGAAATTTTTAAATCAAATAGAGAGGGAGAAGTTAGATCTAACCAATCTTAAGTCTGACTTTAGTGACTTGGAGTCATATTTAGAGGTTTACGAACTTCTAAAAAGCAACTTTGACAAGCTCCAGGACATGAAGGAAAGTATGGATGAGAGAGGTTATACTGCTCCATTCAGATCTCTCAATCGTTATGGTTCTCGTGTAAGTGAGGATGTTGATTATGAGGAACTAGGTGAATTGAACCGCCATAACACTATTTTTAGAAACAATGCCTCTGCTAAAAAGAACAGCTTTGATAGGGTAAAATATGCCATAGCAGCTCATAGGATTGCCTTAGGCAATCTTGAGGAATATGCCAAAATCAGATGCAAGGACTGTCAAAAGTCATATAAGGTTAGCACATTCCTTGAAAACTCTAAGACCTGCAAATGCGGAAGCACTGATTTTGAGCTTAAGGTAAACCACTCTGGAATCCATAGATTGGAAATCATTCCTTATCTTCCATTATCCGGCAATTATATGGTTCTTCTCTCCAGCTTATCCGGTTGGGGAAGGGATTCATTCAGAAGAATCCTAAACATATTGCAGCAGAAAAGAAAAGGTGTTGTAAAGACTGTAACTCCTATAATCCGCATAAAGGAAAATGGCAGAACCATTACTAAAAGGGTAAACCTTGATAGTGAATTTGCAGATTGCTATGAAGAGGAACTTAGAAGAATATATGGTAAGGGAGTTAGAATAGAAAGGCTTGAATTCCATAGTACAAAGCCAACAATAGTTAATGATAAGTATACCCGTACCAATCTGGCCTTGGCTTATGTCAAGCATGCTGAAGACATTGTTTCAAGACATGAGGAAGAGATTTTTGAGGAAAACATCAAGGACTTGAATAATCTTAAGACCTATGATGAGCTTATCTATTCAGTCAATCTTGAAAAGCCTGAATATATGGATGAGGATGACTTAGACTCTTGGAGAGAGCAAAAGATTCAGGACAATCTTTTGGAATTAGGCCTTATGGACAAATATGGGCACTTAGATAAGCAATTAAAGAAAGACCTAAAGGAAAGGGAGAGAATAAAGTCTAAGATTTTTGCAGACATTGCACCAACCCTTATTCTTTGGGACATTTCCAAATATTATCTCTGCACATCCTATGACCGCCGTAAAAGGTATGGATCTCCATTCCCTTTCATTAGAAACGATTTAGACAGACAGCAGCGTAAGGTATTTGCAAATCCCCATGCAAATGTAGTAGGTCTCCTTAGGGAAAAGGAGAAAAAGCATATGATAGCAATAGATGAGATGGATTTATTGCTGTATAAAAAGTTTAAATTGGAAAAGAGAATTAAGAACACTAATTTTAAGCTGAATTATGCAGCACTAGGACCCGCTATTGTATTTGCAAATTCTGATTACAACATTAAGGAAGTTTCTAGAGCATATAAAGTTGGAGAGAAAAGCGTAAAAAGAGAGATTATGAATATTAAGAGCTTTAGAAAGCCAAACAGTAAAAAATCAAGAGAGTTTTTAGGTAAGATTAAGGGGTAGTCTCTTTTTTATGGATTTTTCTTATTCATTTTTTTGTTTTATATTTTTAGTTGTGATTTGAATTTCAGAAAAATAATTTTTATCTATAGTTTGTGATTTAAATTTTAGAAAAATAATTTTTATCTATTATGGGTGCATTATATGAGTTATGATTTTGATGACTTTGATGAGGATTTCGATGATGATGAGTTTGATGAATCTGAGGATTATGATGACTTTGATGAAGATTTCGAAGATGATTTTGAGGACGATTTTGAAGATGACTTTGATGACTTTGACTTCGATGATGACTTTGACAATCTAGACTCAAAATCAAAGGAAGATATTGATATATTTGATGAAAAACCACTTGAAACTGATTCAGGTTATGAAAGAACCGCTGTAGAGGTTCATGTTTCAAGTCCTTTAAGTTCAAGAAAGCTTGTTGAACTTATGGACACTTATCCTTCCTTAAAGAGAATTACTTGTCCTAAAAGCATTTATGATAGAATGTCTTCAAAATATATTAAAATTTTAAAGGAAGATTTGAACATCACTGTTGAAATCAAATATAATTGGGGAAAGAAAAAATACACAAAAAAGGAAGTCGATTCTGTAATTGAATTGTTCAATGAGGGAAAACGTTCAGGTGAAATTGCTTCACAATTGGATATGCCTATTTCCAATGTTAATTATATCAAATCCAAATACTCTGATAGGATCAATGTAAAGCATTATAAAAAGAAATATGATGATGAATGCAGATTAAGGATAAAATCCATGAAGGAAGATGGCTTAAAGCCAAAAGAGATTTCTCAAAATCTGGGCATTCCAGTTAGATCTGTTTATTATATTTTGAATAAGAAATGATTTTTTTATTTCCTTTTTTTTTATTTCCTATATAATATTACTTTTTTTTTTAAATTATGATATAAATTTAATTTTAGTTTTCTAATTTTTATACATAATTACTATCTTTTTATTTTTTTCAACAGCTTTTCAAGTATTTTTTAAAATTTTTATTTGTTTCTTTAAAATTCCTTTCATATAATTGAAAGGATATTAATTTATTTTTACTTTGATATGAAACGAATAATTTTAATTAATTATCATTTTTATTATTTTATATTTTCTCTCATTTTCTTGGATATTTTTATGCATAGGACTATTTTATATTTTTAAATATCCCAATTCCTTTAATTTTTGCTTTATTCTTTAAATAAGCCCTAAAAAATCTTTTCATAACATTTATATATTAGATTAAATAAATATATATAGTATAATGGACAGTTTTCGATTAATCCTTTTTCAACGATAAAAACCTAATTTGGTTAAGTTAATATGCTAATTATATTAATATTCTTTAAATTGTCTTATTTGGATTAAATGATTTGAATTTTATCTAAAAATAATTTAACTTTATTTATTGATAAAATAAAGATTTTATGGGAGTCTTTTCTTTGTTTTATCTTTTAAATATCCTTTAATTTTTTAGATATTCTTATAATTTTTTCAGCAAAAATAAGTAAATTTTAAGTTTATTTTTGTCTTAATTTTAACTTGATCATATTAAATTTGTTTTAAAAGATTAATTTGAAAAGTTCATAAAAATTTAGTAAAAATTAAATCAATGCTTATTAGCCTTTGAATTAATTATTCACTTATTCAATTTCATTATTGGATCTAATTTATGGGAGTCTATTAGTGAAGGTATTGCTTTGAATATGATGCTGATATATGGGAGTCTATTGGCGTGGAGTAATTAAATCATGAATTAATCATTGTGAGATTTTGCTAGAATTAATTTATTTAAAGAAATAGACAGAATTTAAAAAATCAATTAATCCAGTACTTCTGGTAAAAAAGTGAAAAAATCAGTAATCCTGATTTAAATGTGAAATCATTTTCACTAAAACTCATTTTTTGAGTTTAAAGTTTAGTTCTGATTTCAGGAGAAATTATATTTCTAAAACTCATTTTTTGAGTTTAAAGATGAAATCATAATTTCTGGAGAAATTATATTTATTATATAATTAAAGATGTTGAATTTATATAAATTGTATGGGCTTTAAAATATATAGCTGCAGAGGATTTTACTATCACAGTCAAATATCTGGTTTAAGAAGAATTCAGTCTTACAGAATATTTCTTAAGCTATTGTTTGATTAAAATAGTTCTATTCTTATAAGCTAAGGTAAAAGATATGATTTTAAAGAGTGTATAATTTTCGTACTATGTTTGTTGAATGATATTTTTCATAAATTATATGATTATTACAATTTAATTAAATAAATTTGATTCGCCTTTATACAATCAGAAAGATCAAGCAATTGAAATTCTATTGACTAATGATCATGAATTTGGCCGCAATCACAATATTCATATAATTTGGTTTGAAAAATATTTTAGTTTATTGAAAGTATATAATTTGAATAATGAAAACATAATTTATATGGTTGTTTTTAATTTATTCAAATTAAAAAATTATTAATCAATAAAAAAGAAATAAAAAGTGATTATTTGAGGAAATTATTGATTGATAATTCATCAATTATTAATTAAGCTAAACTGAAGCAAGTTAAAAATAATTAATTAATGATTGTAAAACAATCATATAATAAGTTCAAGTTATATGATTTAAATTATAATTAAAGGAGATAAAATCAGATTATATGTTTGAATATTGTAATTAACGGGTTAAATTTAAAATAAAAAACTAAAATAATATCAATTCGAATATGCATCACAAATGAAAAGAAAATTTATTAAATGTGTGTGTAAGACTTGGCATATTCAAAATTATTTGATATTATTGGTTTTTTCTGTGTATAAAGGAAAGATAATAAAGTTAACTATTATAAAAATAGGTGTTTTAAAAATTAACTAAAATGGTGTAAATGAACTAAATGATGTGTATCAAATACTTACTTTTTGGGTATTTATCACATTTTTGAAAACGAGTGTTACTTATAATAAAAAATTTATCAAAATTTGAATGCTTAGTTTTATAGTATTTATCACATTTTATTATTTTGTTGAATTAAAATTTTATTAATTAAATTTTTATTAAAGGAGGGTAAGTAAATGAATAATAAGACATTATTTATCATTGGTTTATTCATATGTCTTTTATTTACCATACCTATGGTATCAGCTGCAGATGCTGATTCCAATTTAATTGATAATTCAGTAATTGGAACAAATATCAATTCACAAGCAATTACAACATCTGATGCAAGTATTGATCACAGTTCAAATGCAAATGCAATCAATACTAATATTAATTCTGATGATATTGTTTCTAATAACAATAACAATAATTCCATAATTGATATTAATGATTCCGATATTGAATCTCAAAAGGATGGTTCAAGTAAGAATATTATCAAGTCTACCAATAAAAATACAAATGATTCCAATAATGAAACTGAAGATAATATTCTAGTAACTGATATCAATTTAGGTAAAAATAATAAAAATTCAAATGATAAAAATATTTTAAGTGCAAATGCACTAACTGCTGATGGAACTGGTACAACTTTCGGTGACTTGCAATATATCATTGACCAAGATACAACCGGTACCATTACTTTAGATAAAAATTATAAATTCGAATCTGGCACTGATGATGCTTATCTCGATGGTATAACTATAAATAAGGCCATTACTATAAATGGTGGAAATCATACTATCGATGGAGACCACTTGGCTAGAATATTTAATATTAATACTGGATCTGCTTCCGATATTGTTGTTTTAAATAGCATCCATTTCATTAATGGTATGGCAGATGGCAGTGGCGATAATGCCAATGGTGGTGCTATTTATATTGGTTCTCCAACTACCTTAAATTATATTACTGCAATCAATTGTACAGCTACTGGTAATGGTGGTGCCATATATGCACATGCAGATGGTACCAATATTGCAGCTAATTACCTATACCTATATAACAACACTGCAGTGAATGGTGGTGCATTATATGTTTATGGTAATGATTATACAGTCACAGTAGTGGATGCCCGATACAATTCTGCAAGTGGAAATGGTGGTGCAATGTATGCATACGGAAACAGTTTCCACCTTAACAAGGTTAACTTCATTAACAATACGGCATACGGTGAAGATTCAGAAGGTGGTGCAATATTCTTTGCCCATAATTCTGATGATAGTATTGTTAACAATTCCTACTTTGCAAACAACTCTGCAAATAGAGATGGTGGTGCAATAGTTTGGGATCAAGGTGCACACTTCGGTGAACTTTATAATTCCAAGTTCTACAACAATACTGCTAACCATAGTTCAGGTGCTGTTCGTTGGAGTGGTGAAAATGGTACCATTGACAATTGTAGTTTTATTGACAACAAGGCTTATGGAACCAATTTAGAACCTGGTGATTTTGATCAAGGCGGTGACCAGATTCTTGGTGGTAATGGTGGTGCTATTACTTGGTTAGGTTCTGTGGGTATTATTAGGAATTCAAACTTCACTGATAACTATGCAGAGGCAAATGGTGGAGGTATGTTCCTTATAGCTTTCGATATTAATGACCCTAATTCCATATGTAACGATACCCATATTATCAACTGTAACTTCATTAGTAATGATGCTGGACTTAATGGTGGTGCATTAGATTGGGACGGTAAGGCTTACAATGGTTCTGTATCTGGTTCCAAATTTTATAACAATACCGCTGCACGTAGTGGAGGTGCTATCTTCTGGAAAGGTAATGGAGGTATCATAACACAATCTGACTTTAAGTATAACTCTGCAAATGGTACTCATTTAGTTCAGCCTGAAGGATTCCTTACCCCTGGTGGTAATGGTGGTGCGGTAATCATCACAGGTAGTGATGTTAATATTACATATTCCAATTTCACTAACAATAGTGCTAGAGCTCGTGGTGGAGCGGTTTACTTGCAGCTCAATAACAATACCATGGTTTTGAATTCCTCATTTGAAAATAATAGTGCAGGTACTAATGGTGGAGCACTTGACTTTTATACTGGTGCTGAAAATGGTAAGGTAATTAACTCCACATTTTTGAATAATACTGCTAATCGTAGTGGTGGTGGTATATACTGGAATGGTGAAAAAGGTGTAATTAATGGTAGTATTTTCTATGATAATAAGGCTTTAAATCAAGGTACATACGTAAATGGAAGCCAAATTACCGATGGTGGTGACGGTGGTGCTATCATTTGGACAGGTTCACATGGTACTTTAGAAAATTCAACCTTTAAAAACAACAATGCTACTAACCGTGGTGGAGCTATTTTCCTTGAGAAACATAATCTGGAGGACCCTAATGATTATTGTAAAAATATTACAGTTTTGAATTGTACATTTGAAAAGAATTCTGCAGGTACCAATGGTGGTGCTATTGATTGGTTTGAAGGTGCAGAAAATGGAAGAATTATTAATTCAACATTCACTGAAAACTATGCACGTAGATCTGGTGGTGCTGTATTCTGGAATGGTGTTAATGGTACTATATCCAATTCAACATTTACATTAAACGAAGTAGGTCTTGAAGGTGCAGATACTGGAACTGGTGAGACAATTCCAACTGGAGATGATGATGGTGGAGCTATCAAATGGACAGGTGCAAATGGTTTAATTGAAAATTCCATATTTAGAGAAAATAAGGCTTTAGAAGGTCGTGGTGGAGCAATTTATCTTGAAAACAATGAGAATGGTACTGTTAACAATTGTACTTTCGAATTGAATAGTGCATTTACAAATGGTGGTGCTATAGACTGGCACGAAGGTGCAAAGAATGGTCAGCTTATCAATTCCACCTTAACAAACAACACTGCTGGACGTAGTGGTGGTGCAGTATATTGGAATGGACACAATGGTACAATCAATGGAACTAATTTTACAGATAACAAGGCATTAGGAACTCATCACACTGAAGGTCAGACTGAAGGTGGAGATGGTGGTGCAATCATTTGGACAGGTTCCTATGGTACTATTGAGCTTTCTAACTTCCATAATAACAGTGCACGTTGGAGAGGTGGAGCAATCTTCCTTCAGAAAAACGTGCATGAAGGGGAAGAGCATTGTTATAATACAACCGTTAAGAATTCCTACTTTGAAGAGAACTTTGCAGGCAGTAACGGTGGTGCTATCGATTGGTCTGCAGGTGCTATGTATGGTAAATTGATTAATTCAACATTCATAAACAACACTGCGGAACGTAGTGCAGGTGCTGTTTACTGGAATGGTCTATATGGTGAAATATTAAATTCCACATTTGAAAACAATACTGCTATAGGTAACTTCACTCATGACGTTCGTCCTGAAGTGGATGAAACCTATACTGTTATTGGAGGTAACGGTGGTGCTGTTGTAATTACTGGAAGCCATGCAAAAATCGATGGATCCAACTTTACATTCAACACTGCAACAAGACTTGGTGGTGCAATCTTCTTCCACGACAATACAAACGGTACTATAAACAATTCCATCTTTACTAATAACACTGCAGGTCTCAATGGTGGAGCCCTTGACTTCTATGAAGGTGCGAGAGATGGTCAGGTACTTAATTCCACCTTTATCAATAACACTGCAAAGGATGGAAAAGGTGGTGCAATCAACTGGATAGGTACAAATGGTACTGTAGATGGCTGTGACTTTATAAACAACACTGCAAATGGATCTGATGATGAGTCTGGTGCAGGTGGTGCAATAAATGTAGATGGTATTAACACCTATATTGCAAATTCAACATTTACAAACAACAGCTGTTGGGACGATGGTGGTGCTATCTGTTGGAATGGTGACTTAGGTAAAATCTATAATATTACCTGTTTTAACAATAGCGCTATAGGAAAAGACCACAAATCTTCAGGCGGTACCATAAGTATTTATGGTTCAAACCTCACAATGGACAAGGTTAACATAACATTAGGTACAGTGTCCTCAGTAAATGATGACAAGGTATCCAAAGGTGGAGGTATATTTGTTACAGGTAATTATGTAAACATTACCAATGCCGAATTTACAAACTGTTCTGCATTGGCTCCTATTGACGATTCCTCTGCAGGAGCATTGTACATTATCGGTAACAATACCAATGTAGTGAATGCAACATTCAAAAACAACACTGCTTATGAAGACGGTGGTGCAGTATATATTTTAGGTGAAAATTGTACCTTGAACAATACATTATTCCTCAATAACGTTGCCCACAACGATGGTGGAGCAATCCAATGGGATGGTAACAATGGTAGAATCTACAATCTCACTGCTGATGGAAACTATGCAGACAGTGCAAGTGGTTCCTCTAAAGGAGGTACCCTCACTATTGAAGGTAATAATACAGTTATACAAAAAATCAATATTTCCAATTCCTATGTTGATAGCGACCATGATTTAGGAGCAGGTAAGTCTACCCAAGGTGGAGCTATATTCCTAACTGGTAATGACTGTAACATTACAGATGCTGTATTTGACAATTGTTCTGTAAAATATGTTGCAGATGAATCATCTGGTGGAGCAATGTACATTATCGGTAACAATACCAATGTAGTCAATGCTAACTTCACAAATAACTCTGCTGTTGAAGACGGTGGTGCAATATATATTGATGGTGACTATTGTACCTTGAACAATACTGTTTTCATCAATAACACTGCTCATAATGACGGTGGTGCTGTTGACTGGGAAGGTAATTATGGTCATGTTTACAATTTAACTGCTATTGATAACCATGCAGATAGTGCACATGGTAGTTCTAAAGGTGGTACTATCCTGCTTGAAGGTGGTCATTGTACATTTGACCAGCTTAACATTTCAAACAGTTATGTAAGCGGTGAAACCTACACAGGTACAAAACCTGTTCAAGGTGGAGGTATAGCTATCTCCGGTAATGACTGTAACATTTCCAATTCCGTATTTGACAATTGTTCTGTAAGATATGAAGGAACCAATTCCTCTGGTGGTGCATTATACATTTGGGGTAACGATACTCATATAGCGAACTGTAATTTCACAAACAACTCTGTTCCTTCCGATGGTGGTGCAATCTATGTTGGAGGTTCTGACGTAACTGTAGTCGATTCAAATTTCATCGATAACAATGCTTCCCAATCTGGTGGTGCAATCTTCTTGACTGACAATAAGAATTCACAAATTAATGGTTCAACCTTCAAGAACAATTCTGCGAAAGTGAATGGTGGAGCTATTGACTTCTATGCAGGTGCAGAAGACGGTCTAGTATCTGCTTGTGAATTTGTTAACAACACTGCTGGTGCTTCCGGTGGTTCCATTTACTGGGAAGGTACCAGAGGTGTAATCGAATACTCTAGCTTTGATGGAAGCAGAGCTTTAGGTAATCAAACAAGTGATGCAAACAATGGTAGAGGAGGATCTATCATTTGGCTCGGAGACCACGGTACAATTCGTGGTTGTGACTTTAATGACAGTCAATCCGCTAAAGAAGGTGCTACATTATATGTTGTAGGTGACCTTATTAAGGTTCAACAATCTAACTTTACCAATTCTCAAACCAATACTAGTGGTGGTATTTACATCCAAGGTTCAGAAGGTACTATAAGTAATTGTCATATGGAAAACACTACTGCTAAGGAAAGTGGTGGAGCACTTTATGTAAAAGGTAATTATATCTATTTATTAGATTCTGATATAAATAATGCTACTTCCGTTAATAATGGTTCTGCAATTTATATTACTGGTAACACTACCCATATAGAGAATTCAAATGTAACCAATTGTAGTTCAAGTTCTGGAAATGGAACCATAATGATTGCAGGTTATAAGACAGTAATGGATGGTGTAAATGTAGATAACAACAAAGCTGTTTCTGCTGGTGCAGTTCTAATTAGTGGAAGTCAAACCAAAATATCTAACTCTAACTTCACCCATAACAATGCATCCAAGGATGCAGGGGGTATAATGATTAATGGTACTGACAATACCATTACAACTTCAAATATCTCTGATAACTATGCTAAAGAAAATGGTGGAGGTATTTACTATACAGGTGATAGAAATACAGTAAGTTATTCTAATATTGACCATAACAGTGCTAATAATGGTGCAAATGTATATATGGCTATAAAAGCTAAAGATTGTAAGCTTATAGGTTCCAATATTACAAATGCCAAGGCTAGAAACTTTGGTGGTGGAGTAGAATGGTGTGAAAATTCTGAAAATGGATTGATTCAAGATTGTTACTTCTATAACTGTACTTCAACTGCCCACGGAGGTGCTATTCACTGGTACCCAGGTAAATATGGTGTTATAGATAATTGTACTTTTGTTGAATGTCATGTAGCTGGTACCAAAAACGGTGGTGCAATATATGCAGGTGCAAACACTAATGTTAAACCAGTTGGAACAGTTTTATCAAACAGTACATTCATTAACTGTACAACAGGTACCAGAGGTGCTGTAAACTGGAATTCACAAGGTGGTTTGATTTATAATAACACCTTTATTAATTGTGGTGTAGCTAACACATCTGTTACTACATCTTGGGGTGGTGCCCAAGCTTTACAAATTGAAAAAGGTAACAACACTCAAATTATTGCTTGTGAATTTTATAACTGTTCCGGTATCGGTGGAGGAGGAGCATTAAGAGTACAAGGTGATGGCCATAGTGGTTATAATATTACAATTGCGAACTGTACATTTGACAATTGTAATAATACCGGTTTAGCTGGTGGTGTATATTTAAGTGATATGGCTAGAAATATAACTTTTGAAAACAATACCTTTACCAATAACAGTGCTCCTAATGTAGGTGCATTCTTTATGGACCCTAAAACTGTCATTGTTTCATTTGTAAATAACACATTTATTAATAACTCTGCTACTGGCAGTTCTGGTTATGCGGGTGCCGCTCAATTAACTGGAAATCTTGAAGTAATCAATTCTACATTCATAGAAAATTCAGCTGTTAGTAAAGCAGGTGCTATTAATGCTGTTGAAGATTATGATGGAAATAACAATTTAGCTATTATTGGATCCACTTTCCAATACAATAAAGCTAAAGAAGGTTCTGCCATCAATGCTATTAATTTGGATATGACTGACACAGTTTTACTTGAAAACCAAGCAGCATTTGATAAATGGACAAACCAAAGAAATTCAAGAGCTAATGGTCATGTATCTATAAATGGTACTTTTGTAGGTAAAGATAACTACTTGAATGGTATTAAGGCTAATGGAGCTACTTTCGATAATGTAACATATTGTGGTGTAAATGGTGGAGGTTTATATGAAGATACTGTCACCAATACCGATGATGTAACTTCAGCTAAATCCACAAATGAGGTTCATCAGTTAATAGTCTTAGAGATTTATGATTATAATAATAATTTAGTGGATACTAAAACCACATTTACTGATGAAAATGGTAAATTCAATTTCGAATTTGACATGGAAAATCCTCAAGATTACTCATACAAGGTTATTCACCCTGAAGATAATTATTACACTGGTGCAGAATATTCTATTGGAAAAGCTATATCTAATATAACAATCAAATCTCAGAATATTACTCACCCAGAAGATGAGAATATAACATTTAAGGTAACTGGAGGAAGTGGAACACCTACTGGTAATATTACTGTATTTATCAATGATACTGAAGGTAATGTGATATTTAATGATACAATTATTCTTAACAGTACCGGTGAAGCAAAATTATTCTTCCCAAGATTAAATGCAAGCGAATATTACATAGAAGCCAAGTATAATGGTGATAACAACTACTTGCCTGACAATGACACTTCCATATTCCATGTAAATATGGCAGAATCATTCATCAAAATTGGAATTGAAAACTACACTTATAATGAAACTAGAAATATCACAATCACAGTGCCATATATAGAATCAGGTAGGATATCCGTTATCGTAACTAATGAAAACTTCACTCAATTATACACAGTCTATGTTAATGAAGGAACTGAAGAAGTGCAAATTCAACTTCCTATATTGGATGCAGGTGTTTATGATATTGAAGCAATATTCCATGGAAACAACAATTACTATCCAAGCCAAAATACAACTAATTTCACTGTATTTAAAGCTGCTTCAATAATTAACATTACAGCAGACAATGTAAGTGGTGGAGTGAGAGAAACTGTTGATATTCATATCGATCCTGAAGTTGCAACTCAAAATATAAATCTTACAGTTTATGATGCTCAAGGTAATATTGTTGATCAATATTATGACCTTGGTTTACACGATTCCAGAATTACTCAAATTCTTACATTGTTACCTAAAGGTAAATACAATGTTACTGTAACTTATCCTGGAGATAAGAATCATAATGCATCTTCAAATTCAACAATCTTCTATGTAACTAATGATTTATTCCCAATTGAAATCAATGCAACTAATATGACCTATGGTGATGATCAAATCATCAACATTACAGTTCCTGCCAATGCAGACCCAGATAAATTATACATTAACATAAATTGTAGTGATTGGCCTGGAAATAAAACTGTAACTGAATTAGGATTGACTATTGATGAAAATGGTTTAATACAAATAGATACTACTAACACTAATTTATTTGCAAATAAAATAGATGCAGGTAATTACACTATTAATGTTTATTATCCTGGTGATGATGACTTCTTATCCAACAGTAGTAGTGTTGACTTTGAAGTAGCAAAAGCTATTCCTGAAATGAATGTTACTCCAACTAACATTACATATGGAAATCTTGAGGATATTTTAGTCGAAATTGCCCAAAATGGTAACGTTACCCTATATGTAACTAGTGAAAATGACCCAACTTTAAACATTACTAAGATTGAAGTTGAAATTATTGAAGGTAAAGTCTACTGGAATGTAAATGATACATACTTGCCAGCAGGCGAATATATGGTTGAGGCAATATTCAATGGAAACAGAAATTATGAATCTGTAAACAAAACAGAAAAATTCAATGTTACCAAAGCCATTCCTAACATTGTCATTGATGTCGATGATATACATGTTGGTGACAGTGAATACATTAATGTTACTGTCGAAGGTGTCGAACATGGTACCACCCCACAAGGTAACATTAAGATCATTGTCAGAACAATCGATCAAATTGTTGAACTTAATGCCACTGGCCAATACAACTTAACATTAGATGATGAAGTTCAAGGCAATGGCATAAGTGTAACCGTAATTTATTATGGTGATGATAATTATAATTACACAGAAAAATCTGTATACTATGATGTAACTAAAAAAGAAACTTCCATTAATGTAACAGGAGCTACTCCTATTTCATATGGAACTATAGAAAATCTTCTAGCTGAAGTAAATGAAACTGGCGTTACAGGAACCATTACCATTTATGTAAACAGTACTGTAGATGGATTTATCAATCAAACTCATGTAGCTACAATCACTGTTGATGATGCAGGTAAAGCTACTTGGGATATAGATCAAATCATATTACCTGTCGGTTCATATGATGTTACTGCAGTTTACTCTGGTGATGACAAATTTGAAGGTAGTGTATCTACTGTCAAAGTAATCGTTGTAGAAAAGGCTACTGATTATGACATCAGTGTAGAAGCCAATAACACTGTTTATGGAACTGATCAAGTCATCATTGTAACTGTTCCTGATAATGCAAATGGTACTGTAACCATAACCATAGAAGGTACTGAAATCAGCTTAACCTCACAAGTGGAAAACGGTAAAGCAGTATTTACTATTCCAAATGACCTAGTTGACTTCTTAGAAGTACATGATAATTATAATGTAACTGCAACCTATAATGGAGATGATAAATACGCAGCAGGAGTCAAAGCAAGTGACTTATTCAATGTAACCAAAGCTGAATCTCACATTAAAGTTGTTGCAGAAGATATTGATTACACTCAAATTGAAAACATTACTGTAATCCTTCCAGATTTCAATGCTACCGGTAAAATAGTGATTACAATTGTTAATAAATCTGACACCACTCAAATAGTCAGAACTTTAGAAGTTGACCCCTTCACTAATACTACTGGTGTTATCTATCCATTTGAAGGATTATTAGTAGGTAATTACACAGTTAAAGTCGAATACAGTGGAGACCATAACTATAATAACAGTGAAAACACTACTGACTTTGAAGTACGTAAGGTAGATCCTACCCTAACTGAAAACTCACCGGATATCATTTACGGTGCAGATGAAAACATAACTGTTACCATCACCGGTGCTACAGGAGGTGTGGATCCTACCGGAACCATACAAGTTATTGTTGATGGTGTAACCATTGATACCATTACTATTGGTGATAAAGACTTAGAATTCATTGTAACCAAACCTGGAGTTGATCCACAACACAATATAACTGTTATTTACAGTGGAGACAGCAACTATAACCCAGTAACCATTACCGGTGAATTTGCTGTAACTCAAAATAACACTATTGAAATGGAAGAAGTCAGTCCTAACATTGTTTATGGTAATAATGAAATAATTACAATCACTCTTCCTAATGATGCAACAGGTACTGTCTATCTTGTAGTCAATGGAACTTATTACACTCCTATTGGTATTGATGAAAACCATCAAGCTGTATTTACCATTGTAGCTCCAATCGTAGGAGAATACAACTTCACAGCTTACTACAGTGGAGATGAAAACTACACAGCTAATAATATAAGTGGTGCATTCAATGTAACCAAAGCGGATGTAAGTTTATCAGAATCTCACACTGCCACAATTACTTATGGTGCTAATGATACAATTACTGTAACAATTACTGGTGTTGAAGGTCCTGAAGGAGTATTAGCTCCAACTGGAACCATTAAGGTATTGGTTGATGGAGAAGAAATTGGCAATGTCACCATTGGTGATGATTTAGTATTTAACTCCATTAGGCCATTTGTAGACCCACAACACAACATAACAATTATTTACAGTGGAGATAATAACTATAATTCCAAAGTCATAGACAATACCGTATTGGATACCCTTGTATTCGAAGTTATTAAAAACAATACTCTTGAAATCAGTGAAGATTCTCCAGATATTTTCTATACTGAAAATGAAACCATAACTGTAACCATTGCTGGTGATGCAACAGGTACCATTACTGTAACAGTTGGTGGAGAACAAGTAGGAGAAGTAGTCACTATTACTGAAATAACAGAAGATGACAAAGTATTCACCTTCAACATTACAAAACCTGAAGGTGGAGTATATGATGACTTAACCGTTGTATACAGTGGAGATTCCAATTATGATTCCGCTACCATCAATGGTGAATTCACTGTAAGTCCTATTGATCCTAATATCACTGAAGACAGTCCTGATATTGTTTACACAAATAATGAAGTTATTACAATAACTGTTCCTGAAGGTGCTACCGGTAATCTAACTGTTACTGTCAAAAACAGCAAAGGTGATACAGTAGAGACCAAAAAATTGGTTATAGGTACTGATGATTTGGTTGTAACTATTGAAAAACCTGCTGTAGATAACTACACTTTCACTGTTGATTACACTGGCTGTACTAATTATACTGAAAAAACCATTACAGGTGAATTTAAAGTAACAAAAGCATCAAATGAGATTACAGTCGTATCTACCAATATAACCTATGGACAAACTGAAACAATAACCGTAACAGTTCCAGAAGGTGCAACAGGTAATGTAACAATTACCGTTGGTACATACACTGATATGTTAGAAATTCCAGAAGGCAGCACTGAAGTAGTATTCACTATTCCAAAAACAGCTGCAGATGAATTGTTAAGTGTAAGTGATAACTATATTGTATTCGCTAACTACTCCGGTGACAGCAATTATGAATCCGTGGTTGCAAATGCTCCTTTCCATGTAGATCCTGCTAACACTACACTCACTATAGAAGTTGCTGATATTACTTATGGTGAAGATGAAATAATCAATGTAACCGTTAATGGAGTAACTGGTGGAGATATTCCAACTGGATTTGTAACAATCAAACTCAATGGTACAGACATTGAATTAACCAAACCTGTAGATAGTGAAGGAAAAGTACAATTCAACGTATCAGGATTAGTTGTAGGAGAATACACTGTAAATGCTACATTTGTATCAAGTTCAATCAATTATAATGATAGCAATAACACTGCTAAGTTCAATGTAACTAAAGCAGATGTTAAAGAAGCTAATATGAACATTACAGCTATTAACATCACTTACGGTGATGATGAAACCATAACTGTAATCCTTAATGAAACTAACATAACCGGAAACGTTACCATTACAATCAATGGTACTGAAATCGAAACCAAAGAATTAGTGGATGGTAAGGTTGTATTCACCGTTCCTGATTTAGAGGTAAACGGATACAATGTAGTGGCTAACTACTCCGGTGATCATAATTATAATGCAATACCTATTGGAGCTAATTTCAACACAGACTTTAAAGTTGATAAGGCTAATGTAACTGTTGTTGTTACTCCAGTAGATATAATTTACAAAGAAACAGAAGAAATTAACGTTACTGTTACTGGTGTTTTCATTAACGATAATGTTAACGACAATTTAACCGGTAAAGTAACCATATACATAGATGGTGTTGAAAATCAAACTAAGGATATTAGTGCTGTTGATGAATACGGTATCTTACACTTCAGTGTAGAAGGATTGGCTGTAGGTACTCATAATGTTACTGCAGTTTATCATGATGATAGAAACTACAATGATAACAATGCAACTGAAGACTTTGAAGTAATCAATGCTCTTCCAGAAGATATGAAAGTAATTCCACAAAACATCACTTACCATATCCAAACAGAAACCATTACTGTTGATTTAGGAGAAGTATTAAACGGAACTGTCCAATTGTACATAAACGACACATTAGTCGCTACATTTGAGGTAATAGACCAAAGAACAGTAAGCTACACCAATAATAGTTTAGCTGTAGGAAACTACACCGCTAAGGCAGTTTTCACTGCAAATGGTGATTTCGTTAACGCTAGTGCAAACTTCACTGTATCTAAAGCCCCTGTAACTGTTGATGTAGTGGCAGAGGACAGTGTTTATGGTGAAACTCAAACCATTACCGTAAATGTTGATAATACTGTTCCAGATAAATACAACCTAACAGGTAATGTAAGCATTACAATTAATGGTGTGGATTATGGCAATAAGACTGTTGATGCTAACGGACAAGCAGTATTTGAAATAACTGGATTGGAAGCTAATGATAACTATCAAGTAATCGCTACATATTACAACGATCCTAACTATCTAGACAATACTGGTCAAGATACCTTTAAAGTAAGCAAAGCTGATGTAAAAGATGTAAATAAAAACATTACAGCTATTAACATTACTTATGGTGAAGATGAGACCATTACAGTAACCTTAAATGAAGATAACATTACTGGAAAGATTACCATTACAATCAATGGCACTGAAATTGAAACTAAGGAATTAGAAGATGGTAAAGTTGTCTTTACAGTAAAAGACTTAGAAGTGAATGGATACAATGTTGTAGCTAATTACTCTGGTGATACTAACTATAATGCTTTCACAATAGCTGATAACCTAAATACTGACTTTACTGTAGGAAAAGCTAATTCAACTGTTGAAGTTGAAGCTATTCCAAGCATTGTTTATGGCAACAATGAAACCATTACTGTAAGTGTTCCAATTAGAAACCACACAGGTACAATTACCCTTACAATAAATGGCAGTGACTATGTATTTGTAAAACATCTAACTGCTGAAGATGGAGATACAATTGTACTAACTAATGTAAGCGGTCTTGCTGTTGGAAATTACAATGTAACTGTAAAATATAGTGATGATAGAAACTACAACGATAGTGAAGCTTCTGCATTATTCGAAGTAACTAAAGCAACTCCAAGTCAAATTACTGTTGAAGCTCAAAATATCACTTACACTGAAGATGAAATAATTCTAGTTACCGTTGCTGATGAAAACGCTACAGGCAGTGTGACCATTACAATTGATTTAGGAGATTCCACTTACACAAACACTACCAATCTGGATGAAAATGGACAAGCTAAATTCAATGTAACTGGTCTTGTAGTAAACCACTACACAGTTGTAGCCAATTACTCTGGAGATGCAAATTACACTGGTCAAACTGCATCTGCTCCATTTAGAGTGGATAAGGCTGCTTCAAATGTAACCATAGATGTGGCTAACATTACTTATGGTGAAATAGAATATGCAAATATAACTATACCTAACTATAACGCTTCAGGTAGAGTAATTATCAAAGTGGATGATAAAGCTTATGATATTTTACCAATCAACAACAATACTCCTGTAAAACTTGAATTAGATGGTTTAGCTGTTGGAACTCACACTATTGATGTAGAATACTTCGATGATGATAATTACAATAAATCTGTAGCACATGTAGAATTTAATGTAACTAAAGCCATTATCCCAGTTGATCCTGCTAATGCCTCTTCATTAATAGTTCTACCAACTAATATTACTTATCTTAACAATGAAACCATTGTTGTAAGCGTTGGAGCAAACAATGCTACAGGTAAGGTAACTATAACTATCAAAGATAAGGATGGCAATCCTGTTGATATCGATCCATCTGTTGTAACAAGCAAAAACATCACAGAAGAAGGTTCACAATCTGTAACTTTCACTGTTCCAGGTCTTGCAGTAGGAAATTACACTGTAGAAGTTGATTATACAGATGATGCAAACTATGAAAACGCTCAAACCAGCGCTAAATTTATTGTTGACCCAGCTAATTCAACTGTAACTGTTGAAGCGGTTAATATCACTTATCTTGATAATGAGACTATCACTGTCACTGTTCCTATCACTAATGCTAGCGGTACAGTTGTAATTAAGATAAATGGCACTCAAAAAGACGAAAGAACTGTAAGCTGAGATAATCCTACCTATAACATTACAGTGGAAGGATTAGCTGTTGGCGAATATAATGTGACTGTAGAATACAGCAATGACCCTAACTACAACAACAGCAATGCATCTACCTTATTCCATGTGGATAAGGCTAATATTCCTGATGTTCCAAATACTGAAGGTCTTGTTGTAATTCCAACAAATATCACATATCTTGAAGATGAATCCATTACAGTTACTTTAGATGTTCCTAATGCAACTGGCAAAGTCACTATCAACATTAATGGAACCGACATTGAAACTAAGGAGATTGGCGGTGGCACTGTAACATTCACTGTTTCAGGCCTTGCAGTTGGCGAGTATAATGTAACTGCCAAATACACTGATGATCCAAATTACAATGATGTCAATGCTTCTGCATTGTTTAATGTTAGTCCAGCTGCTTCCAATGTGACTGTAGTTCCTACAAATATCACATATCTTGAAAATGAGACCATTACAATTAGCGTTAACGTAACTAATGCTACAGGTACTCTTGTAGTCAAGATAAACGGCACAGAAGTGAACACAACTACATTTACAGGTGAAGATAAGCCAACTATTGTAGTAACTGTTCCAGACCTTGCAGTAGGCGAATACAATGTAACTGTGGAATACATAGATGATCCAAATTACAACAATAGCGATGCATCTGCCTTATTCCATGTAGATAAGGCTAATATTCCTGATGTCAACCCAGATACAGGCATCGTTGTTGTTCCTACAAATATAACATACAATGATGATGAAACTATTACCGTAACTGTTAATGTAAGCAATGCTACCGGTAAGGTTACCATTAAGATTAACGACACTGATATCGTATTAAGCAAGAACATTACTGAAGACGGCTCACAGACTGTAACATTCAATGTTCCAGGCCTTGTTGTAGGCGACTATAACGTAACTGCAGAATACACAGATGACGCTAACTATAATGATGTCAATGCTTCTGCATTGTTCAAGGTTGAACCAGCTGCTTCCAATGTGACTGTTGTGCCAGTAAACATTACTTATGGTGAAAATGAGACTATCACAGTCAGCGTTGATATCAATAACGCTACAGGTAATGTAACCATTAAGATTAACGGCACTGCTGTTGAATTGACTAAGAACATTACTGAAGAAGGTTCACAGACTGTTACTTTCAATGTTCCAGGTCTTGCAGTGGGCGAATATAATGTAACTGCTGTTTACCATGATGATGTTAACTATAATGAAAGCAATGCTAGTGCATTGTTCAATGTAAAGAAATCAGCTCCAGTCAATCTGACTGTAACTGCTACTAATGTGACTTATGGCGAAAACGTAACCGTTACCGTCACTGTTCCAGATGACGCTACTGGCAATGTAACCATTACTATCGGAGATTACACAGACAAGAAGGAAATCACTCCTGGATCAAACACTGTCGAATTCACAGTACCAAATCTTGAAGTGAATAACTATGTTGTCTATGCTAACTACTCTGGTGACAGCAACTATGAAAGCGGCATCGTAAATGCTCCATTCCATGTTGATAAAGCTAATTCAACCGTAATAGTTGAAGCAACTAACATAACCTATGGAGAAGATGAGACAATCACTGTAACTGTCCCTAACAATAATGCTACTGGATGGGTAACTGTCAGCGTAAACGGTAGTGAAATCGGCTCTAAAAAGATTGGCACAGATGGAAAAGCAACATTCACAGTCAAAGACTTAGAAGCAGGCGAATATGAAGTAACCGTAACATATGATGGAGATAGAAACTACAATGGAAACAACAACCTTACAAGATTCACAGTAGATAAGGCTAACATTACTGAAGATAATATAACTGTAGTTCCAACAAATATCACATATCTTGATAATGAAACAATCGCTGTAACTATCGGCGTAAACAACGCTACAGGCATAGTAACCATCAAGATAAACGGAACTAATATCGAATTAAGCAAGAATATTACTGAAGATGGTTCACAGACTGTAACATTCAATGTTCCAGGCCTTGTTGTAGGCGACTATAATGTAACTGCAGAATACACAGCTGATCATAACTATAATGACGTCAACGCTTCTGCATTGTTCAAGGTTGAACCAGCCTCATCAAATGTGACTGTCGAAGCGGTAAATATCACTTATCTTGATAATGAGACTATCACTGTCACTGTTCCAATCACTAATGCAAGCGGTACAGTTGTAATTAAGATAAATGGAACTCAAAAAGACGAAAGAACCGTAAGCGGAGACAATCCAACCTACAATATTACAGTAGGGGGATTAGCTGTTGGCGAATATAATGTGACTGTAGAATACAGCAACGACCCTAACTACAACAGCAGCAATGCAAGTACCTTATTCCATGTAGATAAGGCTAATATTCCTGATGTCAACCCAGATACAGGCATAGTTGTTGTTCCAACAAATATCACATATAATGATGATGAAACTATCACTGTAACCGTTGATGTTCCTAATGCTACTGGAAATGTAACTATCAGAATCAACGGAACTGATGTTGAATTGACTAAGAACATTACTGAAGATGGCTCACAATCTGTAACATTCAATGTTCCTGGCCTTGTTGTAGGTGACTATAATGTTACTGTAGAGTACACAGATGATGCTAACTATAATGACGTCAATGCTTCTGCATTGTTCAAGGTTGAACCAGCTGCTTCCAATGTGACTGTAGTTCCTACAAATATCACATATCTTGATAATGAGACCATTACAATTAGCGTTAACGTAACTAATGCTACAGGTACTGTTGTAGTCAAGATAAATGGCACAGAAGTGAACACAACTACATTTACAGGTGAAGACAAGCCAACTATTGTAGTAACTGTTCCAGACCTTGCAGTAGGCGAATATAATGTAACTGTGGAATACACTGATGATCCTAATTACAACAATAGCGATGCATCTGCCTTATTCCATGTGGATAAGGCTAATATTCCTGATGTCAACCCAGATACAGGCATCGTTGTTGTTCCAACAAATATCACATACAATGAAGATGAAACTATCACTGTAACCGTTGATGTTCCTAATGCTACAGGTAATGTAACCATTAAGATTAACGGAACTGATGTTGAATTGACTAAGAACATTACTGAAGATGGCTCACAATCTGTAACATTCAATGTTCCAGGCCTTGTTGTAGGTGACTATAATGTTACTGTAGAGTACACAGATGACGCTAACTATAATGACGTCAACGCTTCTGCATTGTTCAAGGTTGAACCAGCTGCTTCCAATGTGGCTGTAGTTCCTACAAATATCACATATCTTGATAATGAAACTATCACTGTAACCGTTGATGTTCCTAATGCTACTGGTATGGTTACCATTAAGATTAACGGCACTGGCGTTGAATTGACTAAGAACATTACTGAAGATGGCTCACAGACTGTCACTTTCAATGTTCCAGGCCTTACAGCCGGCGAATATAATGTAACTGCGGTTTACCATGATGATGTTAACTATAATGAAAGCAATGCCAGCGCATTGTTCAATGTAAAGAAATCAGCTCCAGTCAATCTGACTGTAACTGCTACTAATGTGACTTATGGAGATAACGTAACCGTTACCGCCACTGTTCCAAATGACGCTACAGGCAATGTAACAATTACAATCGGAGATTACACAGAGAAGAAGGAAATCACTCCTGGATCAAACACTGTCGAATTCACAGTACCTGACCTTGAAGTGAATAACTATGTTGTCTATGCTAACTATTCTAGTGACAGCAACTATGAAAGCGGCATTGTAAATGCTCCATTCCATGTAGATAAAGCACCTTCACATGTTGAGGTAGATGGAATAGACATTAATTACACTGATTTGGAAACCATTACAGTTACTGTAAGCGATAATAATGCCACTGGATTTGTAACCATTACAATCAACGGCACTGATATTGAATTAACTAAAGAAGTTTCTGCAGGTCAAGCTGTATTTGATGTAAAAGACTTGGTTGTTGGAGAATACAATGTAACTGCTGTATATCACAGCGATAGAAACTACTTGAACAGCACTGCTTCCGATACATTCAAAGTAGATAAGTCAGATGTCAAGAACATGACCATAAGTCCTGTAAACATTACTTATGGTGAAAACGAAACAATTACTGTAAGAATCACTGATAATAATATCACAGGCAATATAACCATTTCTGTAAATGGCACTGAATATGGTCCTGTTGAACTTGACAATGGTGTTGCAGTCTTTAATGTTCCTGGATTGATTGTAGGTGATTATGAAGTAACTGCTAGCTATAGCGGCGATTCCAACTATAATCCTGCAAGCTCAACCGAGACATTTACTGTGGATAAGGAGAAACCAAATGTTCATGTGGTCTCTGAAAACATTGACTATGGAAAGAATGAGACAATTACTGTTATTGTAGATGGATTTAATGTAACCGGCAATGTTACCATTAAGATTAATGGCACAGAGATAGCAACTAAAGAAATTAATGATAAAGGCCGTGCAGTATTTGTTGTACCTGGCCTTCAAGCCGGTGAATATGAAGTAGTTGCCATATATAACGGTGATGATAATCATGAATCTTCCGAAGGCAGTGATACATTTACAGTAGCTACCGTCACTCCAAACATGGATGTGGAAACTGAGGACATCGATTATGGCGACAATGAGACTATAACAGTAACCCTTCCTAAAGATGCGAAAGGTAGTGTAAACATAACCATTACCGATGAGAATGGCACTGTTGTTTATGAAGGTGAAGCTCAGCTTGAAGATGGCAAGGCTACTGTTGACGTTCCAGGCATCACACCGGGTCCATACAATGTAACTGTCAAGTATCCTGGAGACAGAAACTATAATCCAACCAATAAGACAGTCAGATTCAATGTAGATAAGGTAGTTCCTGATGTCGATGTCGATACTGTTAATATTGATTATGGCGACAATGAGACTGTAACTGTTACAGTTAACCCTGTTGATGGTGGCGTCACTCCTACAGGTAGTGTAAATGTCACTGTCAGAGATTCTGATGGTAAAGTTGTTTATGAAGGCAATGTAGATCTTGTTGCAGGCAAGGCTACCCTTGATGTTCCTGATTTAGGTGCAGGAGATTACACTGTTGATGTACGCTATGGCGGTGATTCCAACTACGATGATTCAACTGGAGGCTCAAGCTTCAATGTAGCTAAAGTCTCTCCTGATATGGATGTGCAAACTGAAGACATTGATTATGGCGACAATGAGACTGTTACTGTAACCCTTCCTAAAGATGCGACAGGCACTGTAAATGTAACCATTAAGGATAATGACGGCAATGTCTTTTATGAAGGTGAAGCTGAGCTTAAAGAGGGCAAGGTTACTGTTGATGTTCCTGGTTTGCCTGCTGGCGATTACACTGTTGATGTAGCCTATGGCGGTGATGATAATTACAACCCAGTCAATAGTTCCGATAGCTTCAGCATAGATAAGGTAAGTCCTGAAGTCGATGTTGGTACTGAAAACATTGATTATGGTGACAATGAGACTGTAACTGTCACAGTTAACCCTGTTGAAGGAGGATCTGCTCCTACAGGCACTGTAAATCTAACCGTTAAGGATAGTGACGGCAAAGTTGTTTATGAATGCCAAGCAGACCTTGTTGAAGGCAAGGCTACTGTTGATGTTCCTGGTTTGCCTGCTGGCGATTACACTGTTGAAGTTGCTTATGGCGGTGATGAGAATTACACTGCTACAAACTCCAACGGAAACTTTGCTGTAGGTAAAGTTAACCCTGATATGGAAGTTGATGGTGAAGACATTGACTATGGTGACAATGAGACTGTTACTGTAACCCTTCCTAAAGATGCGACAGGCACTGTAAATGTAACCGTTAAGGATAGTGACGGCAATGTTGTTTATGAAGGTGAAGCTAAGCTTGATGATGGCAAGGCTACTGTTGATGTTCCTGGTTTGCCTGCTGGCGATTACACTGTTGAAGTTGCTTATGGCGGTGATGATAATTACAACCCAGTCAATAGTTCCGATAGCTTCAGCATAGATAAGGTAGCTCCTGAAGTCGATGCTGACACTGAAGACATTGATTATGGTGAGGATGAGCCTATAACCGTAACCATTGACCCTGTTGAAGGAGGTTCCACTCCTACTGGCACTGTAAACGTAACCGTTAAGGATAAGGATGGCAATGTCGTTTATGAAGACCAAGTAGATCTTGTTGATGGCAAAGTCACCCTAGACATTCCAGATTTAGATGCCGGCGACTACACTGTTGATGTGGCATACAGCGGTGATGAGAATTACACTGCTAGAAACTCCAGCGGAAGCTTTACTGTAAACAAGGCAAAACCAGAATTGAATGTAGATTCAGAAGACATTGATTATGGTGATGATGAAACCATTACTGTAAGCCTTCCAGAGGATGCAACAGGCACTGTAAACATAACCATTACAGATAAGGACGGTAAAACCAAGGTATTCAATGATGTTCCTATTGAAAACGGCAAGGCTACAATTAGCGTTCCTGATTTGGATGCTGGAGACTATAATGTAACAGTAGACTATCCGGGAGATGATAATTACCTTGGCTCTAAAGCTACTTCAAGCTTTAAAGTTGTCAGATCAAACAGCAATATCACTCTTGAGACTGAGAACATCACATATGGTGACGAAGAGCCTATAACTGTTGATGTAAATCCAGTGGAAGGAGGAGTCACTCCTACCGGTACTGTAAACATAACTATTACAGATAAGGATGGAAATACTAAAGTATTCAATGATGTTCCTCTTGAAAACGGCAAGGCTACTGTAGATGTTCCTGACTTGGCCGCTGGAAACTACATAGTTGATGTAAAATACTCCGGTGATGGCAATTACGATCCAGATAGCACTGAAGGAGCATTTGAAGTTGCAAAAGCAGTTCCTCACATTGAAATTCATGTATATGACATTTACTATGGCGATGTAGAAGTGCTCACTGTCACATGCGATGCTCCAGGCACTGTGGACATCACTGTAAATGGAGTCACTGTAACAGTACCTCTTGATGACGGATATGATAAGCGTGTATTCAGTTCAATTGTTAGAGCATACAGCGGCAAGGCAACTCTTGACCTTGTAAACTTGGCTGTTGGCACATACCCTGCTAAGGCAGTCTATAACGGAAATGAAAACTACACTTCCGTCAGCGACAATGACACTTTCCATGTATACAAGGAGAATACCACTACCAAGATATCTGTAGATGATATCAAGCTAGGTGAAGATGCAGTGATTGATATTGAAGTTACCCATGAAGACGGCTCTGAAAAGATCAATACTAACATAACTGTAACTGTCGATGGAAAAGATTATACTGTTGAGCTCATTGATGGAAAAGGCACTTTAACCATTCCTGATTTGGATCTTGGAAAACATACTGTCAAAGCGGTATATCCTGGAAGCCACAACTACACAAACAGTTCAAACGCTACCAGCTTTAAAGTGACAAAAGTTACTCCAAGCTTCGATATTTCAACTGAAAACATCCAAGTCGGAGATGATGAAACCGTTACTGTAACTCTTCCAGATGATGCAACAGGAACCGTAACCCTTACCATTGACGGCAAAGAATATACTGCTACAGTTGAAAACGGCAAAGCTACATTTGTTATTCCTGGCATTAAGGCAGGCGAACATAAGGTCAATGTTGCATATAGCGGTGATGACAAGTACGCCCCTGCTAAAAGAAGCGACAGCTTTACAGTAAGCAAGGTTAAACCTGATATGGGCATGGACGCTCCTGAAATCAAAGTAGGCCAAGACGGCGTTATAACCGTAACTGTTCCAGAAGATGCAACAGGTACAATAAGCATTACCGTAGATGGCAAGACTTACACTGCAAGCATTAAGGATGGCAAAGCGGTATTCCATATCTCTGGATTAGGTCCAGGCACACATATTGTCAAAGCCTACTACTCTGGTGACGGCAAGTACTTGGCTGGCTCTGTTGATGGAACCATTGTTGTAGAGCCTAAGAACGGTACAAGCCCACAAGATAAGGGCAAAGCTCATGGTGGTATTGATTTAGAAAGCAAAAAGACCGGTAATCCAATATTAGTATTGTTCATGGTATTGTTCAGCTTAATTTTAATACCTATAAAAAGAAGAAGAGATGATGATGAAGAAGAGGAAAATGAAGATCAAATTAATCGTATAGATTAATTTATCTTTCTATCTTTTTTATTCATTTTTTATTCATTTTTTATTCATTTTTTATTCATTTTTTTATTTTTTCAGTTTTTCATTTATTTTTTCTTTTTCTTTTCTAAATTCATTTAAAATTTTTATTTTTTATCTTCTATTTTTTTATTATCTATTTTTTTCATAATTTTTTATCATCTTATTTTTTATCATAATTTTTAGTCTTAAAGTCCATATTTTTCATTAAGATTTTTTCAAGAAAGTTTTATTTTCATAATTTTTATCATCTTATTTTTTCAAAATTTTTATTTTCATATTTTTAATTTTTAAGATCAATCAAATTTTTTTTATTCTATCATAATTTTTTACTCAAAAAGTCCATATTTTTCATCCAGATTTTTTCAAGAAATTTTACTATGAAAATAATCAAAATAAGGTTTAATTATTTTATGGTTATTTTAATTCTTTTAATTTTAATTAACTATTTCTATAATTAAATTAATAGCACTATAAAAAATATTTCATTGCTTTTTAGATAGTAAACATCAATTTATTAATATTTCTAATTTTATTCAATTTTTAAAATTTTCTTTTATAGGATTATTGGTTTTATATTTTGAAAAGTTATCAGATTAGTCAAGTTTTTTTAAAATTTTATAAAAAGTTTATTTAATAAAAGAAATATAAAATAATTTAATTAAGATTTGAAAATCTTTATTTAAAGATGATTGTGGTGTTTAAGATGTCAAGTTTAATTTCAATTCCTACTTTGCCTTTAATTGTTATCGCATTGATATGTGGGATTCTTTCATTTATAAGTACTCGTTTGGTTATGCCTTGGCTTATTGGTAAGCTTGAGCAGGCGGAAATTATTGGAAAGGACATTCATAAGTCCTCCCGTCCCATTGTAGCTGAAATGGGTGGTATTGGTATAATATTCGGATTCATCATAGGGATCTTTGCCGGAATAATTCTCTTTCCAGTATTGACCTTCCAGCTTGTGGTTGTCCTTCTGGTTGTTCTTCTTGTTGGAATCATCGGCATGGTTGATGACCTTATTGTATTGTCCTCAAAGGAGAAGCTATTCCTTCTCTTTTTGGCAGGCATACCATTATGGTGGGTTGCCCCTCCTAATGTAGGCCTTCTATATATGATCATGATTCCGATAGCAGTATCAATCACCTCAAACCTTACCAACATGCTTGCAGGATTGAATGGAATAGAATCAGGCCTTGGGGTTATTTCAATGACCTCACTTACAATAAGCTGTATCATTCTTGGAAAGTATGACGTTGCGATTATAAGCATGACAATGCTTGGAACCCTTCTTGCATTCCTTTATTATAACAAGTATCCGGCCAAGGTTTTTCCAGGGGATACCGGTACCCTTATCATTGGGGCGACAATCGCTGCAATTGCGTTTATTGGAAGGGTAAAGCTCATAGCATTCATTGTCCTTCTACCGAACATTATAGATGCAGCGTTAAAGTTCTACAGTGCTGGAGTTATGGAAAGGCAGCAGCACAATCCGACTCAGCTTAATGAGGACGGCAAGCTTGTAAGGCCGGAGCAGGGATTCAAATCCCTTATCAGGCTTGTATTGAGAAAGCCGGTGGATGAAAAGACTGCTGTGATGATGATATGGGGAATAGGCATTATTTTTGGTATTCTTGGTATAATTGTTGCACTGCTGATGCCTGGGGTAACTCATGATCAGACATTTGCACAGTTTATACACTTGAAAGATTATTTCTATTATTTGGGCTAAATTTGCCTATTTTCTTTAAATTCATTTTTTATAATATTTTTTAGTTTTTTAATCTGTTTTTAATTTTTTACTTTTTTCCAGTTTTTTGTTCTATTTTTCTTGTTTTTTGTTTTCACTGTTTCGAACGTTTTATATATAGTTTTATATAGTTTACAAAAACGCTTCTGGTTTACTATTTATAACTATATTAAACCTATAGTTCTTTATTTTAAAAAATAATAAGTTTAAATAAAGAAATATATATATATATAAGATAAAATACAAACTATTTTATGTAAATATTTTATAAATAAATAAATTTTTAAGAAGCAGTGTCTCATAAATGACATTTTCAGTTGATTTTTTTTAAGAAATTAATTAGTATAAGAGGTGATAATATGGCTAGACCAATTAGCCCAACTCCTACTTTGTATGGTGAAGATGCTAGGAGGTTTTTAAAGAAAATGAATGAACCTCCAACAGAAAAAGAAAAGAAATTTTGGAAAGAAGTAGAATCACAAAGGTTTGTTCCTTTTTAAACAACTAAGTCAATATATAAGTAGAATGTTTGTTTAGGATTCTGCTTAATAATTTTTTCTAATTTTTCATTAATTTTTTTCTCATCTTTTTTTAAACAAGTAAATTGATTTTTTTCAACATAAAAATCATATGCTTTTGCATAAGCGTTTACAACTATGAATCTTACACCAACATAATTTTCAGATATTATTTTAATATTTTTTATAATATTTCTTAGTATGTGAGTACCTAATCCTTTATTGGAATATTTTTCATCAATTGCAAATCTACCTATTTTTATTGCAGGAATTCTTTTTTTATTAGTGCTGTCTAATTTTCCTTGTATTATGGTTCTTACTCCTTCATCTTTAATATCTTTTATTCTTATTCCATCTGAGTAAACTTACAAAACCAATTATTTCGTCATCACATATAATCAATTTTGTTAAATTTAGTTTCTGTTTTTGTTGTTTTAATGCGTCTTCCTTTAAAAATTCATTCAATTCTTCATCTTCACAATAAAAATTATTTAAATTGTGGCTTTCGTTTAAAGTTTCAAAATAATAATTATCTTTAATGTACTGACTATCCATATTACCATCTTCTAGAAATAAACTTTTTTAATTAAAATTCAATTCATTATTATTTTTTCAAACCCATTCCACATTTGCAGTTGTAAAACTATAGCTGTCTGAAAAGGCAGGATTAAATAGTCTATTGCTTATATTTTCCGTCTTAAATGAATTGGTGATTGCTCTTCTCATATTGTAATTTATACGATCTCCTGCAGACTCCTTCTCTTCCTTTGTTTTTATGATCTTTGATGAGGCATAGACCTTTAGCTGTATCCTCGTTTTATTGAAGTTGTCCTTTCCCTTAAAGGTCTGTGCAATCTTTATTATCTTAATGTTTTTCATATTGAATAGGCCTTCCTTTCTCTTGTCCTTTGAATAGTTGTCAAAGGTGTCCTTTGGATAGATTGCCAGTCCGTTTGAGGAAGCTCCTTCGAATGCTCCGTTTCTTGCTGCAGCCATGGCTATGTTTACCTCATTTGCATCGCTTATGATGTTTGTAAGGGCTATGATGCTTATGAATGTAAAGCTTAAAAGAAGGAGCAGTTCGACTGTTATCTGTCCTTTATTGTCTGTTTTTATCATTTTATCATCGATTTTTTTTAGTTTACTTTCTTTTCATTTCTAATTCTTCTTGCCTTTATTAATTGCAGTTTCCTATATTTGCCTTATCCTTCTACTTGCATGATTATTATAGAACTTTGATTATAGATGTGGCTCTCATTATTGTTTGTTAGGGTCTTTTTAATTATGTAGCTTCCTCCATTGTATAATTGCGCCTTGCTTAATGTTCGGTTCTTTGAATCAACTAGATTTATGGGCTGGATTTTAGCTTTTCCCTTCTTGTTGTTGAATTCCAATATTATTTCATTGCTGCTTACAAGTATTGTATAATAGTTTCCGTCAACAGATTGGGGAAGTTTTATTTTCTTTGAAAATCCTTCATTATTGCTATTTACTTGATCTATGCTAGTTGATATCGAATTAAGTAAAAATCGGCCTTGGGAGTTTTCATCCATATCATTTGCAGAATCTATGCTATGCTCTAGGATAGGAAAGTTCACTATCAGAATCATGACTATGATGATTGTGCAAAATAAAAGTTCTATGTTGATTAATCCTTTTGAATCCATGTAATTTTATTTTATTGTTCTATTATTTAAATATTTGCTAATATTTTGGGTAAATATTGATTTAATAGTGTTAAATTGACTTGATAGTAGTAAATTGTTTTGATTTCGTAATAATATTGACTTTAAAGTGTTAAATTGACTTGATAGTAGTAAATTGTTTTGATTTCGTAACAATATTGTTTTAGTTTCGTAACAATTTTTACTTGAATGTGTTTATCCGTTTTCTTTTGTGGAAGTCCAGAAAAAAGGCTTAAAATTGACTTTTAATAAATCAGATTTATCATAAATTTGCTCATTATTTGATTTTTAATTAATCAGAGTTATCATAAAAAGATTATTTAAATAGAATGAATAAAATATTTAATAATAAATATCAAATATTTTTAAAAAAAACTATATTCTATCATTAAACTTATTGTCTTTTAACAGAATCGGGAGAGAAAAGCATGGTGATTGTTTCTTATTTAAATCCACTGTCTTCAGAGGGCCAAAACATAGTCAGAGGACTCTCTAGTCTTGACGACATATTCGCCCCTAATGATGACCTTATTGACATAGTCATTCATAGCCCTCGTCAGACCATTTCAAATCAGGAATATGTGCCAGAGACTCTTGCCGACTTGGCCATCAACAGAATCAAATGGTATATCGACAAAAAGAACAATAAGGATTTCAATCCAAGCAATTACGCCTATTTTTTTAATGAAGAGATTGCTGAATATGACACTATCGCATTCCACATACTTGCCCAGGCTGTTGCAAGCCAATTTAGGGCGGGGTCTCGTGAGATAAAGCTTTTTGTCGAATCCTATGGACTTCTTGTTGAGGACAGATTGATAAGATTACTTGAAACAGAAAAAAGAGAGCTTGTTGAAGAGATATTAGGGGACTTTCTTGTTCAGGACGGCATAGAATGGGCCTTCCTGAAGGACTTAGTTGCAAGCAAAAGAATCTCCCTTACAGACCTTGTATTGGATAATGGTAAGATAGTCCTTGACAGGGAAGAGTTTGTCTATACATTCGGCGATGAGTTCACTGACCGCTCTCCAGAGAGAATCTATGACATCCTAATTGGAGACGGCCTTAAGGAAATGATCGTATCCAAGCTTCTCATTCAAAAGTCAGAGGAATATGTTGCACATATTCAGGATATGCTTAGAACAATTGAGCCACACCCTGCCATTGTAAGGCTTGGTGAGATGCTTGGCGAGACAATTACAGAGCTTATGACAAAGTACAGCAGCTTCTATGCAGCTGGAGGAGCCTATGGTAATATGGAAATAGGCAAGCTAGTGAGGGAAGCATTCCCTCCATGCATTGCAAACACCGTCGAAGGGGTCTCTTCAGGGGGAAGAAACGATGCTATAGTCCTTCTTCTTACTTCATTTGTTTCATATGCAAGGCTTTATCCTGGAATATTCGGTGCAGATGCCAGCGTAAAGGTTTCAGACATTGACTCAAACCTTAACATCACAATGAATGAGATACTTCCTTTGATATATGAGGCAGCGGATAACTGTACTCCTCCCTTGTTTGAGGACCAGCCACAGGAGAAGATAAACATTACTTCAAAATTAGGCTTTGGGATGCATGAGACTCCAGAGCTGGAGCATGAAGGTGAGACAAAGTGGTACACTCCTATGAGCTGTGAAAAGATTAAGATGCATCTTCCTCAGCTGTGCAAGGAGAATAAGGATTGCGCTAAGATAAACAATCCATTAAGCTATTATTCTAGGATGAGGTGGATTCTAAGCAAGAAAGGTGGAGAATCTAAATCTGAGGAAGAATAGTTGATTATGGTTTTTTTATAGGAATAATCTTTCCTAATTTCACTGGTTTTCTTCTTCTTTTTTTGTACTGCTTTTTTTTTCAGTTTTAAATTTTATTTTATTTAACTTTCAATTTTTCACAATTTTTCTATCATTTTAATTTAGTAAGTTTTATATAGTTATTATTAAATAGATATGCATATAAAAAAAATCTAAATTTGCTTTTATTTTAATTAAATTAATTCTTTTTTAAAAAAATCATTTTTAGATTTTAATAACTTAAAACAATTGAATATGATGCTTGTTTTATTATTTTTTTCTTAATCTTGAGGTGAATTGATGTTAAATAGAAAGGCTTTGATTTTTTCATTGATTGTTTTATTTATGCTATCCATTTCTGCTGTTTCAGCTTCAGATAATACCTTTAATGAGGGCACTGGTTTAAATGAAGATATTGCTGATTTAAATGATTTCAGTGATTTAAATAGCAATTTTAATAATGGACTTAGTTCTAATGCTGTTCATGGTCTAGATGATGATTCTAATAATAATTTATCATCTGAAAATATGATTTCTTCATCTGATGATGAAAAACAAGATGATTTAGAGGGTTCTGATTCAGATTCAATTAAAGACAATCTCAATTCAAATTCTATCAAAGACCAAAACAATTCTAATTCTAGTACTGCAGACAAGTCCAATACAAAAATCCAAACTAAGATCTCTGCAAAGGACATCAATACATACTATAAGGAAAAATCAAGCCTAGTATTATATTTAAAGGATAATAAAAATCAGGCCCTTTCAAACAAGACAATCAAACTAAGCCTCAACGGTAAAACATATGCTCAATTGACAGATAAACTGGGAAAGGCCTCATTCTCTCTTTATGGCCTTAAACCTAATTCATATGATGCGAAGATAGAATTTTATGGGGATGATGATTATAAGAAGTCTGTTAGGACTGTTAAAGTCAATGTAAAGAAGGTAGATATATCAATCAATACAAAGGACTTCTCCACATATCTCAATTCAAACATCTTCTTTTCTGTAAAGGTCTTAAACAAGCTTACTAAAAGTCCTGTTGAAGGCATACGGATTCAGTTCAATGTTTATTCATCACAGAAAAACTATAAGAACTACTATGCCCTAAGCGATAAGGATGGAATCGCCACCTTAAAGAAGAACCTAAAACTAGGCTCATATGATGTTTACACATATGTAAAGGATGATGGCCAAAAGGACTATATAAATTATAGAAACACAAAAAATAAGGTCTCAATTAAGATATCCGCTCCTGGAGAGATGGGATGCTCATCAATCTATATCCATGTAAATGAGAATGAAAGCGCTGTCGCCTTTAGAAGGGATTCCACATATGCAGCTGACTTGTATATAGTCGCTCAAAAGTGGCATGGAAGAAATGCAGTGAAGCAGTATAAGCTTACTGGAACCTACTTTTTCCATGCTATCGTCACTTCAGACGGATGGCTGGTAGGAACTGGAGGTGCAGACAATCCTACAATCAATAAGAAGATAGAAAGCCTTGCAGGTCAGATGGTCTCATCCAATAACATTCAAAATTCCAAGCTTAATACAATTAGAAAATATGAAAGGTCATTAGGCATAGGACACTTTGCAATAGTGGATCCTAAAGGAAACTATGCCATTGTTTGGAAAAGCGGATATGTGAAGGGAAAGCTGAAGAATGGCCAATATATTGATGTTCCTAATTCAAGAGGCATGTTTAGAAAGGGAAGCTATAAGAGCTTTTCAAAGGACACTGCAACTGCAGCATTAAGGATTGCAGCTACAGACAGATTTGGAGTAAACAGAAGGGACATCACTGTTTTCCATTATAAGAGAAGCACTAAGAACTACCAGACAAGCGCACAGGTGAAAGCCTATGCTGCAAACGATAAGGGAAACCTTGCAGGAAGACGCACTGGAGGAAAAAGCGATAACATTCATTATAAGAAAACCTATATCAGCAGGTCCAAGCTTCCGGGAACTCCTAATAAAAAGCTCCTTGGAACCCACAGCTTTGGAAAGATCGACACCCTTATAAAGACCCAAACTAAGGTTTCAGCTCCTGCCCTAACTGCAAATCAGAATCAGACCAAATACTTTAAGGTGACTGTAAGGAATAAGAAGACAAATAAGACCTTAAGAGGAGTTAAAATTAGTCTTAAGGTTTATACAGGCAGTAAGTTTAAGAGCTATGCTGTGACTACCAATAAGAGTGGAGTTGCTAATTTCAATACAAAGGCTTTAAGTGCAGGAACTCATAATGTGACCATAAGCCAGGCCAATCATAAGTACATAGTTTCTGGAAGTTCTAAGATAGTTATTAAGACGGTTAAAAAGAATAATACTGTTAATTCTACTAATTCTAGTGTTGTTAATGGTTCTGGAGTAAATGGTAGTTCCAGTTCTAATGCTAGTGTTAACAATGCTTCTGAGCCTATTAATAATTCCACAACAGACAATTCTAGTGAGAATAATGGTTCTGCAGGTAATAGTTCTAGTTCTGATAGTTCTGTAGGTAATGGTACTGCTTCAGATGGTTATGTAGGTAATGGTTCTAGTTCTGATAGTTCTGTAGGTAATGGTACTGCTTCAGATGGTTCTATGGGTAATAGTTCTACTTCAGATGGTTCTGCAGGTAATGGTTCTAATTTTGCTTCTGTTTTAGATGTTTCTGCAGCTATCAATTCTGATTCTAATGTTGGAAATGACAGTCAAAGCAATTCTAAAACTGAAACAAAACTTAGTTCAATGAAAACAGATATTTTAACAAGTTTTATAAAATTAATTAACTAACTAAGTATATTTAATCATTTTAATAAAACTTAGTTAAATATCCTTATTTTTTCATTTTATTTATAATAATATGCTTTTAATGGTATTCATTGCTTCTTCGTCTTCATTTTCACAGAAGTCTTTAAATAATTTTCTTATTTTATTGATTTTTTCCTCTTTTGCTTGTATTTCTTCCTCTTTTGTTTGTATTTTTTCGTCTATTGCTTGTATTTCTTCCTCTTTTGCTTGTATTTTTTCGTCTATTGCTTGTATTTCTTCCTCTTTTGCTTTGATCTCTTTTTTCAAATATTTATTTCTCTCTTCAATGTGGTGATTTATTGCCATTACTGCATATTCCTCAAATGACATGTTCATTTAATCTCCTCCCTGAATCTATATAGTGATTTTCCTTCAAATTAGGGGCTGCTAAAGGTATGTTATTAGTTCAATCCAATTTTCTTTCTTTGATAGTTTTTATCTTTTTTTAGGAATTTTTCTTTAAAATTAGATAATGCGTACTCTAATAGGTTCTGTTTTTATTATTTTGTTACATGTTTAGTGTAAATTCTAGTGTAATGTTTCTAAGGGAGAATTGCTTTAACATTATAGTCTGTATGACTAAATTTAAAGGAATGCTTGCGTTCAATTATTAGAATTTTTTATTTTATTCTATAATAATATGGTTTTAAGGGTATTCATTGCTTTTTTGTCTCCGCTTTCAGAGAAATCTTTAAATAATTTTCTTATTTTATTGATTTCTTCATCTTTTGCTTGGATCTCTTTTTTATGCTCTTTGTCTTTTGCTTGGATCTCTTCGTCTTTTTCTTCGAGTTCTTTTTTATGCTCTTTGTCTTTTTCTTCGAGTTCTTTTTTCAAATGTTTATTTCTCTCTTCAATGTGGTGGTTTATTCCCATTACTGCATATTCCTCTATTGACATGTTCATTTTAAGTTCCTCCTTGAATCTTTCTAGTTCTTCTTCTTCAAAATTATGGACTGCTAAAGCCATGTATATCAGTGTCAATCCAACTTTTCTGTCTGTTGATAGGTTTTTTATCTTGTTTTTTATTTCAACTCCTTTTTTCAATAGTTTTTTTCGTTCATCACCATTGCTTTCCATATAATATAGTAGCTGCAGTTTGACATATGCCTCATCATCAAAGCAATCGTTCTCAGCCTTAAACTCCAACTCCTTAATCACCTTCTCTGTGTTAAAGCAGGTTGTGCTTCTCTTGTTTATCCTGTAGCGATACTCCTTATCATATCCATATGGTTCATCATTATCGGGATCATCATTTATGGTTATCATTATAACTATGACTTTCTGCCCCTTCTTTTTTCTGTGCAGGGTCGTCTGATAGTCTCCAAATCTTATCTTATCCTTTTTTGCAGGGCCTGAGCTTTGAAATTCGATAATGTAGATTTTTCCGTCTTCAGCTTCTATTACCAAGTCGCAATAGCTTTGGTTCAATGTCTGATCTAAGATTTCAACATTTAAGAATTGCTTGAATATTATATGCTTTAATCCAAAGACATTCAAAAATGCCTGTATATTGTTCTCTGCAATGAACTTGAAGATTCTGTCATGTACTTTATTAATTTTCTCCTTTTTAAATTGCTTTGCAGGCTCAAAAGGAAATTCTTCACAGGCAATCTTTTTTAATTCTCCATTTTCATCTACTAATACTTTATATACTTTGCCTTCTTCTGTTTCGTAGTATGATACTGTATTGTTATTTTCGGTTGAGATTTGATTTAACTTTTTTAAATTCACCATATGAACAATCCTTTATTTTTTTCTTTTGGTGAATAAAGTATTTAAATCTTTTCTTTTTTGAATTCAAGTAATTTTAACACTCTAAAGTCAAAATTGTTACGATATCGTAACAATTTGCTATTTTCAAGTAAAAATTGATGTGAAAGTGTGAAATTGCTTTGTTCGTATGAAAATAAACAAAATTCCCCTTCCATTTTCATCTTCTTTTATTGAAATAAAATGGATTTTTCCTTATTTTTCATGATGATATATTCGTGGGTTTGTGTTTTATCTTATATAAACTTATGGTGGTTTTTTAGCAGTTTTACTATTTATAATGTATAGTAAACCAGAATTAGGTGGTTTTATTTCTTTGAGGGGGTTTTAAGACTTGTTCGATAGCTATTTTAACGATTTTTTTCTGTTATTTTTTAAGCTTTTTTAGCAATTTTTCCATAATTTTTCGATTGATCTTTCTAATCTATCAAATTTTTTGCAATTTTTTTTGCAAATTTTTATGAATTTTTTTCTCGACTTTTTTTATTTTTTCTCAATTTTTTCCAAAATCAAATAAATTCTTTTATCAATATTTTTCCCCTATTTTTTCCAAAATCAAATAAATTCTTTTATCAATATTTTTCCCTTTATAAATCGATCTTTTGTTTAATAGGTATAGTCATCCTCATCATAATAGTTTAGGATAATGGAATGCTCAAAGTCCTGATAGTTATTGAAATGATACTCCTGGTAGTCTTCAATCAGGATGGAAATGATTCTTTCCTTCTCATCTATTGATTCCATCATGCAGAATTCGCTTAAAAGCTCTGGATCATAGTCATCAAAGTCCTCATCCTCAAGCTCCTTTCTATCCTTGAACTCTTGAAACCTATTGTATTCGTCCTCGCTTAGAAGGTCCTCCTCATCAAATAGGTCCTCATGGCTTTCTATCTTATAGAGCTCTATGTGATTGTTGTCATGGTCCAGCTCCAACAGCTCATTTGATTTTAGTGAAATTCCATAGACCCTTCCGCTTTTAAGGTCAATGACGGTCTTTCCGGTTGATTCGTACCTGGTCCAATTGTCCAATGCAGGCTCTATAATCTCCCTTATTGTAAGGCTTTCTATAAGTCGCCTGAGCTCTTCTTCACTTAGCATTTAAATCATCCTTAACTTGTTTTTGCTTATTTTGAATCTGTTTAAATCAATTATTTTCTTTTAATTTGTTTTTGCTTATTTTGAATCTGGTTTAATCAATTATTTTCTTTTAATTTGTTTTTGCTTATTTTCAATCTAATTAAATATGATTAAATCAATCTTTTTTACATGAAAAACTTAGTTTTTCTTGTTTTATAATAAGTTTTAAGTATTATATAAATCATAAATATTTTTAAGTTTTTAAGGAAAAAATCTGTTTTTTTAAAATGAATTAAATTATTAAAGAGTGATTTCATGTATGGTCCGTCAAGCTTGGCAGAAAGAAGAATATATTACAGAGAGGAATGGTCGGATAAGGACCTTCCAGACTTCATAGCCCAAGGAATCACCAAAAGGGAATTCGGTTTCGACCATCTTGGAAACGGTCCTAACGACAGATATAAGGTCTTCAAGGGAACAGACACCCTAAGAAGATTCTTAAGATACAAGACACCATTTGCAGCATACATTTCAGTGGCCTTCTATCAGAACCCTAGAAAGAGGGGAGGCTGGGAAAAGGCAGAATACATCTTTGACATAGACGCCAAGGACCTTCCAATCAGATCATGCAACTGCGACGGAGTATGCGAGATATGTCTTGGAGAGGCCTTGGAAAGGGTCAACATAATGCTTGACACATTGAAGGGAGACCTGGGATTGAAGAACATACATCTCATCTATTCAGGCAGGGGATTTCATATAAGGATATTGGATCCCGATATGATGGAGGCCGACAGCGACCTGAGGGCTGAGGTATTGAAGTATGTTGCTGGAGCTGAGGTTCCAAGGGCACAGTATCCTAACATAGTCCCTGGAGCCAAGCCATTGAACTTCGAGCACTTCTCCATCCCTATAGCATATCCTGCAGTCTTTACAAACAAGGTTAAATATAATATATTCCACCTTAGGGGAGATGAGACAATAGATGGAATAAACAATAGGCTCCTTAAGGACATAATAAAAAACAGGGAATTTCTTATTGACGACAAGTGGGGACTCTTTAAGGAAAGGATAGGTCCAAGGAGATATAAGGATATGGTGAATGCGATGGCAAGGGTGAACCTTGCCACTATAGATGCAAAGGTTACAATAGACCTTAAGAGAATTTTGAGGCTGCCGTCATCCCTCCACTCAAAGGTAAGCATGAAGTGTGTGGAGGTAAAGAATCCTGAGACCTTCGATCCATTCAAGCATGCAGTTCCTAAGTTTGTATATGAGAGAAAGGATGAGGAGATTGCTCAAAACTAGCTTTTGATAATTTTCATTATTATTTTTATTATTTTTATTTATTTTCAGTCTCAATTTTATTATTTTTATTTATTTTTCAATCTTAATTTTATTATTTTTATTATTTTTTTCATTCTCAATTTTATTATTTTTATTATTTTTTTCATTCTCAATTTTATTTTTTATTTATTTTCCAATCTCAATTTTATTATTTTTATTAAATTTTTATTTATTTTCCAATCTGATTTCCCATAATCCTGATTTGGATTTAAGATTATGGAAAATTATATTAAATCTTAAATACTTGTTTTGTTATAAATTATAAATAATGAACATTAACTAAGGAGGTTAATCATGGATAATAAAGCGATAATTGGAATTGTAATTGCATTGATTGTAATTGTCCTTGCATGCTTTGCTTATGTGACATTTAACGGAAATGCTCCAATTTCATTGAATGTAACTGAAAATATAACAAACAATACAGATACAAGCGTAGACACTACAGACAATGCCACCCTCGTATCACAAGACCCAAATAATGATTCTGAAGTTAAGGACATTGCTAAGAATGTCTCTGAAAGTATATCAGAGCAAAATAAGGCAGTTGCCGATTCTGGAGACACCTTGCATAAACAGACTTTCACAGTTTCAGAAAACGAAACCGGTCAAAATGAGGGCATGGAACCTGGAACCTATGTGATGTATTATACTGAAAATGATGGTCCTATAAAAGTTCAAAAGATAGATTAGTCTCTTTTTAATCTTTTAACCCATCTTTTTATTTTTTTTTAAACTTTTATTCTTATTTTATTTTTTATTCAAGCTCTTTTTCATTTAGAATTTTTTAGACATTTAAAACTTTATCTGCTTTTTTTTAAGATTTTTAGTTTTTTTTTAAACAATTTTTTTCACTCATTTCTCAATTTATCCTATTTTTAATATTTGAATTTTGACTTTTTCATTTTTTAAATTATATTTTTTAAGCTTGTTTTATTGACTAATTTTAGTAATGTATATATAGTGTTATGAATATAGTATAATCAAGTCAGTTTTATAATTTTTAAAATAGTATTTATGGTGTTTATTCGAATATTCCATATCAAACATGATTTAATTTTTATAAAATAGATTTGATATGACTTATTTAATAGTTTTAAGGGTGAATTTATGTCTAAAAGAGTTCTAGTCAGTTTTGCATTAATTTTCATTTGCTTATTTTCTATAAGCGCAGCCTGGGCTTTAGATATGGATTCGAGCGATTTAAATAAGAATATAGGCACTAATTTAGAAAATAACTTTAACACAGATTCAAACAACAATTTAGACAGTAATTTAAACTCTAATTTTAACAGCAATTTAAACAGCAATATAGATAATTCCACCCAAGAATTAGACTTAAGCACTAAAAATTTCAAAGCCCTAAGCTCTAATTCATCAATTGGGGGGGGGCAAATAGCTCTGTTAATTTAAGCAGCAATCAAAACTCCCAAGACAATTCTATAATTATTGATGACACAAATTATAACACTTTTTTTGATAATCAAGGCTTTTTAAGCAGTGATATTGAAGCCAACTCTCTCATTTACTTTGGAAATCTATCAAACAGATACATAAAAATAGACATTCCACTTACACTCTCCTCCTTAAATGAGACTACTATTTTTAATTCCACTATAGAGGTTTTAATGGATGGATCTTATTCCAATCTAACAAATCTAAACTTTTATACAAATGCAACAAGTGAGAATTCCAATTATCTTACACCAATCTACATCAACGAGGCATCAGATTTGGTCATTGAAAACAACCCAATTTATATAGACTATTCTGATGGATGTAACTACAATCTAGCGGGAATCTATGCATTTGGTGCATCCAATAATAATATAATAGGAAATAACAGAATATCCATCTATTCAAGGTCTCTAAGCAATACATCAAAACATTACATTTATGGGATAGACTTCTCTTCATATTCCTCAAATGCCTATTCTAAAGATAATGCGAAGGGAAATGACATATCATCAAATACAATAGATATCATTTCTGACTATTATGCAAATGCAATTACATTGTCCTGTGCAGTTGACACCACTCTTGAATCAAACAGCCTCCATTTAAAATCAGATTCATTTGTTTATGGTATGGTTGCAGAGTATTTTGACTTTGGAAATGGTTTGAATCCATCAAATAACTTTAATTTTACAAAAAACACTATTGAAGCTAGCTCAAATATGGTATATGCCATTCAATTCTTTAATGTATTTGATGTTAATATTAAGGAAAATACAATCAAAACCAATTCCAACGGTAGTTATGGGATAAGTGCATATGAGTCTTATAATCATGATATAGGATATAACAATCTTTTTGTAAATGGAAATGACGTTTCAATGATTGGAACTAATTTTGATGCCATAGGAACTGGCCATAGTGGAATATACTATATGAGGGATTCACATGATTTAAGCATTCATGACAATAATGTTTTATCCAATTACTCTCTTGGGGGAGATTATGCAATCAGGTTCGATGCAAGCTCCAGCGAGAATATAAATGTTTTTAAAAATAATTTAAGTTCTAATAATGGAAAGTATCTAGGAAATGATGCAGTTAACGGTAATGTGACTGTTTCTGAAAACAATCATTATTATGGAGATAATGATCTTGGCACTAATGATTTACGTATTTTTGACATCTATGTTGATTTGAATGGAAATGACAATAAGGGAGACGGCTCTATAGGAAAGCCATTCAAATCCATTAGCAAAGCTTTGTCCTATTTAAAGAATTTAACTAACATTTATGGTTCTAGTGCTTCATCTAGTTCCACCACTAAAGTAAAAGGCATAATTCATCTAGGTGAAGGTAAATATAATGGCTATGGAACTAATTTGAGAATATATATAACAGGTTTGGATGTGGAAATATTTGGATCTGGCTATAATAAGACCATTATTGATGGAGTGTCTTCACACTGGTTCTTTGATATTTCAGAAGATTCTTCAGTTTCTATAAAAAATTTAAGTCTTGCAAATGGAGTTTATCGTTATAATGATGGAGGATTGATTCACAATAAAGGTAATCTATATCTTGAGAATTGTATTTTTGATAATGCAAAGATGTCTCCTAGTTCTGCAATCATTTATAATGATGGCATTTTAAATTTAAAGAACAATTTGATGAATATGACTGCAAATGGCTATCATATATATAACAATGGATTTATTGATGGTTTGTATTTGAATTTTATTGGAGACAGCCTTAGTGAAGATGAAAGATTATTGAATACAGATTCCCTTAGCTTCATATTAACCGCATATGTTCATGATGACAATGGAAACCCTATAACTGGAGGCTATATAAGATTCTTTATCGAAGGCAAGGAAATATTGGTAAATTCTAGCCTCATTGAAGGTTTGGCTAAATTATACACATTCTCTTCCTTAAATGGAATCATCAAGATATCAGGATACTATTCAAATGCATATACCAATCTTTTTGTCAATATTGGGAAAGTAAACAGTAGCATCATCAGCGATACAATAAAAGTTTATGTTAATTACAGTGCTAATGAATCAAAATCAGACGGTTCCTTTGAAAAGCCGTTCAAGAGTATAAATGATGCATTGGATGCTCTCAACACATGTATAGAACCGGTTACTATCACTGTTCTTGATGATGAAACTACAGAACAGATTGACGATTCAAGATTGAATAGGAATAATGTCATTACAATAGAATCCATTAATAAGACAAACATTTCAACTAATTGGACATTTAAATCAGATGCAAATATCCGATTGAAAGGTCTTATTTTTGATGGCTATGGATTAGTTAAGGACAACACTTATTTGACAATAGATAATTGTTTGTTTAATAATACTCCTGCAAGTGCTATAGTGTCTACAAATGGTAGTTTGACTCTTTTAAATTCTAATTTTACAAATAACAATGTAAAGGACAATCACACATTCTACACAGGCTTTAGCACCCCTGTAATAACTACTTCTCTTTGGGACATTCAGTATGATTATGATAAGGGAGGGGCTGTGGATAATTCCTTTTCCAATCTAACTATTTTAAATTGTAATTTCGCTTTTAATGAGGCTTATAATGGAGGAGCAATCTTTAACAATCAAAGCGATCTTCATATTTCAAATTCAAGTTTCACATCTAATCTTGCATTCAGCGGATTTTATGAAAATCCTCGTGCAATAGACTTTTCAAATGCAATGGATAAGGATCAGGACCGTAATGTCGCAAGCAAGGGTGGAGCAATCTTCCAGTATCTTGGCGAAGAAGTTGTAGTAACCGACACTGGCTTTTTAAATAATACTGCGGGGGGCTATGGGGGAGCATTTTATTCTTCTGGCATCTATCCTTATAGGAATGACAGTTCCAGCATCATTGAAGGAATTCCATTCATTGTTTATGAAACAGAAGATGGATTGATGGATAATTTTGGAAATTATGCTGATAATCTTTTATCTCCACAAGACATATACTTTATAAACTGTAATTTTGATTCTAATGTGGCTCCAATAAGGGGAGGGGCAGTTTACTGCATTAATAATTCCCAAACCCAATATATTTCCTGTAATTTTGGCAATAATCTTGTTTATACTTATAATATGTCCCAACTGTTTGGAGGATTAAATAAGAATTCCCATAGGAAATGGATTTTTGAAGATGAATTGGACCAAGTCTACAGCATCTTCTTCACCGCCGTAAACAATGGTGGAGCGATTCATGATGAAAATTTAAAAATTATTGACAGCACATTCACTGCAAACACATTGCAATCTGGAGGTTCAATTCTTCTCCCTTCAGTAATCCGCTATTCCGCTGATGTCTATACTTTGCCTAAAAACACTGCAGGCGCAATCATCACTAATTCAGGCAAAGGGGGAGAATCAGTCTATGTGGCAGACTCTTCATTGCTCACATCTGAAGATTCAAAATATATTGGAATAAATGGATGGACAGGCACTAGCACAGGAGGTTCAATCAGAAGAATCATCCATGAAAACGGCCAAGAAACTGGCACTGGCGGAAACGGTAGCGGAACAGGAGGTTCTGGAAATGGTTCAGGAACAGGAAAGGGGGCTTATGGAAATTCATTGTCTTGGAGCGATATATTGTCTGCATTGGGCGGTGACGCTCGAGGCATTGCAATTAATGGCGAAGGATCCAGCTTTTCTGATTTCATTAGTGGTTTGATAAATGGAAAATCCTCTTCAAATTCAAGTTCTGATAGTCAGGATAATGGTTCTGGCTCTTCCAATTCTTCTTCTCAAAATCCTGTTAATGGAACAATCCCTTCTAATTCAAGTTCTGATAGTCAGGATAATGGTTCTGGCTCTTCCAATTCTTCTTCTCAAAATCCTGTTAATGGAACAATCCCTTCTAATTCAAGTTCTGATAGTCAGGATAATGTTTCCAGCTCTTCTAATTCCAGTTCAACAAAACCTATGGATGATTCAAACAAGACTAATTCCACTTCTGATGTTCCGGCTAATGATACAGTAAATGCCACTGACGGTAGTTCTGACTCTTCAATTTCTGAAAATCCTGTAAATGGGACTGCTTCTAATGATAATAATTCCTCTGATGTCAATGGCGGAGCTTCTGATATGGATGATGATAATATTTCTAATTTAACAAATAGCAGTTCTGAGATTCCAGTTGATACTAATATTAATGATACTAACAATTCATCTTCAGAAAATTCTAATTCAACAACTGACTTGGATGATTCTGAAGATAAATCTGATGTGGATAAGGATGATAAGAGCGAATCTGATGATGTCGGACTTAGCGATAATCCTTTAAATGGAGATGTTTCAGAAAGTTCTGATAGTCCAGATAGTCCAGATAGTCCTGATAGTTCAGAAAGTTCTGACAGTCCTTCAAGTCCAGATAGTAGTTCAAGTGATTATCAATCAAGTTCTTCAGCGGCATCTCCTGGAGATAGTTCAAATAGTCCTTCATCATCATCTTCTTCAAGTGCATATAAGATTTATGAAGAGGAGATTGATGATAATATTTTGGAAAAGAATGTTGACCTTGAAAATCTTTTAATAATTATTGTCCTGTTTTTAGGATTGATAATTTTAGGATATTATAAAAAATCAAAAGAAGATGAGGATAATTAATAAAAGGAGTAGAGATTATGAGTTATTTTAATAAAGGACATATATGGAATATTTTATTAATTTGTCTTCTCATCGGAACTTTGGCTATGATGGGTTCAGCAAGTGCCAGTTCTGCTAATTTAGATGATTTTAGCAATCTTGCATGTGACTCTAATTCATATAATGATTTAAGTGTTGGCTTTGAATCTGATGCTAATTCATATAATGATTTAAGTGTTGGCTTTGAATCTGATGCTAATTCATATAATGATTTAAGTGTTGGCTTTGAATCTGATGCTAATTCATATAATGATTTCAGCACCTATTTTGAATCTGATTCTAATTCATATGATATTTCTGATAGTTTGGTTAATTCTAATTCTGATCGTTTGGTTAATTCTAATGGCTTAATTGAGTTCAATATTTCTGCTCCTAATGACATTCAATTAAATGACAAAGCACCTATAAAAAACTCTTTAAAAGAATATGATGAAAGGGTATTTTATGTTTCTTTAGATGGTAATGATTTCAATAATGGATTAAGTCAAGAAAATTCATTTAAATCCCTAAATAAGGCTTTAGAAAATCTTCATGATGCTAATAAAACAACAATATATGTTTTTGAAGGAACTTTTCTAAGTGAAAATAGCTACGATCTATTCTTTGAAGGGGTTGGAAATAGTCAGATGATTTCCATTATAGGTTCTGGGGTAAATAAGACAATATTGGATGGTGAAGGTTTGCATAGGCTATTTAATGTGGATAATTCTATCAATTTGACATTAAGGGATTTGACCTTTGTCAATGGTTTTGACTTTTCATCTGGCGGAGCCATTTATAATAAGGGCAATCTGACTTTAGTCAACACTTGCTTTTATAATAATAATGTCTATTCTGAAGATGCATATCAGCATGTGTCTCTGCTTAGCGGCGGAGCTATAGAAAATGAGGGATTCCTGACAATTGAAAACTCTTCATTCATTAAAAATAGTGTGGGTTCTGTTTTTAATCAATATGCCTATGGAGGAGCCATTTGCAATCATGGAAACTTAACTATAAACAATTCCATTTTCAATAACAACAGCCTTGAGACATATATTGATTTGAATGAGAATTCCTATTTCCGTAAGTGGAACGCTCTTCAAACTGGGGGAGCGATAGCAAGTTTTTCAGATGGTGCTCTTATCTCAAATACAGAGTTTTCTAATCATTCAATTTCCATATTGAACAAGTATCCTTTCGTTCAAAAGACATTCATGACATTCTCAGCTGGGGGAGCTGTTTATATTGAAGGCAATAATCATAATTTCATCAATTGTTCATTCTTAAGCAATGATGCAGATAATGGTGGGGCTGTTTACTTTAAGGGTAACAATACATGCTTTGACTATTGTGATTTTGACAATAACTCCGCTTTTATGGGTGGAGCAATTATGACAATCGATTATAATTTAAATGAGGCTTGGATGCCTACTTTAAAGAATCTGACTTCCAACAAATATTCTAATCTGAACATTTCAAATTCCAATTTCAGTAATAATCATTTTATATGCACTGATTTTGGTATAGGATACCGTATTTCTCCTGGTGGAGCTGCAGGATACTTTAAAATAGATAATATTACTATCGACAATTCTAGTTTCACAAACAATGGGGTGCTGGAAAATTGCACCATATTCGTTTCATCTAGGTGTGGGGGAGCAGTATTCCTTTATGGTCAAGATTCAAAAGTAAACAATTCTAGTTTTGTTCACAATAATGTTGAAGTAGGCGGAGCCATAATGAATTATGGATTTGATACAAATGTATCAAACTCTAAATTTATCAATAATTCTGCTTGTTATTCTGATGGAGGAGCCATTTTCCATTCTATTGGTGATCTTTTGATTGATAATTGTGATTTTGACTACAATAGGGCTGTAAAGAATGGGGGAAGCATTCAAGCAAGTTATGATTATACAAATAACTATCTCTTTGAGCAAAAATCACTCTATAACAATTCCAGATTTAAAAATTCTGCTGCAGAATATGGCGGTGCAATATTTGACATGGGAAATGCGGTTTTATACAATGATTTGGAATTCATTAACAATTCAGCATCCTATGGTGGAGCTATCTATAATCAAGGATTCTCCAATACCTTCAGAAACTCCACTTTCGTCAATAATTCTGCATTTAGCGAGGATTATTCCAATGGAGGAGCCATCTATAATTATGGTTCAAATGCATTATATGAGTCATCAATCTTCATAAACAACAGCGCAGATATGGAAGGTGGAGCCATTTCCAATTTTGGTGAAAGCTGTGTTGTTCAAAACAATACCTTCAATCTGAATAAGGCATTTAAAGGAGGATCTGTTTATTTGAGTGGACAAGGGGGCAGATTCCAAGACAATAATGTCTTTTCATCATTTGCAATATATGGAGGTGGATTATATAACTCAAACATAAATCTCATTTGCCTAAGCAACTCTTTCAACAATTGCAGTGCCAATGTTTCAGGGGGAGCTATCTATAACCTTGTTTCCACACTTGAATTATATTCTAATTCAATGAATGACTGTAAAGCTAAACTTTCTGGACTTGGCAGTGGAAATTATGTATTCACCTGTGCCAATATCTCTTATTTGGTCATTTCATTTGCAAATAATGGAAGCTTTAATATTGTTGACAATAAGGGTGTTTTGCTAGTTGCTAACATAAGCGACAATATGGGCAATCCTATTACTGGAGGTAATTTTACTTTTATCTTGTTTAATCAAACCAATCAGGATATTGATCTAATAGGTAGTTCTGGTTCTTCCAGTTCTAATTCTTCAAATCCAAGCAATCTAGAATCAAGCATCATAGGTGTATGTGATGTGGTAGAAGGACAAGCATTCTTAAGATATGATACTTATTTGGAATTAGGCTCCAGATATACAATTTCAGGAACCTATTCATATGCAGCCGAACCTGTCTTGACACAAGTGGCTAATTTAAATTCAGTTCTATCCACAAGGATGTACTTCTCATCAAACATTACAGATGATATGGTTAATTTTGGAGAGGGCTTCAATTATGAAATCATTCTTTTGGATTCTAATGACAATTATATTCCTAATGCTGAAATCTTATTGTATGTTGATGCAGTCTATTCCAAGTCTGTATTTACCAATGAATTTGGCTATTTGAAGGGTAGTGTCAATAATTTAACTTCAAGCGGAAAGCATTTCTATAGCTTCATTTATAGCGGAGATATTTTCCATAATAGGGCAAGCTATGATTTAAACTTTACTGTATTCTACAATAACTCCTACTATTATGATGATGTTTCCATCAGCTTTAGAGATTTGATCTATTCATTTGTCTATACAAGTCCTAACAGTGAAATTCCTTTTGAATTTTTGATTTCTCATAATGATGGCGTTCCATTGGGAAATGTATCAACGCCTCGTTATTTTGTCGCTTATGAAAATGGCATTCCACTTGCCAGTTTCTCTTGCACAGATTATTTGGGTGTTTGTAAAGGTCAGGAAGTCTTATATTCAATTATAGAGCTTAACGGAAAATTAGCTAAAATCTTTAGAACTTCACCTGAAGGTATTTTCCAAATGTTAATAAAGCACTCAGAAAGAGGACTCTATGAGTATAGGATTGCATTTCTTGGAGATTTGGTAAAGCACTACGATTCTAGCACCCATAATGGCATAAGCAATGAAGACACTTTTTACAATCCTTGCAATATTTCATTTTTAATGCTTGTTGATGATGAGCAATCCACTATTCCAACTAGTTTGAATTATAATGGTCCTAATAAGATTACAGAAGTGGATTTTGCTTATTATAACTTTAGCTTAAGTGAAAACAGTAAGAATCCATTGGCCAATAAAGAAATCAGAGTTTATGATGATGGAAATTACTTAGGTTCAAGTTATACAAACAGCAAAGGCTTTGCAGAATTCAATTTCCCGCAGATGCTTGATAAGGGCAAGCACATAATCAGTTTTGTCTATGTCGCAGATGGGGATTATAAAAGTGCATACTCCATCTTTGAATTGAATGTATTGGAAAACCCTTCTAAAGACAATGTATCATTTTTCAATAAAAGTTCTTTAAACATTACTGGAGCTAATAATAATTTTACAGCTCAGATTAAGGATTCACATAATAATAATCTATCTGAAATGGTAATAAGGCTATCTATTCTGTTTAATGGTTCTGACAATAAGCCATATATTAAGAATTACACTGCAGTAAGCGATAAAAATGGTGTGTTTTCTATTCCTCTTGAATTAGGGGCAGGTAGCTATCTGATTAAATGTTCATTTGCTGGAAACAAGCATTATTGGAAATCCAGCAAGACATTCAATCTTACTCTTAATAAGGTTCCTACATTATTATTTGGCCAGTCCAGTGTTGAAGTATTGAAAAATGACACTTATCTAACTGTTATATTATCTACAAATGATTTGAAAAGTTTATCCGATTCAAAAATCAAGTATTTGGTATTTGATTCAAATATCACTGGCTTGAACTTATCCTATAATGATTCAAGTGAATTAATAAGGGACATTTCAAACTATGCATACACATTCTATGCATTTACAAATGAGTCAGGCATCTCCAAGCTTAAGATAAATCTTCCAGTGGGCAGTTATTATCTGGTAAGTTTATTTGAAGGGGATAAATGGTATGATGAATCTAGCCTTATCACCAATCTTACAATCTATGGAAGTTCATCAAGATTGATTGCAAATGAAAATGTCATAGTTAAAAAATCAGGATATTACACTGTTAAGCTCGTAGATGGCAATGGCAATCCTATCCAGGGTCAGACAATAGAGATTACAGTTTGCAATAAGACATACACTAGATTCTCTGATTCCAATGGGGAGGCTCGATTGGCCATTAATCTAAATTATGGAAATTATTCCATCCAATCTAAGTTTAATGGAACTCTTAATTATTCATCTTCCATTGTTGCCTCAAGGCTATATGTGGTTGATGAGGATTATAAGTATCCTTCCATATTGACTGTCAATTCATCTGATATCTATAGGGCCTTTGGCTATTATGATGTGGTATTGTCTGATGTAAATGGAAATCCTTTGCCAGAGAAGAGCATTATTGTTGAAGTGAATGGCACAGGATTTAATATTAAGACAGATAATAATGGATTGGCTCATTTGGATTATAATTTCACTGTAGGCAGATACAATATAGTTTCCCACTTTGTGGGAGATGGGGATTATCAATATAGCAATGTCGGTTCCATCTTGAATGTCGTTAATGAAAATGCGGCTAACACTCTGCTAAATTCATCAATTTATTGGGTATTGAAAGGAAAAGGCAATAATTATACTGTCACTTTGACTGATAAGATTCAAAATCCGATTGAAGGCCAGATAATTGTATTTTCCATTAATGGCAGGGAATATTCAAGAACTACAGATAAGTATGGAAACGCAAATCTGGCCATAAACCTCAATCCAGGATCTTATGACATTTATGCATTCTACAGGGGCACTGATGTATATTATTCAAGTGAAACCTATAGTAAGTTGGTTGTTTTAGCTTTGGAAAATGAAAATGAAGGGTCTAATTCAAGTTCAGCCATTGGCTCTTCCAATTCCAGTTCCAATAATGATTCTGATGTAGATTCTACTAATACTTCTAATTCAGGTAATTCTGAGACTAATTTAACTAATGGTTCAAGTTCTGGAGATTCTGGAATTGATAATATTAATGGTTCAAGTTCTGGAGATTCTGGAATTGATAATATTAATGGTTCAAACGCCAGTACAAATATTTCTAATTCTACTGGCGCAGGTAATGATTCTTCCAGTTCTGGGCTTGATAATATTAATGGCTCCAGTTCAAATATTTCTAATTCCACTGGATCTGATAATAACTCATCTAGTTCGGGTATTGGTGGCAATTTGACTAATGCTACTGTTAATGATGGAACTTCTATTTCAGGTAATTCCTCTGTTACTAATGGTTCTTCTAATCTTTCAAATAATGACACTATAAATAAAAGCGACAAACCGGTGATTATTCCTAAAAGAACTGTAACAAAGATTATTTGCCATAATATGACCACCACTGCAGTTTCTAAAGCAGATGGGAGGGTAGGAAAATACTTTGAAGTAAGTCTTATAGATGCAAATGGCAAACCATTAGCCAATAAAAGAATCCTAATTGGATTCAATGGAAGAAAATATAACCGTACAACAAATGCTACAGGAGGTGCAAGGCTTCAAATCAACCTAGCATACGAAGGAAAATACACCTTTGCAATCGCGTTCCTTGGAGATGATTATTATAGCGGTTCTTTTGAAGTGGCTCTCATTACAGTAAACAAGCACAGTCCAAAGCTCGATGCATCTTCAAGAGCATATAAGTATAGTGATAAGACTAAATCATTAACTGCTAAATTGCTATCTGCCAATGGAAATCCAATCAGTGGCAAAAATATAATCTTTACCGTCAATGGCAAGAATTATGCTGCAAAAACAGACTCAAAAGGACTTGCAAGGGTAAATGTTTCCTTAAATAAAAAAGGAACTTATACAGTAAAAATTAAATTTATGGGGGACAGTTCATATAAATCCGCTTCCAAGAAAATAAGCCTTAGAATAATCTCCCCTAGCGAAAGATAAAACAGTCAGGAGCTAAATAAACTGAAATCTAAAAATCATTAAAGAAAACATATTCGGAATTCTCATAATCATGTTTCATAAAAGGAAACATATTTGGAATTTCATTAACATGTTTTCAATCGATTTTAAACTTCTATTATTTTATTTATTATTTTTATAAACAAGTTTTTGGTAATTTAAGCTTGTTTATAAAACTAATGATAAAAAAAGCAATTTTTTTTGAAGTTTTAAAAAATTCAACTTTGTTTTATTATATATAAAATAAATTTAATGATTTAATTTTATTAAATAATGGAATAAGGCAGTTTAAGACTATTTTATTAATTATTTGATTTGATTGAATAGAAAATAAAGTAGTTTAAGACTATTTTGTTCTTTTTTGATTTAATTAAATCATCATTTTAAAAAATTGTAAGACCTTTAAAAAAGCTATTTAAGCATTGTTAATCTAGCTTTTAGAGTTATTCGTAAAAAATAATCTCTTTTATTAAAATTATTTAATTAACATCATATATGGATAAAAAAATGAAAGTATTAGATTACTCAATAGTTCATCTTTGTTTAATTTAAAAAAACTTTCATAAATCTTTATCTCACTTATTTGGTTAATTATTAGTTTGAATATTCATAAACCTCGTAACTTTAATAAATGATGTTTAAATGCTTTTTAATGATTTTTCAATTATTAGAAATATTTAAACTATTTAATTAATTGAGGTGAAAATATTTTAATGAAAAACAAGGCAATGTTTTTAATATCTGCATTATTGATAGCAGTTATTCTATCTCTCAGTGCTGTAAGTGCTGCAGATGATGCTATTGCTGCAGATATTGATGACATTGACGATTCAATCGAAGTATCTTCTGTAGATCTCTCTGCAGACACAGAGGATATAAGCTATACGGACGTCTCTTTTAATACAAGCAAGGATAAGAATACATTATCCTCAAATATTGTAGAGGAGGGAGATGGTTCATGGTATGTAGACAGTAAGGTTGAAACCACTGGTGATGGTAGTCAATCAAGCCCATATAAGACCATAAAAGAAGCATTTGATGCGTCTGGTGGTAATGGTACTATCTATTTGGCAAGCGGTGTATATAACACCACCAATGATAGGAGTTTTTCATTGGCTTTGGATTCAGGTAATAATCTGTCCATTATTGGTGCTGGCAGCGATGAGACATTAATTGATTTATTATCTCTTTCAAATAATTTTATAAACGTTAGAAATGGAAATAACTTCTATTTGTCTAATGTGAAGCTTATACGTTCTGGAACTACTGCAATTAGTGGAGCCAACATAACTATAGAGGACTCCGTATTTGCCAATTCTTATTATTACGGCGGAGCACCGATTTTGTCTTTAGGTGGCGGTGACAACACTATAAGAAATTGTGTGTTTGTTAACAATTCCGCTGGAAGCTGGTATGGGTCAGGTGTTGCAATTTTAAATGGAAATGCAAATGTATTATTTGACAATTGTCTATTTAAGAATAATACCAACACTAACGGAGGTTCAGTATTCTATACCACTTCATCTAATATCAAGTTGACTTTAAACAATTGTAATGTTACAGAATGTCCTGTAGCTTTCTATGCTTCCTATTTTGGAAATGTGGTATTTAACAATTCATATTTCTATAATAATGATGTGACACGTTTAAACAATAGGTATTGTGCCGTTTTCTATTCAACCGATCCAGGTAATCTAACTATAGATTACTGTAAATTTGAAAACAATACAGGAGTCGATAGTGCTTCTATCATTAGCGCTTATAGCAGTAACCGACCTTTAAATTTAACCGTCACTAATTCTGAGTTCATTGACAATAAGATGGGTAAGAATAGTTATGGCTATTATACTGTCTTCAATAATATCTATATGGGTTCTTGGGGAGGTAATTTATATTTAAAAAACAACACTGGTTCATTTGGAAATTTATCATTTGTTTCAATTAGCTCTGCAAACATTAATTCAGAGATTAATTTGATTGTTCTAGATAATACAACATATGACATTAATGCAATTGAAATAAATGTTATCGGAACTTTAACTGATGATATGGGAAACCCTATTAATATGAGCGGTTTCGATTTATACTTTAACGACACTTTAGTTGGTTCTCAATTAACTTTTGACTCTGGTGTGAATAATTACACATTCAAGGAAGCATTAAGCGGTTCCTATCTTGTGAAATATGTCTATAACTCCACAGCTAATTTCACTAACTTCAATCAAAAGACTTCAGTTATGAACATATCTCCATTGGAAAACATTGATGTATATGTTGCAACTGACGGATCTGATGAAACAGGTGATGGAACAGAGGCAAATCCATATGCGACAGTTGAAAAGGCATTGGATGTTGCTTCAACTGCATTGAATGCAAATGTCTATATTAAAGCTGGAACATACAAATACTATAGATACAGAGCAATAGACACTGCAAATGGTATTTTAAACATTATTGGCTATGACGGTGACGTGACTATTGATATGAATAATGAAACCGCATTTTGTAATGTTTCAAACAGGTCTAATGTATTTATTTCCAATGTAGACTTTGTAAATGGATATTCCCAATATCTTGTAGATAATTATGGAATTATCAACTCCTTTGGTAATTTAATTCTTAGTGAATGTAAATTTAGTGATAATAATGGTTATTATTATATAATTTCTGGTCAATCAACAATTGATTCATGTACATTTGAAAATAATAAGTTCCAACAACAAAATTCTGCTAGGATTTTATTCAATCCAGCATATGTTAACAATGTAACTTTCTATAACATCACTGCCATCGGATTCAGTGCCAATAGCTTGAATCAAAAATATGACTTGACTATAGAAAATTGTAAGTTCTATGATAATGCCAGGATATTAATTTCAAACGGTAATGTGACTATAAGATCTTCTGAATTTGCAAATCTTTCTAATCAGAGAGCATTGGAAACTCAAGGTGTAGTTGTCTTGTCAATAGATGATTGTACCTTTAAAGATTCAGATCAATCAGTAATTTACTTATATGATTATGCCTCCACTACTATTGCAAACATAAGCAATTCCAAATTTATCAATATCACTCACGAAAATCCTGTTTATGTGGGCAATGGTCAGGAAATATATTTAGAGAATAATGAGGTTTCAGATTTGGCTGCTCCTTATGTTTATATAAGAAGCGGTTATGTTGCAAGCCCTATAACCATTTTGGTTTTAAATAATGAAACCATTGAACAGGAAAGCTATGGTGCTACTTTAAAGGCAAAAGTATTGGATGATAGCGAAAATGCAATTTCATTAAATAGTTTCGTATTTGATTTCAATGACGAACAAATCAACGGAAAATTGGTATATGATGAAATGGTAGCTAAATCCATGGGCATTTATGATGGCACTTATTTGGTTAGTGCAAGTTCCACAAATCTTTTAAACCCAATTCTTAAAACAGGTGTTTTAATCATCACTCCATTAATGAATAAAGAGTTATATGTTTCAACTGGAGGATCAGATGAAACAGGTGATGGAACCGAGGTAAATCCATATGCTACACTTAAAAAAGCAATGGATGAAGCTGTCGCATTTAATAACACTATCCATGTAGCAGAAGGAGTATATGCTATTGACACTGCATTGGAAATCGACACCAACACTGCAATTGTAAATATTGTGGGAAGTGGTGAAAATACAGTATTTGACATGAATAATGAAATTAACTTTATAAATACCATTTCTGCAAATTCCATCATTGAATTAAAAGATTTAACACTTGCAAACGCTAAGTCCCCTGCAAATGCAAAAGGAGGATTTATAACCAACTTAGGTAATTTAACTGTAAACAACGTTAATTTCATCAATTCCACTGCTAATAATGGTGCTGCCATTAGAAGCAGCGGTAATTTATCTGTAACTGATTCATACTTCGAAAATACTGTTGCATCAAGTAATGGTGGTGCCATTTGGAGTAATGGCGGAAATAATTATGTATTGAATTCTATTTTTAATAAGACAAGCGCATCAAATTATGGAGGTGCCCTTTATAGCAGAAATTATCTTTACATTAAAGATAACACTTTCATAGATACAAGTGCAAGTGCAGCGAAAAATATATATGTTCAATCTAAAGTTGAGGGAGGAGTTGTTTTAACAGTTATGGATAATTCTACTTGGACTATAAGTACCAGTTCAGTAACTTTCAATGCAACTTTAACTGATGAAAATAATGACCCTATTTATGCATCAAACATTCCAGTATCATTCTATTTGGATGGAATTAAAGTCGCTTCCTCCAGTATTAATGGCGAAAAGGTTACTGCAAACGCCAATTTAAAGATGAATGGTGAACATATTGCATCTGCTAGCTTAGGAACTGCAGAAGACATAACTGTAAAAACAGCAACAGTGAGCTTTGTAAATGATGCAGTCGCACATGACGTATATGTCTCCGCAAACGGGGATGATGAAACCGGTAACGGTACTCAAGAGAACCCATATGCACATATCTCCAAAGCTTTAACTGTAGTTGAGTCCTTAAATGGTGTAATTCATATAATGACCAATCTCACTAATGTACCGGTCAATTCCATTGACGGTTTCTACAATTTAACCATTATGGGTGAAAATAATGAGATATTCATTAAGAACAGTACATCAGGATTTGTTATGCTTAATTCAGGTTCCTTAAACTTGCTTAACTTGAGATTCACTGAAGCAAATTATCCTACTTACTTTATTTTCACCAGAGCAGGATCCAGCTTGTCTTTAGAAAACTGTAGCTATGAAAATGTATATTATCCAAAAGACGGATATTATCCAGTATTCATTGACAGCTCAAGCGATTTCTTAAGCTTGAAAAATTGTAAAGTAATTAATAATGTATTTAATCTTTCAGATTTATCAAGTGGTGTCATACGTTCAAAATCAAACACCACCTTTGAAGACTGTGTTTTCGCAAATAACTCTTACACAAATAGGAATGGTGCTTTAGGCGGAAACTTCCTCTTATTCTCTAATAATCAGAAGGTCTTCTTGAAAAACTGTATTTTTGATAACAACACTGCAAGATTATTGAATTTCCAATCAACATCTGTAGTGGATAATTGTTCATTCACTGAAAACAATGGAACTTTGATTACTGCAAGTTATCCAATTAATATAACTAATAATAACTTTACTTCAAATGATTTGGTAAGTAGTTTGATTGGTGTTTCAGGCAATGCAGAAATTACAAACAACATAGTTAAAGAAAACACTGCAAGTGCATTTGTATTTGCATCTGGAAGTGCTATAGTCAATATTCATGACAATACTCTCAATTTGGGAGACATGCCATATGTAAACTTAACTGGTAACACTAAAATCACAGGTTCCACATTTACATTGACTGTAAACGATAATGACACTTATGAGATTGAAGGTCTTAACCTTGCGTTCAATGCAAGCTTGGTGGATGCTGATGGCAATATAATTTACGGACCATTGGTATACTTCACCTTAAACGGCAGTGACATAATCTCTGCTAATTTAGTCCCTATTGCAATTGCAAACACTAAATTTGGTGGAGAAGGCGAATTCATTGCATCTGCACGTACTGATGCAATGTATGACTCAAGCGAATGGACTATAAAGACTTCAGTATTCAACATCAAGCAAATCGCTGAGAAAATCATATATGTGGACATTTTAGGAAGCGATGAAACCGGTGACGGTTCTGAAGAAAACCCATATGCAAGCTTGGAAAGAGCAGTTCAAGATGCAGGTGGTCTTAATAATATCATATACATCCAACCTGGCGAATATGATAATATGACTTTAGGCAGCCAATATGTATTAATCGACGATCAGACATTATCCATCATTGGTCTATCCAACGAAGTTGATAAGGTCATTATTAAAAACCTTGATAATACATTTGCAGACATTGCTTATGAATATGGAAAATATTCTAATGACCAATTCACATTGGCAAACATTGAATTTGTTGACTCAAGCTTAAGCACTGATTTAATCAGAACCAATTATGTAAATGCTGTTTTAGTTGAAAATGTTGTCTTTGACAATATAACTGTCTCTAATTTAATAAGAGGGGATTCAACTAATCTTGTATTAATCAATTCAACCATTAATGCAATATCCAGCAGTTGCGTACTCAATACAGAAAACATCACTGTTTTGGATTCAGTAATTAGCAATGCATACGGATACAGAATTTTCACTATAGGTGCTCGTCATGCTGCAGATTTAACAATTTATAACTCTGCATTAATCAATAACTCTTACATAGGTGCCTTGATCTATGAGCAATGGACTTCCACCAAAACTCTTGAAAACAACTGGTGGGGCTATAACACCACTGAAGATGATTTAATGGCTTTCACCAATGTGGAAATTACTAACTGGATCGTAGCAGAAGTAACTCCAAGCAGTGACAGCATCAACATCGGAGACAATGTCCAATTCGACATCCTATTAAAACTCAATGATGGCTCTGAATTAACAGATGTTCTCCCAACCCGTATTGTAACTGCTATTGCAGAAAATACCGAGTTTGATGAGGATGAAGTAGAAATAATAGACAACCAAGCTACTATCACTGGAACCGTAACCGGAACTGGTGACATTACAATAACCATAGACGAACAGGACTTTGTATTCCCTGTCAACGGATATGTTGCATACCTTACTGTAGACAATCTTGCAGTAAATGTGGGAGATCCTATAAACGTATGTGTCCTATTGCAGGATGAGTTCGGACCTCTTGCAGGTGAGCTTGTAACAATATGGGTCAATGAAGTTGAGTATAACGATACCACCAATGATGACGGTATGGCTATCTTTGAAATCGATGGACTTGAAAAAGGAAACTACATTGTTACCGCTTCCTTTGCAGGAGATGAGCTCTATGACGGAACAAGCGCTGTCGGATTGATCATGGTATCAGATGCAATCCTATCCATAGACATTCCAGCTGTTGACTATGGCAGCCCTATCACTATCTATGCAACTGTGGAAGACAGCGAAGGAAACCCATTATCCGGTTTGGTCATTGCCACCCTTGACGGTGTCGACTGCAACATCTATGTGGATGCTGGAGAAGGATCCATCACAATCCCTAACGAGCTCTTTGCTGGCGAATACTTGGTAACCGCTAAGCTCTTAGGTGAAAACAATGCTATGGACACTGCATTGCTTGTTGTAAACCCAATTGAAGCTGAACTTATTGTAAGCATAGACAACATTACCTACAATAATCCTGTTGAAGTAGAATTGTCCTCTGAATATGCACTTGACGGAATTGTCATCCTCACAATCGATGGCGTAGACTATGCAATCGAAATCGAAGATGGCGAAGCCATCGCTCTATTGCCTATCCTGCTTGACTCAAAGGATTATGAAGTGACTGCAAAATTCATTGGCGAAAACTTTGACGTTGAAGACGCTACCACAAGCTTTACAGTTGAAGCGATCGAAACTGCATTGACTCTTGAACTTGAAAACAGCACAATCACCTATGGCGACTTTGCCATAGTCAAGGTCTCACTTGTTGATGAGTTAGGAAATCCTATGGACGGTATTGTCACCCTCACTGTAGGAGATCAAACAGGCTCCCTTGCTGTAGTTAATGGAGAAGGCACTGTTTCTGTTCCATATCTTGCTGCAGGCAACTACACTGTAACAGCCAAATTCGAAGGCTCTGCAAACTTCATTTATGATGAAGACAGCGCAAGCCTTGAAGTCACTGCAGACGACAATGTCCAATTTGATATGGACGTAATCGGAAACAGCCTTGTAATAAGCCTCGTTGATGGCAACGACAACCCAATGGATGCAACCGTAACCGTCACAATCGACGGCGAAAGCCAAGATGTCACTGTTGAAAACGGAATAGGATTTGTCTATGACCTTGAAGCTGGAGACCACACAGTAAGCCTAGACTATGATGGAGATGCAGACCACGCCTCTGCAAGCATGGAAGATGAAGTTACAATACTTCCAGACCCTGTAGTTCCTGTATCTGCAAACGCAACCATCGAATTGGCTGTTGTGGGAGACTATGTTGAAGTCACCTTAAAGGACCTTGACGGCAATCCAATTGCTGGCGCTGATCTTGAAGCTGACTTAAATAACTTCTTACTATCCACAGTCACAACAGACGATGACGGTAAGGCTCTTGTAGACTTGTATGGAGAACCTAACTTCAACTTCACAGTTACTGTAGTCTACACAGATGACTTAGGCTCCAGCGTAAGCGCAAGCCTCAACAACATCTATGTTGAAAACGAAACAACAGTCATCATCTATGAGAATGTCACAGTTCCTGTAACCGCTAACGGATCAATGTCTGTAGAAGCAAGCGAAGATGCAATAACCGCAACACTCACTGACAGCGACGGAAAACCATTAGCAAACGCTACAGTCACCGCTGTAATAGACGGAGTCGAAACCAACTTCACAACCGATGAAAGCGGCAAATTGACTGTACCTATAGATGAAAACTCCACTGTAGAGCTAAGCTACACCGACGACAACGGCGCATCAGTGACCTATACAACCAAAGTGGTCACCAACGAAGTGCCAGTCCCAGTCCCTGTACCTGTCCCTGTAACCGTTAACGGAACCATCGCACTTGCAACCGAAGATGGCAAGTCAATCGTTGCAACACTCACAGACAGCGACGGAAAAGCAATAGCAGACGCAGAACTAACCATCAGCGTAAACGGACAAGAATCCACAGTAAAAACCGACGCAAACGGTAAGGCAACAGTAGACGTAGAAGGCAACACAACAGTTGTAGCCACCTACAAGGATGCAAACAACCTCACCGCAACCGGATACATGAACCTAGTGGTCATAGTAAACGAAACAATAATCAACGAAACCATAATAGTAATCCCTAACAGAACAGAAACTGTAATCGATTACCAAAACATGACCACAACCGTAGTCGCAAGCGCTGACGGAAGAATAGGCGAATACTTCACAGTAGTCTTAAGAGACGACAAAGGAAACGCATTAGCAGACAAGCCAATCAAGATAGGATTCAACGGAAGAGTATACGACCGTGTAACAGATGAAAACGGTAGCGCAAAACTCCAAATCAACCTAGGATACAAAGGAACATACACCTTTGCAATAGGATTCCTCGGAGACGACAACTACACCGGAGCATTCGAAGTGGCAAAGATCACAGTCAATCTACAGACTCCAAAACTAAGCACTTCATCTAAAACCTATAAGGCAAGCGCTAAGACAAAAGCCTTAACTGCAACCCTTAAGACAGTAAACGGAAACGGAATAAGCAACAAGAAAATAAGCTTCACCGTAAACGGAAAAACCTACAGCGGAACAACCAACGACAAGGGAGTCGCTACTGTAAAGGTAAGCCTTTCCACAAAAGGAACCTACAGCTTCACAGCCAAATTCGCAGGCGACGACCAATTCGCTAAAGTGACTGCAAACGGAAAATTAACAATAAAATAGATTAATTGACAAGTTTGTAGATTTTAGACCAATGTCTAAAATCTACTGTCAATCTTGTAAATGAGGATGTTTTATTTGGATGATTTTCTAGGAATTTTTAAAAAACAAGTTCTTTTTTAGAAGGTGATTGGTGATTATAGATTGCCTTCTTATTTTTTTATTTTATTTTAATAAATTTTAAGCTTTTAAATGTATTAATTGATTTAACTATTTTTAGAGTATTTATTCTATTTATAATCTATTTTGGACTTTTTTTAGACTATTTAATTATTTTTAATACTTTTTCAACAATTTTTTGCACTGTTTTTCATTCACCCCTCCCTAGAACTATTTTTTCCAATTTTAAATTTTTTCACCATATTTTCTCAGTTTTTCAGCTATTTTTAGGACTCTCTTTTCCAATTTTCAATCATTTTAAAAAATTTTACAATATTTTTCCCTAATTTTTAAGCTGTTTTTTTTTCAAAGATTTTTACACCAAATCATAATCAATTTGCAAAATTTCCATCATTTTTCACCATATAAAAAAATCAGCATTTTATCATCCAATTATTATTTTAATTCATTTAATAAAATAAATCAAATTTTGCCTTTTATATTAACTTAAAACAATCAATATTCAATACCCAATCAATACATCACTTCTAAACAGCCATTCCACTTTTAAGTCAATATTGTTTTCATATCAAAACAATTTACTACTTTCAAGTCAATTTCATATCCTTAGGTCAATTTCACATTATCACATCAATATTGTTTTGATTTCGCTATAATTTACTATTTTCAAGTAAATTTTGATTTAACTGTGTTAAAGTTGTTTGATTTAAGAATAGATAGGTTTAAATACTTATTTGTACAAAATAAGATTACTTGAAAATTTTTGAAAAATATGGAGTCAATAAAATGTCTAAAGGATATCCCAATTTTTATGATAGGATGATGAAGAATATAGCATCCTATGATTTGAAATCATTCTTTTTATTCTTTGGACTGGATTGCATTCCATATTTTTCAATAGCCAATGAGGTAGTTGACGGAGGTTTGAATCTAAGCTTATTGGATTTGCCTGTTTGCACTTCAAAAGGAATTGTAAATTTTGAATTTCAATTTGATAGGGATGAGGCGGATGATAGGAGATTTATAAGATATGGCGTTCAATTATATGAGAAATATGGATTTCCAGTTATGTCTGTAGTGATAGACTTTAAAGCCCAAGAGGATGAGCCTTTTCCAATTGAAATAAGCAAGGGATGCGTGTTTACTATATATGTCAAATCGTTAAACGAAAGAAATCCGGACATAGTTTTAAATAATATAAATGATAAACTCGCAATTAATGAAAAACCTTTAGGTAAAGATCTCACAGGTCTAAAATTGCTTCCTTTTTTGGATTTGGATAGAAAAATAGAATTGTTGGATAAGGCTACTGAAGTCTTATTTTCCTTAGATAAGAATTTAGTTGGCTTACGTGAGATAAAACATCTTATGAGGGTTATAATGTTTTATTCCCATCAATGGAATTATGAGGAGAATTTGGATAGATTAGGGAGATGGTCAATAATGGTTGATGATTTAAGTCAGGATGCTGTTGTTCATTTTGGTAAAGTTAATAGAAAGAAAGGTAGAGAAGAAAGGTCTTATGAAGTTGCAAGATATATGATTGATGATGGCTTTTCAGCAGAGGATGTTTCTAAATATAGTCGTTTGGATCTATCAATTGTAAACCAGCTAATGCTAATGAAATAACTTTTCTATTCCTTTATCTTTTTAAAATCATTTTTTTTTTAATTTTTCTAATTTAATCTTTTTTTATAATGCCCTTCTTTTTTTTAATTGTAATATACAATAATTTTTATTTATTTTTAATAAAAATTATAATTTATGATTTATTTTATTTTAACATACATTAAGATAATTTAAATAAATAATAATTAATTAATAATAATTATTTCTATTTTTAATACATTTTAATCTATTTTATTAAATCATATCCTTATCATAAATTTTAATATGTAATAATTTTATAGAAAGATTTATATAATATTATTACAATAATATAAATTGTAGCTTGAATCGAAAGATTCAAACTCAAAACATATGTAATGGGTGACGTAAAGAGGGTGAATATGTATTGATTATATATTTAGTCTCTTGACTAGGCTTTTAATTTTCATGAGAGTTATATTTAGAATAAAAAACTTCATTTTGTTCTTTATAATTAAGTTTAAATATCCAACCCCCCCCCACTTATTATTTAAATTTAATATAATCTCATGAAGATTATTAGTTTTATTTATTACAAAATGCATTTTTTTATAGAAAAGATTATTTTTACTCAAACTTTAGTCTTTTCATATCTAATTTCTTCATCACATCATCATTTCAATTCAATTCATTGGCTGAGCATAATTTTTTCGTATCTAATTTCTTCATCATCATTTAAAATTCACATATTTTCATAAAAAATATTAGTTTGCTAATGCTCTCTCACTTCATTTATATATGAAAACTATTATAACATAATATAATCAAAAGTTCATTAATTTTTAACACACTTATTTGTCTAAACATATCAAATAATTAATCGCACTTTTAAATAAATCAATAGAAAAAAGTCATTATTTTATTAAGAAAAATTTTAGGCATAAAAGAGTCAAGATAATTATCAAATCAACATTAATTTTAAATAAATAAGAGTCATGTCAAGAAAAAGCAAAGAGAAATATGAGTGGGACTACAGCACCTACTCAAAGGTGGATCCTAAGGTAAGAAGCTACTTTCCGTTTGCCAAGGCTAGGCCTCAGCAGCTTGAGACAATCTCAGAAATCCATGAGGCCATAGAGAAAGGATACAAGTACATAGTACTTGAGGCTGGAACAGGTACCGGAAAGTCTGCAATTGCAGCCACCCTTGCCATGTGCTACGGCGATGCCTACATACTCACCATGACCAAGCAGCTTCAGAGGCAATATACAAAGGACTTTGAGGATTATGACTTTGCCCTTGTGAAGGGCAGAAGCAACTTCGATTGCCTGAAGTATATGGAAGAGGCAATAGAGGAAAGCTGTGACATGGGAAGATGCGTCCTTGAGGGGCATAAGTGCAGCTATAAGGTGAATCAGTTCAATCTCTATAAGAAAGACCCTGGGGAATGCTGCCCATACTTCCATCAAAGGGCGATAGCCCTGAATTCAGACATAGTCATCACAAACTATTCCTATCTCTTTGCCGAGCTTAACTTCAACAACGACTTCAAGGCCAAGAGGCTTCTCATATGCGACGAGGCACATAACCTTGAAAGCAAGATAATGGATCTGATTTCCCTTGAGTTCACAAGACGCCAGCTAAAGGATGAGGTTGGAATAAATCTCTCTAAGGAGACTCTGAAGGACCTTGATGAGAAGGGCTACACATCCTGGCTGCAGTTTATAAAGAGGGTCTGTGAAAGGTATGGGGATAAGAGCAAGGAAACAAAGAAGGCATTAGGCAAGCGAAAAAGCCTAACCCTTCACAGAAGGTCTGAAAACCTAAAAAGAAGACTTGAGGACTTTAAGAGGTTTTCAAATTACATTGCAATAGACCCGGACAATTGGATTATGGATTATGACCCCCACAGCCAAAAGCTTTCATTCAAGCCGATAAGGATTGACAAGTATGCAAGCGAGGTCCTCCTTAAGCATGCAGATGTCTGCATCTTCATGAGCGGAACCATCCTTAACCATCACCAGTTTGCAAAATGGCTTGGAATCGAGGAGGATGAAATCTATCCCATACGTAGAAAGTCTCCATTTGATATTAGAAGAAACCCAATCAGAACATACTCAGGCTTTGACATGACCTATAGGAACCTTGGATCATCTGCAAAAAGGTCAGTTCCTGTGATAAGGGAGATATTGGAAAGGCATAATGGGGAGAAGGGAATAATCCATACCGTCAGCTATCAGTGCAAGGAGTTTCTAAAGAAGGAACTCAACAATCCCAGACTTTTGGACCATGAGACAAAAGACAGGGAAAAGGTTTTGGAAAAGTTTAAAAAGTCAGATGAGCCTTTGGTATTAATAAGCCCATCCATGAACGAGGGAGTTGACCTGCCGGGAGACCTGTGCAGGTTCCAGATAATCTATAAGATACCATATCCTAACATTTCAGACAAGCAGACTAATATAAGAAGAAAGAAGGAAAAGATTTGGTATGACTATCAGACTGCAATCAATCTTGTGCAGACCTATGGCAGGGGAATGAGGTCAGAGGATGACTATTGTACTACATACTTCATTGACAGCAGGATAAAGAGTTATTTGAAGAGGGACAGCATTAGGAATAATCTGATTCCAGACTTCTTTAAGGAGGCTGTTGATGTGGAGGCAGCTGAGATTGAGAAAAATCCAATTAGAAAGGCTTCTGATGCCTCTGCTATTGCTAAATATGAGGGGTCAGAATTTTCTGATGGTTCTGATAATGATAAAAATTTAAAAATAGATGATTCCACTTCTAAATCTCAAAAGGACAGTAAAAACACTTTCAAAAAGTCTGATGTGAGAACAAAATATGCTTTAATGAAAAAGGGAAAAGACCTGGCAAGAACAAACAAGAAGGAAGCAATCGCATTTTACAAATCCCTATTAATGCATAAATGCTTTAAGAATGATTATTATCCATATAGAAAGCTTGTTGTCCTTTATGACAAGACAAAGGACTATAAAAACGAATTGGGACTAATCAAATTCTTCTTCAATAGGGGAATCCACTGTCCAAGACTCTACTATTTCTGGTTTTTAAACAAGCTTTTAAAGCTATCTGAAAGAGGATTGATTACTAAAGAGGAAATTAAAGAGCTTGAAAAAGAGTATATGTCAAAGGGATTTAAGAACAAATCCGTCCAAAGCAGCTCTATGATAATTGCAGATAGAATCGAACATTACTATGGAGATACATATGTGCTCTCAGAGCATAAGTTCAACAATAAGTTAAAGTCTAAGGAGATTATAGAAGAGGGAAAATACTTTGAGAGAACCGGAAACTACCAAAAGGCAATTGACTTATATTCAGAGGCAATATTCGACAGGCATTTCAATAATTACTCATTCTATCAAAGGATATGCTTCTCTTTGGAAGAGCTGGAGGATTATGAAAGGGAATTGGAATACATTAATTCTTATTTTGACAATGATAGTATCAAAAAGTCTGAAACCAGTGAAAAGTGGTTTAATAAGAGATTGGATAAGGTCAATGGGCTTTTGGAACTTAAGAATAATGAGAAAAACATATCTTCTGAGGTTAAATCTTCCGATGAAGATTCAATTTTAAACCCATCCAATATTGATTTAATGGAATACGATGATTCATTAAGTCTGGAAGACAATATCCAAAGAAAGATGGAACTTAAAGAGCATGCAATGGAACTTAGGAGAAATAAGAATTATTCAGAATTAATCTCTTTTTTAAATGCACTGACTAAAAACTCCTATTTTGAAAACGACTATTATCCATTCAGGCATCTATGTTCAATATATGAGCAAATCAAGCATTACTCTTCAATGAAGGATTCAATTAAGGACATGCTTTATGCAGATGTTTATTTAACTGACTATCAGCTAGTATGGCTAAAGAGCAAAAGGGAAATAGTTGATGCTCAGATAGGCCTTGATGATGTCCTATTCAATCAATGGATAGACCACTACAAGAGCCATGGGGCAAGAAACAAGTCAAAGGCCAACTCTCCAGTGCCTCTTGCAGACAGACTAATCAAAAAAGATGAAAATTACAATGTTTCAACTTCTGAGGAATTCGATTTCACCCAGAAGAAATATGAATTGACTGAAAAGGGAAGATCTTTAGAGAGAAAGGGAAGATATGAAGAGGCTGCTGAGTTTTATATGGATATAATTAAAGAGAAGAAGTATCACCATTATGACTTTTATAAAAGGCTTTGCTTCTCCTTGGATGAGATACCTGATTATGAAAGGGAATTGAAGGCAATCAAGTTGTATTATACCTGCCCTCCAATCTTTACAGATGATACCAGTGACAGATGGTTTGAAAAGAGGTTGGAAAAGGTCAATTCTAAAATCTAGACTTCAATTTTGAAGACTAATGTTTTTTTCTTCTGATTTTTCATCTGAAATTTTTAAGGGAATAATTGATTTTTTTATTTTTTTTATTAAATTTACTTGTTCTAAATTTTTAGAACACAAAGTTTATATACTTTGATACATATAATATAATTGTGGATAAAAAGTGTATGAAATTAATTTTAACTATATTTTCATATGTCTTTTTTAGAAAAAAATAAATAAAAACTTTCAATTTAAAATTTTATCAATAATTTAACAATAATTTTCATTTTTGGATAAATTTTTATTGATTAAATTTTTATGGTTTTTATTATATTTTTTTCAATAACAAATTAAAAATGTCATTGTCCAATGAAGAAAGAACAAGTTTATATACTATGAAGTTCAATATAATATTGTATAAGAAAATTAAAATTTAGGAATAAAAATTATTTGGATTGATTGTATAGAAAAATTAAATTTCCGAATAAAAATAATTAAAATTTCAAAATATCAATAGAGTAAAAGCAATTAAAGTTTCAAATACGATTTAAGATCAATGGTGTGATAAGATGTTTTGTCCGAATTGCGGTGGCTGGATTGATGAAGGGGATGTGATCTGTCCCCACTGTGGAATCCAGGTTCGCTAATATCAATTTCATAAAGGGGGTTAGTTTTATAAATTATCTTATATTCTAAGGGGGTGGAATATAATTTAATTTATAAAATTTTAATTACATCCATAATAATTTTCATTGTATCATATTTTCATTCTTGGAAGGTCCATTCATTTTTATGAGTGGATTTTCCCAAAAAAACAATTGAGGGGGTTTAAGATGGGAAAGATAACAAATAGAAAAGAGGCATTAAGCAAGAGAGACCAGATAGAAAAGCTTCAAGGGGAATCTTTTGAAGGTGACGACAACATTGACTGGTTTGGCAGAATCGAGGAGATAGTGATTGATGACGATTACTGCATCTATCAAATCGGCAAATATTCAAAATTATCTAATTATTACTATGATGACTTTGAGGAATATTCTAAAGAGTATGGCCAAGAGAATCCATTGAATCTTTGCTTTGAGGAAATAATTTCCTATTTGTCTAAGATCGTTCTCGGCGACTTTGGAGACAACGTCAAAGCCGAATGCATTGGCAAGGGAGGGATAGTTGAAGTGAATGGATTGAACTTCCATCCTGTTTCCCGGATAGACATTGCTGATTTGAATGGAGAAAGCTTTGTATATCTTTATGATGACAATGATCTCATTGCAAGAATTCCATTCTTTGACATAACCAGCTATAAGATAACTGCTCCTGAAGAGAGCGTTTAAATCATTTTATGGATTTTTCAGGGGAAAAAGTCTTAAATTATGATTATAAATTAAAATTATTCAAAATAAAACGAAATTGGGGGTTAATTGCATTAGAGTTGTAATAGACAATGCAGAAGAAAGTATAACAAAGGTGGCTAAGGCCCATGGAAATGGGGCTTTGGTGTTGGTTCCAAAACGATGGATCGGCAGGAAGGTACAGATAACCTTGCTGGAGGAAGAGGACAAACTGATGTTTTAATTAAAAACAAATTGATGTTTTAACTAAAAAAATATTCTAAAACAATAAAATAATTATTTGATCTCAAATATCCTTTTAAAGGAAAAAATTATAAGAGGGGGAATTTATTATGAACAGTTGTGCTGTTGATGTAAAAGAAAATAGTATTGAATCCGCAATGGGCATCAATACAAGTGAAAGCGATAGCTTTCAATTAAACACTATCAGTTCCGTTGATATTGGAGATAAATTCAAATCAAGCGGAGCAACAAACTATCTTGAAAGCATTAAAGCTTGGAAAAACATTGAAAAGATTATCGATTGCTTAGTCCCATCTGATTTGGAGGAAGTGTTTTCAATCTCTTCAAATAATAATTTCAAGATCAATTGGGATGAAAAGGCATTATATGATGTATTATACACAAATGAATCTTCCATATTTGTCCCATTAGGCTGTATGGAACAAGTAGGCAATGGATATTATATCATGAACCATAAGGATATGGTCTATTCTAATCCAGATGACTTCATCCATGAAAATGGTGTTTATGGATTGATTATCAGATTCGACAATAATATGATTCAATCCGAATATGCATATTGCGAATATAATTCCGGACTTTCCTTAGACGGAGAAAATTGTGACTTCGTTAAAATGGACTTTATATCAGGGGAAGACACCGTAGAAAATTATATTTTCGATTCTTTGAATGGATTTAATCTTTTTAATTAACTTTTTATTTTTTTAATTCTCATTCATTTTTAATTCTTGTTTTTTATTTAAATTATTTTTAATTTTAACACTTATTTTTCATTTTAACTTCATAAAATCTTATTTTATAAATTCAACTCTTTTTATTAATTCTATATTAATTTAAACAATAATTCATAATATTTCTATTTAAATAACAATTCTCCTAATGGTTTACTATTTATTATAAATATAAAAACGATTTTCCTTACGGTTTACTATTTATTAACAATGGTAAACCGTTTATATATGGTAATATATTGTAAACTCTTTTTATAGAGAATTTAGACAATTTTTCATAGTTAATTTTATATATAAAGAAATCTAAATAATAATTTACGAATTAATTGATAAAATGAATTGAAATTAAAAGGGTCGATAAGTAATTGAAAAAGGTGTATTTCTATGTATTATTATAAATTAGAGTCTTTTGACTATGATGAGCATTGGACGGCATTCTATGTTTCAAATAAAAAGTATTCCGACGATGAATTCAAAAAGATAGTTAAGGATGCTTATATTGAAACTTGCAAGCATATTTCAGAAAATCAAAAGCCAGTATCAAAATTTAACTATATGATTGATTCTGTCATTTTTGATATCTTGCAGGAAAGCGATAAAGATAAGAGTCAGCCATGCCACTATTTCAATAGGATATTAAAAGACAGGCACGATTTAATTAATTTGGACGATTGTTTAGATTCTAAATTGGAATTTGTTGAACAAAATGGCGGTAATGATAATTTGAGGGAGTTTTATGACAAAAGAAGTGAGTATATTCTTGTGGGTATATCAGATGATGATAATAAGGGATACATATAATGAATAATCCTTTATTATTTTTCCTTATCTGGAGCAATTTTAAAAATATCTAATTTAAATAAAGTTTAGGGGCATTAAACTTATTTAAAGCTAAAATAACATTTATTAATTCAAATAAATCCAGACTTTCTAATGTCCAATTAACAAATTCTTAAAATAAAAATTTTAATTATATATATTATGAAAAATAAAAATTTAATTAACTTAATTAATTAAATCTCATTATTAATTAGAATTATTTTTATTTGAGGAATTTTATGAACAAATATATTAAAAAATGGACAGAATCAAGTCTGATTTTAAAGATCATCGGTGGTTTGATTATCGGATCCGTATTAGGAATCCTTGTACCTCAATATAAGTTAATTGGACTTCCAGGAGAGCTATTTGTAACTGCTTTAAAGGCTATTGCTCCTATTCTTGTATTTATTTTAGTGGCTTCAGCTCTATCTAGGGCAAGCGAAGGAATAGGCAGTCGTTTTAAAACAGTAATTGTTTTATATTTATTTTCAACTTTCCTATCTGCTATGGTAGCTGTAACTGGAAGCTATCTCTTCCCAGTTGGCATGCATTTGACAGACGCTAGTGATGTGGCAGCACCTGGCGGATTGGGGGAAGTCATAAGTTCCATGCTTCTTAAGATCTTTGCAAATCCTTTGCAATCCTTATCTCAAGGGGATTATTTGGGAATTCTCTTTTGGGCTATTGTAATAGGACTATGCTTAAAGAAAATTGCTAGCGACAGCACATTGGATGTTTTCTCCGACTTGGCAGATGCAACCAGCTTGGCTGTTAGGGGAATTATTCAATTTGCCCCTATAGGTATTATGGGGCTTGTATTTAGTGCTGTATCCGAAAGTGGATTAAGCATTTTCATCCAATACGGTCAATTGGTCTTATTGCTTGTTGGATGTATTGCAACGGTTGCATTTGTAACAGACCCTATCATTGCAGCATTTGCCTTAAGGCGCAATCCTTATCCTCTTGTTTTGACTTGTCTTAAGGAAAGCGGAATAACTGCATTCTTTACAAGAAGCTCAGCAGCAAACATTCCTGTAAATATGAGGCTTTGTGAAAGATTAGGCCTTGACAAGGACTTCTATTCAATAAGTATTCCTCTAGGTTCCACAATCAATATGGAAGGTGCTGCTGTTACAATCACAGTTATGACCTTGGCAGTATGCCATACTTTAGGAATCAGCGTTGACTTGCCTACAACAATTGTTCTATGTATCATTTCCACTTTGGCGGCTTGCGGTTCCTCTGGTGTAGCAGGAGGTTCTTTGCTCCTTATTCCAATGGCATGTTCCCTATTTGGAATACCTTCAGACATTTCAATGCAGGCCATAGCAGTGGGATTCATCATTGGAGTTGTTCAGGACTCATGTGAAACTGCCCTTAACTCAAGCGGAGATGCATTATTCTCTGCAACAGCAGAATATCATGACAGAGTCAAAAGAGGGGAAGATATGAACTTCCTAGGTGAATTTGCTAAAGATAAGGCAAAACAATAAAATTTAACCTTTTTTATTTTTTTATCCATTTTTCTATTTTTAATCGTTTTTTATTTAATTAAAGAGTTTTATGATTGTTTTAATTATAATAAAATTAGAACAGCAACTATTCCACTTATACATAAAATAATGAATTACTTATCTTTAGAACAATAAATCTCTTAATTTTTATAAGAATTTTTCTAAAATTATAAAACTAATAAGAATCATAATTTAAACTAGATAAACTAAAGGAAAAATTACAATGAACTATGAATTTATACTAAATGATTTAAGGCCATCTCAAGAGGAGATTGATGCAGTAAACAAGACAACAGAAAAAGTGATAAGCTTTTTAAATAAGACCTGCAAAGAGGAAAATATTCCAGCACAGGCTTTTGCAGTAGGTTCAGTTGCTAAAAACACTTGGTTGAGTGGCAAATCAGATATAGACATATTCATACGTTTTCCTTTAAAAACTGATGAGGCAGTGCTTAAGGAAAAGGGCCTATATCTTGGATATAAAACAAATGATGCATTAAAAGGAAAGGCATCAGAGCATTATGCCTCACATCCTTATCTGACCTGTTTAATAGATGGAATCGAAGTGGATATAGTTCCTTGCTATTGGATTGAAGATGGTAGCCAACTTAAATCAGCAGTGGATAGAACCATCCTCCACACCAGATATATACAGAAACACTTAAAGAAGTCCCAAGAGGATGAAGTATTGCTTTTAAAGAAATTCATGGATGCCGTTGGCACATATGGCTCTGAATTCAAGACAGGTGGTTTTGCAGGCTATCTATGCGAATTGCTCATTCTAAAATACAGCACCTTTGAAGAGACCCTTAGACAGGCTCAGGATTGGAAGTTCCATACCAAAATCGATTTGGAAAACTATGGAACCTCAGACAATAAGCTCTTTAAAAATGACCCTCTTGTTTTCATTGACCCAACAGACAAAAACCGTAATGTAGCTGCAGCTTTAAGAATAGAGAGAATGCTTGATTTTATAATAGCCTCTAGAAACTACATCAATCTAATTGACAGCTTAGAGGATGCCGATGAGAACATAATAAAAGAAAAAGTCTTAAAATACTTCAGCCCACTTCTTAAGGAGAGATTCCAGGACAAATCAGTTAAAGAAATATCAGATGACATATTGGATGAGTTTAAAGACCGAGAAACTCAAACTTTAGTCATCAGTTTCCCAATTCCAGAAATGAATGCAGATGCTCTTCATCCTCAGCTTTTAAAGACAGTTGAATCAATATCCCATAAGCTGGAATCTGAAGACTTTTCAGTTTATAGCTATGACTATTGGACTGATGAAAAAAATCTCGTCATCTTCATAATTGAGCTAAATGTATTCAAGCAAAGCAAATATTACGTTCATGAAGGTCCTAAGGTTTGGAATAAGCTTGCATTTAATAACTTTTCAGCCAAATGGTCCCAAGAGTCTCTATATCATAAAGGGGAATTCATTGTCTTTGACAGGGAGCGTCAATTCGTTACAGCTAAGGAATTGGTTAAACACTTGCTTGAAAAGGATAATATTCATGAGATTAAGGTTGGAAAGAATTTAAGAAAAGCTATTAGCAGCACCCATACCCTTTGTGAGATTGATGAGTTTTTAGAAAATATTGATCAATTCATTTGTGATGAAGCAGATCAAAGGGAGTTTTTAAATACTTTAGATGATTTATTAAGGCCAGGCCAGTATCTTAAAAGGTAATCAGTCTTAAATGTTTTTTTTTTAAATTCAATGGCTTTTAAATATCTTTTAAAGTCTATTTAACCCATATTCTTTTTTTTAATCTAATCTTTTAAAGTCTATTTATCTTTTTTAAGTTTAAATCTTTAAATTTCTCTTTTATTTTCCCTTTTTTATCTTTTTTTAAGCATCTTTTTTATTTTCATCTAAGTTCTTAAATGAGTTATTTTTAAATAATTGATTAAATATATATTAATTGATGAATACTGAAAAAGAATTTAATACGACTGTTTATAATTATGACCGTTTAGGAGACCTTTTGTTTATTTTTCAAAAGAACCATAAGACCTATCTTAATAATCTCTTGGCAGAGTATGACTTAAATTTGATACAGGTATTGTGCATTTTAAAAATAGATAGTGAAGAGAATCTTAATCAAAAGGACTTATCAGATAGTTTATATCTAACAAAAGGAGCCATAACCAAAGCCATAAAGAAATTAGAATCTAATGGCATAGTCATAAGGGAGAAATCCCCTATCGATAAAAGGCATAATGTGCTTGCTTTATCAAAGAAAGGAGAGGATCTTATTCCAATCATAAATGACATAAATCAAGATTGGGAAAAGAGAATGGGTTTGGATGAGCTTTCTCCTGAGTTTTTAAAGACTTTTAAGGCCTTGGCTTTTAAATCAGCTGAGTTGAATAATGAAAAATTAGTTTAAATATTTCCTTCTTCATTTCAGTTTATTTTTGATTTTTAACGATATTTTTATTCTTTTTAATTATCTTATAATTTATATCCTTTTTTTAATTAATTATTAAATTAATACTTAACGAAATTTAGAAATGTTTATTTTTTAGTTTATTTAAAAATAGTACTATAATAATTAAGGAGGAAAATCAATGAAATTTAACAAGAGTTTAATTGCAATTTTTGTAATTTTGATTGTTGCTTTCAGTTCCATATCTGTCATTGCAGCGGAAGATGCAGAAGATGACAATCCTTATCATAATGGTGCTGTAATGAATGAACAGGAACCTGGATCTGGTGAAGATGATGACAATCCTTATCATAATGGTGCTGTAATGAATCCACAGGAACCTGAATCTGAGGATGATGACAATCCTTATCACCACGGTGCTCTTATGAATCCACAGGAACCTGGTTCAACAGATGATTCTCAAGCAGCAGGTTCATCTCAAGCAGATAGTTCAAATAAAGTAGCTCTTAGCAAATATCCTACTGGAAATCCATTAGTAGTTTTATTAATGTCCCTTTCCATCATTGGACTTGGTACTTTAAGAGTTAGAAAATAGGTTTATAATCTTTTAAATCTATTTTTTTTTATTTTTTTTTATCTTTTTTTGATTTTATCTTATTTTTCTGTTTTTTTTCTATTTTGAATATAACTTATTTTAATTCAATTTCAATTTTAATTCTTAAGTCTTTTTTTTAGCATATAATATGTTCATTTAGTTTTTTCAAATATTTATCTAATTTTATTCAATTATTTTAAAATTATTTAATAAGATTTAAATATTTTAATCAATAAAATAGTATACAAGTAAACTAATATATTTTAATAAATAGCATAGTTTATTATTGATTTTCTGGTGATTTAAATGAGCATAAAAAAAGTAGTTGTAGCTGGTGGAGGAGTATTAGGCAGTCAAATTGCTTATCAATCTGCATTCTGTGGATTTGATGTAACAGTTTGGCTTAGAAGCGAAGGTTCAATCGAAAGGGCAAAACCTAAGTTTGAAAGGCTCTTGAACATCTATTTAAGTACACTTGAAGCAATGAAGACTGATAAGTCTGCATATTGCAGAGGTTTAAGCAAAACAGCAGACCTAAGTGATGAGGAAATTGACAGCTTAAAGGAGCAGGCTCAAAAGGCTTTTGATAGCTTGACACTTACTACAAGCTATGAAGAAGCAGCTGATGATGCAGACCTTGTCATTGAAGCAATTGCAGAAGACCCTAATCAAAAGATAGCCTTCTATGAGGAATTGAGAAAATACCTTCCAGAAAAGACAATTCTGGTAACAAACTCATCTACCTTGCTTCCAAGCATGTTTGCTGAACACACAGGACGTCCTGAAAAGTATCTTGCATTCCACTTTGCAAATAACATCTGGGCTCAAAACACTGCTGAAGTGATGCCTCATCCTGGAACCAAACAGGAATACTTCGATGCAATTGTTGAATTTGCAGAGGACATCAATATGGTTCCGATTAAGGTATTGAAGGAACAGCCAGGCTATGTATTGAACTCTTTGCTGGTTCCATTCCTATCTGCAGGTCAGGCATTATGGGCAAATGAGGTTGCAGATCCTGAAACAATCGACTTGACTTGGAGGCTTGCTACAGGTGCACCTAACGGTCCTTTCCAAATATTGGATGTCGTTGGGCTTGTAACAGCATATAATATTGTAATTATGGATCCTAGGTCAAATGACCCTGAGACAACCCAGGGAAAAATAGCTGCAAAGCTTAAAGAGAAAATAGATGCTGGTGAAACAGGTATCAATGCAGGAAAAGGTTTCTACGAGTATGGATAGGCCTTTTTATTAATTTTTTCTTTTTTTTAATTCTCTTTTTTTATAATTTTTTTCTTATTTTTTTTTCAATTCTTTTTTTCCTTTTTTTAATTCTCTTTTTTTATAATTTTTTTCTTATTTTTCTAATTCTCTTTTTTTATAATTTTTTTCTTATTTTTTTAATTCTCTTTTTTTATAATTTTTTTTCTTATTTTTTTAATTCTCTTTTTTTATAATTTTTTTCTTATTTTTTTAATTCTTTTTTTTTAATTTTTTTCAATTCTCATTTTTTATAATTTTTCTTCTTAATTTTTATTCTTTTTATATTTTTTTAAATAATTATTACTCATTTGTTTAAACTATTGATGATTTTTATTCTATTGGGATTTTGCTAATAATTATATCGATTTTATTAAACTGTCCTATTTTTTTCTAATTTAATGACTATATTATTTTTTTTCAAATATTAAATTTTACAAAATTATATAAAATTAATAAAATATTAATCAAATGTTCATTAAAACTTATTTTTTACTAAACATTACAAAGTTAAACAATAAAAAATTTAAATAAAAAGAAAGATTTATAAATATTTTCTTATATAAATAAGAATAACGAATTTTTATAGATTTTATATAAATTCTGATATTTTAGGAGATATACTATGATAGTTAGTGTAATTGGTGGAACTGGTCCACAAGGTTTAGGAATTGCTCTTAGATTAGCAATTGAAGGTGTAGAAGTTATTGTTGGTTCTCGTAAAGAAGAAAAAGCATTAGATGTTGTTGCAGAAGCAAAAGAAAAATATGCAGACTATGACTTAAACATAAAAGGTTTAGCTAACGAAGATGCAGCTAAAGAAGGTGACATCTTAATCCTTACAGTACCTCTTGCAGCACAAAAGCCAACTGTTGAAGGAATTAAGGAATTTTGTACTGACAAGATTGTATTAGATGCTACTGTACCTTTAGAAACTGCAATCGGAGGTAAACCATTCAGATTCATAGACCTAATGGAAGGTTCCGCAGCAGAACGTACTGCAAGCATTCTTGATGGAACCGGAGCAAAAGTTATCTGCGCATTCTGTAACATAAGTAACTCTCACTTATCCAACATTCCAGAAGACATTGACTGTGACTGTTTGATTGCCGGAGATGACAAGGAAGCTAAGGAAATTGCAGCAGAGCTCATCAACAAGATTCCAGGTGTCAGAACAATCGACACAGGAATTTTAGAAAAATCCAGAATCATTGAAAAGATCACTCCACTTTTAATTGGATTAAACATAAAATACAAATCCCATTACGGTGGTCTTAGAATTACTGGAATTCCTAAATTGGATGAATAAGTCAAACTTTTAAAAAAAGTTTGATTAAAATTTTTATTTATTCATTCTTTTAATTTCTTTTTTTTTATTCATTTTTTTTATATTTTAATTTACAGGTCTAATTTTCATAATCAGTCTTTTTTTCTTAATTATGGGTGTCCGCCAAAATAAAATTTTGACAACACCAGTTAAAATATGGTTGCTCTGACCTCTAATTTCTCTTGGACAGAAATTTTCTCACAGAAATCAACTATATCTTCTTTATCATTTTTTATTTCTTGTTCTAAGTTAAATAATCGTATTAAATTATAAGCCACGGCATCTAATAGTATTCTTTCTTCTGTCTTTGTTTTTCCTATCACTACTTCGCTTTCTATATGGAATTGTTCCTTTAAAATGCCAAAAGGTCCTTCGACAGATGACCTTTTTGCATATTCTTCCTTATATTCCTCTGTTTCCATTTTTTCCCACATTGCTTTCTTTAAACTTCCGCCATATTCGGTGATTGTTCTGTGGGTTTGGGTGGATGAAAGGCAGTTTTCACGGCAATTGCAAGCCTTACAAGCACCATAATTGGAATATAAACGCTTAATTTTGTCTGGCTTGTCCAAATCATCATTTTTTTCAGTGTATTTGTTGAAAAAATACATTATTTGGCCTTCTGGACATTCAAATGCATCAATTTCAGGGAAGTATTTGAAGTGATCCTTGTGATATGGGTTCTTGTTCAATCTTCCGATTTTTTCCTTGGATTGCTTTCTATCTGGTATAACTCCATTTATTTGATTATCTGCAAGATATGATAAGCTTTCTTCATTCAGATAGATTGTATCTGCCAATACGAATCTTGGTATTACGTTTGTGTTGTTTATTGCCTTATCTACGATTTTTGGCAATTGGTAATGGTCTGTAGGGGCTTGTACGACGTTTATTGCACAAATCATTTTTGTATCGTAATCGACTGCAGATTGGATATTATAGCTTATTTGTGAGTTTCCTTTCTTGCTTTTCATCCAACGTGCTTCTATGTCGGTTACTGGCACTGATTTTTGACCAGACAGTGTGAATTGTGTTTTAATGTCATCCAAGAGGTATAATTTTTCTTGGTTGCTGATTTTTTTATTTTCAAGAATCTCTCGGGCCGGTTTATGGAGTTTATCTAGCTCTTCCTGACTTACACGGCCTCCTTCGAAGTAACGGGTTAATATTTCAGTTTCTTTTTCTGTGATCACTTTATTTTTTGAATTGTATGCTTTTTTGATGGTTCCGTCAATGGAAACTTCGTTGAAATCAGTGTAATCCACATCTGAAGCTTTTTTTAAGGTTGCTTTTAACAATTCATTGTAATATTTGCCGTATTTTTCTCTGTATCGTTGTAATGATCGTTCTGAAGGACAAATTCCATTTCCAACGAATTTATATACGTCATGATATTTTACCATGTCTGCTAAGAATCTCATACTATCAATATGCTCGATTTTAGCATAAATAAGCAATTTTAACATCTCTTTCACAGGAAAACTGTCACGCCCTTTCTTCTTTTTATTTTCTTTGATTCCTAAAAGAGGATAATATTCGTCAATGAAATCCACAACAAAACGAGAAATATGATCCTCTGGAATGTTAAAATCTAAAGTTCTAATGCCTAATTTTATTTGTTCTTCATCAGGAATTCTTTTAACCATAAATAACACCAAAATATTAACCCTTTGTTGATATTATTTATGTTTAAAGTAGTATATAAAGTTTACTATAATATTATTGCTTTATTTCATATTTAAAGAATAATTAACAAGTAAAAAATTTTTTCAAGGTGCAAGCACCAAAATTAAAAGAAAACAATAGAAAAAACATCGAATTTTAAAAAAATAACTAAAATAAATAACTTAAAAAATTGAAAATTTTAAACTTTTTTAAAAAAATAGCTTTTTGGCGGACCCTCTTATTTTTTGTTTTTTAGGTTTTAATCTATTACAGATTCAAGGATTCATTAATTTATTCAAAACTTTTATTATCCTCTTTTCTTAAACTAATATTATGAATATTATAAAAAATCTGCCTTTGGCAATAACCGGATTGATATTGGCCATTCTTTCACTTGGAAAGATATTCGCTGATTTCAGCGCCATATTCTTCATAATCGGCTCTATTTTAATATTTATGGTATTGCTAAAGCTTGTTTTTCATTTCAATGACTTTTTCAATGAGCTGAACAATCTGATTCCATTAAGCACATTCGGTACATTCTCAATGGCTCTTATGCTTTGGAGCACATATCTAAAGCCCTTATTCCTGCCATTGTCACAAGATATTGCCTTTGTGATATGGATTTTAGGAATAATAATTCACCTATCCATTATTTTGTTCTTTACAAACAACTATGTGCTTAACAATTTCAATATTGAAGATGTCTATGCAACTTGGTGGATCGTCTATATTGGAATTACCATGGCTGCAATTACAGCTCCAGCCCATGGCCTCTCAAAATATGGATTCATTTTCTTTGGAATAGGATTTATATTGATGATACCAACATTGGTTCTGGTCTCCTACAGATACATTAATTTTAAACAAATAGACGATCAAAATAAGCCATTCATTTGCATTTATGCTGCAATTTTATCAATCCTTATTGTAGGATACGTGAATGCTATGACAATAAACGGCACTTTTCTAAGCATTATCTACATAGGGGCAGTTATTTTTTATATTTTTGCAATAATTCAAGCATTCAAGTTTATAATAATTGAAAGATTGAAGTTTATGCCAAGCTTTTCAGCCTTTACATTTCCATTTGTAATAAGCGCAATAGCTACAGGGGAGGCCTATAAGTTCTTTGGACTTGATATTTTGAATTATCTCTTTTATATTCAAGCGTTTATAGCTTTGATTTTAGTAATATTTGTATTGTATAATTATTTGAAGTTTTTAATGAACTAGGAGAGTTAAAATAAATAAAATAAATAAAATAAGTTAAAAGTTAAATTAACAAAACAAGGGCTATTATTTCTTTGATAAAATTTTAGGGTGTTTAAATGAATGCAATATTTAAAAGAAAAAGCATAAGAAAGTTTTTAGATAAGCCAATAGAAGATGAAAAGATAGAAAGGCTTCTAAGGGCAGGAATGCAGGCTCCATCTGCCATCAATTCACAGCCATGGGAATTTATTGTGGTCCGGGATAAGGATTCCATAAAGACAATAGAGAATATGAGCCTCTATTCAAAGCCTGCCAAAACATCAACCTGCTGCATAATCACATTATTCAACAAAAAATACACTGATAAGTTTGATGATTACTGTTGGGTTGAGCAGGATATGGGAGCATGCACTGAGAATATACTATTGCAGGCAGTTGAAGAAGGCCTTGGGGCTGTATGGCTTGGAACATATCCTAATGAGGAAAGGGTGAATTATCTTAAAGAGCATTTTGATATTCCAGATAATGTTTATCCTTACTCTGTCATTGTTTTAGGATATCCTACAGAGGATTATCATGGAGAAAGTCGTTTTGATGAAAGCAGAATACATTATGAGACTTATTGATGGTTTGTTTATTTTTAATAGCTTATTTTAAGAAAATAATTTTATTTTATAATTAAGGTGATTTTATGGATTTATTAGATGTGATGCTTAAAAGAAGAAGTGTAAGAAGATATACAGATGAAGAGATTCCGGAAGAAAAGCTAAATAAAATATTGCAGGCAGGTATGCTTGCTCCAACAAGCAGAAACAGAAAGCCTTGCAGTTTTCTTCTTATAAATGATAAGGATTCCTTGGTGGAATTGGCAAATTCTAAAGAGCATGGTGCAGAGCTCTTAAAGGGTGCAAAGCAAGCTATAGCAGTAATTGCCAATCCAAATGTATCAGACACTTGGATTGAGGACTCCTCCATTGCACTTGCATTCATGCATCTAATGGCTGCAGAGCAGGATGTCGGAAGCTGCTGGGTTCAGATGCATCTTAGAAAGTCTAAGGATGGCCAGTGGTCTGAGGAACTTGCAAGAGAGATTCTTGGGCTTGACGACTACTTTAGAATAGTTGGCATATTGGCTCTTGGAATGGCTGATGGCCAGCCTAAGCCACATAGCCTTGATGAAATTGACTTAAATGATGTGCATATCTTGCATTAAAATTAAAAATTATGTTATTAGATGAAAATAAAGTAAATTTTGACTTTTTCCAAGTCATCTTTTATTTTTTAACAGATTTAAATTTAAATTGACTTATTCCAAGTCAAACACTCTTATATTCTCATAAATAGGTCCTTGAGGTGTCAATGTGCTCTTTTTAAGACATACCCTATTCACTGTCATGGATCCTATTTTTATATTCTTATTCTTTTCAATCACATCCCTTATCTCATTCTTGTTTTTAGGGCTTTTTACCCTTCCTATTGTAAGATGTGAAATGTAGTTTCTCTCCTTTTTGAATCCAAGCTTTTTAAACTCTTTATCAAGCTCCTTTTGAAGGTCTGTTATCTTGGAATCCTTATCTATTCCAAGCCAGAGAACCTTTATTACCTTCTGATTTGGAAAGCATCCGCAGTTTTCTATCTTAAGTTCAAATGAAGAATAGTTCTTTATTATCTTTTCAACTGCACCACTTATGTCCTCTACTATATCCTCATCGATGTTTCCAAAGAACTTTAATGTAAAATGCATGTTTTCAGCGGGAACATACTTGATCTTGGTGTCTGTCTTTTTAAAATCCCCTTGAACGTCTAATATTGGTGGCACTAGGCTTTCGTCAAGTTCAATTGCTAAAAAGCTTCTGATTGTCTCTTTTTCATTTGCTTTCATCAAATTCCTCATTTTTCTTTTTAGATATCTATATGTTTGTTTTAGTTTAATAATCTATATGTTTTGTTTATCGTATTTTTTCTTTTTTAATCTTGATTTTCCTTTAAAATTATTTTGAACAAATATTTTTATATGATTTCTAATTTCTTTTTATATTTTATCTTTTTTTCTTAAAAAGCGAATATTTATATATAATAGAAGAGAAATAAAAAATCAAAGGAGAGAATTAGTCTCTCCATTTGATTTGGAGATACAAACTAATTGTGCTTATCATCAATGAGATAATAGGCATTAGAGTTTGTATCTCTTTCTCCGCTATAATATATATCACCCCCTATAACAGTTTTAGGATAAATTCCTTGGAAAGTTCCCTTTAGGATTTAATCCCTTAGGAAAGATTCTTCAGAAAAAATCCATTCTAAACTTGCTACAATATTATTCTGTTTTTTTCTTTATATATGGATTTTGAGAGCATTTGAAAAGTATTATTGGCTAATTTTAATGTATAGTTTACTATTTAAAATTTTAAGTGTTTTGGTTTACTATTTATAATATATAGTTAATTTACTGCCTTTTTTTAATCATTTTTTTACTATTTATTCCATATGGTTTACTTTGGTTTTGGTTGGTTTACTATTTATTTTATATAGTTTACTTGGATTAGGGTCAGTTTATTATTTATTTCATAGGGTTTACTTTAATTTGAATAATTTTTTTCTTTTTCCATCATTAGATTTATATAATAAAAACTATAAATTATATTCATAGCATAAAAAAATACAACAATGTATAAAAATATACATCAGATAACATTTTTTTATAGTTTTATCACCGGTTTTAAAATAAAAAACCGGATAAAACAATAGTTTTAATAAAGATTATCTATATAATTTAAAATGTTATAAAAATTTTAATATAATTATTTTATAAAAAAATATAGGAGACTAATCTTATGACAACAAATATAGGTAAAAGAATTCGTTTAGAAAGAATTTTCAATAGAAAAACCGGAAGAACCGTAATTGCTCCTATGGACCATGGAGTGTCCAGCGGACCAATCAAAGGTATCATAAATATGGATAAGACCATTGAAGAAATCTCCCAAGGTGGAGCCAATGCAGTATTGATGCATAAGGGTATTGTAGAGCAAGGACACAGAGGATACGGAAAGGACATAGGACTTATTGTCCACTTGTCAGCAAGTACCTCCCTCAGCCCTGATCCAAACAATAAGGTAACTGTAACAACTGTTGAAAAGGCAATTCAGCTTGGAGCAGATGCAGTGAGCGTACACGTTAACATAGGCTCTGAAAACGAACCTGAAATGCTAATGGAACTTGGAGAAATCTCTGAAACCTGCAGCTACTGGGGAATTCCTCTTCTTGCAATGATGTACCCAAGGGGACAGAAGGTAGAGAACGAACACGATGTTGAAATGGTAAAGCATGCTGCACGTGTAGGCTCTGAACTTGGCGTAGACATTGTCAAGACCAATTACACCGGTGACCCAGACTCATTTAGGGAAGTTGTGGAAGGAGCATTGGTTCCTGTAGTAATTGCTGGGGGTCCTAAGATAGACACTGATAGGGAACTTTTAGAAATGGTAAGAGATTCTCTTGAAGTGGGAGGAGCAGGTGTAGCATTCGGAAGAAACCTTTTCCAAGCTCAAGAACCTGGAAAGATCACTAAAGCAATTTCTGAAGTAGTTCACAATGATATGGATGTAGAAGAAGCTTTAAAAATCCTCAAATAAATTTATGGATTGAAATTAAATTTAGATTTTAAAATTTCAAAAATTTATGGATTGAAATTAATTTAATTTTTTATTTTAAAACTTCTTAAATAATTTTAAGACTGAAATTTAGTCTTTATGGAATTAGAAATTAATTTATATTTATTTTTTATAAAAATCAAAGGAGATTAACCATTGCCAAATAAATTCGCTTGGATTATGTCCCCGAAAACATCATGGGACGATAAGAAAGAATTAATCACAACTGCACTTGAATCAGGAATAGACCATGTTCTTGACCTTGAAGACAGTGAAAACATTAGAAAGGTAGGTAACTTTAACATCATTTCCACAGAGGAAGACGCTGATGTATATTTAGTTGGAATAGACGGTGAAGGAGACGGCACCCTTGAGCTTAAAGACAATCTAAATGAGTCATCAGACTTAGCAAAAGCAAAGGAAGCTAAAAACAGTGGAAAGACAGTATGTGCCTATATAATCATTACAGACAAGCTCCATGAGCAATTGGCTGTAGTCTTAGGTAAGGTTGTTGATTATATAATCCTTGTTGGAACAGACTGGACTGTAATTCCTCTTGAAAATATCATAGCAGATCTTCAGAAGGAAGACGTCAAGCTTCTTGCTGCTGTTAGCAATGCAGATGACGCTCAAGTTGCAATGGAAACATTGGAAGTGGGCACTGACGGTGTCATATTTGAAGCACGTGACTTTGCACAGATAAAGGACATTGCAGGTCTGATAGACGAGCTTTCAACTGAAAGCTATGAATTAAAGGACTTGACAATAACCAATGTTGAGCCTGTAGGCTCTGGCGATAGGGTCTGCATCGATACAACAACCATGATGAGACCTGGAGAGGGAATGCTTATCGGCTCATATTCAAAGGCTATGTTCTTCATCCATAGCGAAAGCCTTGAAAGCGAATATGTGGCATCAAGGCCTTTCAGAGTGAATGCAGGTCCTGTGCAAGCTTATGTTATGGTTCCAGGTAACAAGACACGTTATCTCTCTGAGCTTGTAACTGGCGATGAAGTCTTAATCGTTGATAAGGATGGAAAGACCAAGACATCAATTGTCGGCAGATCCAAGATAGAAAAAAGACCTTTGCTCCTTTTGGAAGCGGAATATGATGGCATGAAGATAAAGTCATTAGTTCAGAATGCTGAAACCATAAGATTAGTCGATGAGAATGGAGAGCCTATTTCTGTTTCTAATTTGGAGAAGGGAATGAAAGTCAAAGGATTTATTGACGACAGCGCCAGACATTTTGGTATGGCGATTGATGAGCAGATTATTGAGCAATAAACTCAAGCTTTTCCGGGCCTTCGGCCGCAAACCTTGACCAAAATTTTTATCTCTACTTTGCTTTATATCGTCTTTTCTTTTTTTAAAACTTTATTAGAACTTATTTTTTTTAAATATCTATTTTATTTTTTCTTTTTTTATTTAACTTTATTATAACTTATTTTTTTAAATATCTATTTTATTTTTTCTTTTTTTATTTAACTTTATTATAACTTATTTTTTTCATAGGTTTGCCCTCTTTTTCTTTTTTTATAACTATTTTTATGTATACGAACAAAATATGCCACAATTAATTAAAAAATATATAAATCAATAAAACTAAAAATAAGATTAATTAAAACTAAATTAAATTAAAGGACTAAATATCATGAATCCTAAAGAATTATTTGCTGAATCTAAAACTATTATTCCAGGAGGGGTTAACTCTCCAGTGCGTGCATTTGAACCTTATCCATTTTTTGTAAAAGAAGCTAAAGGCTCTCATATCATCGATACAGAAGGAAACGACTATGTAGACCACTGTTTGGCATATGGGCCTATTCTATTGGGCCATAGCGACGATGATGTGATGGCAGACGTATATAATCAGATGAAGATGGGAACCGCTTACGGAGCTCCAACTGAAAATGAGGTCAAATTGGCTAAGGAAGTTATCGACAGGGTTCCATGTGCCGAGATGGTTCGTTTTGTAAACTCAGGGACTGAAGCCACAATGGCAGCCATTCGCCTTGCAAGAGGATTTACAGGCAGAAATAAGATTGTCAAGTTCGAAGGGTCATATCATGGTGCTCATGACTATGTCCTTGTAAAGTCTGGTTCAGGCGCTGCATGTCTTCCTGATTCAGCAGGAATTCCAGAGGACACCACTAAAAACACCCTTTCAGTTCCATTCAATGATGTTGAGGCATTAACAAAGCTTATTGATGAAGAAGGGGAAAACATAGCTTGTATTATTGTAGAGCCTGTAATGGGAAATATCGGCTGTGTAGAGCCTAATGTTAAATATTTAAAGTTCCTAAGGGAAATCACTGAAGAAAACGACATCCTTTTAATATTTGATGAGGTCATCACAGGATTCAGGGTCTCCCGCGGAGGGGCTCAAGAGTATTATGGAGTAAAGCCAGACCTCGTTACCTTTGCTAAGGTTCTTGGCGGAGGATTCCCTATCGGCGCATATGCAGGTAAAAAGGAAATCATGAGCTTGATTGCACCTGCAGGGCCAGTCTATCAGGCAGGAACCTTCAGTGGAAACCCTATATCCATTCAAGCAGGTCTTTCCACCCTTAATAAACTGGATTATGAGTTCTATGGAAACCTTGCTCGAAAGGGAGATTATTTAAGAACAAACATATCAGATATTGTTGAAGACTTGAATCTTGACCTTCAGGTAGTGGGGCTTGCTTCAATGTTCCAGATCTATTTCAATCCAGAGCCTGTAGTCAATTATGAGATAGCTAAAAAGTCAGATGCAAAGAGATTTCTGGTTTACTTCAGAGAACTTTTAAAGAATGGCGTATTTATCCCACCTAGTCAGTTTGAGTGCAATTTCATATCAGGTGCTCACACAGAGGAGGATTTGGATAAGACTGCTCAAGGGATAGAAAATGCGTTGAAGGTTGCTTGGCAACTATAACCAAGCTTTTTTGGCCTTCGGCCAAAAACCTTGACCAAAATTTTTTTTTATTCTATGCTTGTAACAGGATATATATTACAAGTGGTTAAATCTTAATTAAGTCCTTTTTTTCAAATTTAAGCTAATGGAAAATAATATATTGAATAAATTTTAAATATAAAAACAGTAATATTTTTGATATACATTTTAATGTATAATTTTTTTATGAATCATATTTATTGTTCATATTCTTAAAATTAACAAAGGGAGAGATTATGAATCGAAGATCAAAGTTAATAATTGCGATTTTAATAGTTATCATAATAGGTATTGCCGTTATTCTTTTCGGCAGTATGTTTGGTGGTGAAAAATTATCATCAGGTGATAAAGACATTTTAGTTTGTGCAATTGACGAAAGTGAGCCTCGACCAGGAATGGGGGCAGTTGATATGGCCTTTTTAGTACATATGAATGATGGAGGAATTACTAATTATACTCCGATTTATCCGCATGGAATGGTCCATCCGTCTATAGCCGAACCGGAAGAGTATCAGGCTATGGGTGCAGGGGAAAAACTGCTCTTGCACGATTGCTTCTATTGGGAAGACAAACAGCAGTGCATGCAATATGCAAAGGAGATTCTTGAATATAATACAAATTATTCCTGTGATGCAGTTATTGCAGTTAACAGTCAGGCCATTGATAACATCATCTCAGCTGCAGGTACCTTAAAGTATAACGGTGAGGAAGTCAATGCATCCGGTATTGATTTCATCAGGGAAGAGCAGAATACCATGGGAATGACCAGAGGAGACTCTGTAATGGTTATTGTAAATGCATTGATGCAAGCGGCTAAAGACCCTGATAAAAGGGATAAGATGATTAATGCTGCTGTAAGCGAATATACAGCCGGAAATATTGCAATGTATCCTGAAGGGTCTTTTATGGAATTGCTCGCTTCTAAAGGCTTGCAAGCCATGTTTGGGTAATCTGATTATTTAGATTGCTCATAACTTTTTTTTTTATTTTTTATTCCATGTCTAATTTTATTTTTTTATTATTTGAACTGATTTTTTTATACATTTTTTAATTATTCTCATATAATATTTTTAATTTTAAAAAATTATTACTTAAATTAGGATTGATTTAATGAACCAAAAGGACTATTGGAACAGCATAGCAGATAAAAAGGAATTTACAACTCCATTTCATCCTGAAATATTGGAAAATTATCTAAATAAAGATGATTTTATTGTGGATATAGGCTGCGGCTATGGCAGAACCTTAAGGGAGCTAAAGGATAACGGATATAGAAATCTTAGAGGCTATGACATTTCAGAAAAGATGATAGAAAGGGGAAAGAATGAAAATCCTGATTTGGATTTGAGAATAAAAGATCCCGACACAATCGATCTTGATGATGACAGCGTAGATGGAATCATTCTATTTGCAGTTCTAACTGCAATTATAGATGATGAAGAGCAAAAGGCTCTCATTGATGAAATATATAGGGTATTGAAGCCTGGAGGCATATTATATCTGAATGATTTCCTATTGAATGATGATGAAAGGAATCTGAAGAGATATGATGAATATAAAGATGAATTGGGAGTTTATGGTGCTTTCAAGCTTCCAGAAGGAGCTACTTTACGCCATTTCGATGAATCTTATATCTTTAAGCTATTTGACTCATTTGAAAAAAGGGAATATGAGCGTCAGATATATCCTACAATGAATGGACATACTTCCAATGGCTTTTATTATATTGGAGAAAAGAATATAGGTTAATATTCTCATCCAATAGTTTTTTTTTTTTAATCAGCATGAAAAAATTTTTTAGTTATTCAATTTCTTTATTTCTATTTTTCTAAATTTTATTTATTTTCAATAATGAATAATCATTCTTTAATTTGAATAAAAATAAATAATACATTTTACTAAAATATACATAGTAATAATCTTTTTTTTAATTTTTAAACTATAGGTGTAAAATTATGTTAATGAATGAACAGACAAAGCTTTCTAAGGATCATTATATGATTTTTGGCTTAAGTTGGGCCGGTTGGGTCTTTGATTTCTATGACCTTGTCCTATTTACCTTTTTGATTTCACAGCTTCAATCCAGCTTACATATAAATGCCGAAATGCTTGCATTATGCTTAGGATTGTCCCTATTTGCTACAGGATTAGGGGGAATCATTTTTGGAGCATTAGGTGATAAGTATGGTCGTAAGAAGGTATTGGAATGGACAATTCTTGTCTATTCGATAGGGACACTGCTATGTGCATTCTCATGGTCATTCTATTCTCTGGTTCTATTCAGATTCATCACTGGATTGGGAGTCGGAGGAGAATGGGCTACAGGCCAAATCTATATAAGCGAGACATTCCCTGATAATCTAAGGGCCAAGTTTGGAGCTTTCATGCAATCAGGAGCTCCTGTTGGAGTCATATTGGCTTCAATAGTAGGTGGAATGATAAGCCCTATTATTGGCTGGAGAATGACATTTTTGGTTTCCATCATTCCGGCAATCACCATTATCCTTATTCGAAGATATCTTAAGGAATCCGATGTCTGGATTAAAAATAAGGATGATTTTGTAAACAAGAACATATTTCAGGAGTTCAAGCAACTTGTTTCAAAGGAATACAGAAAGATATTCCTTATATCCTTGGTATTGTGCATATTCGGTATGTCTGCATATTGGTTTACCTATTCCTGGCTTCCAACCTATCTGGCAGAGGAGAGGGGCCTTGCAATGGTTACAACCTCCCTTGGAATCATACTGATTCAGTGCGGTGACTTTACAGGATACACAACATTTGGTTTTGTAGCTGAAAGAATAGGAAGGCGTCCTGCATTCACTATCTACAGTTTCATCATGGGAATAAGCATTGCAATGATAACAATATGCTGGAATCAGATAGATAAGGTCCCAGACCTTATAATGGTATTCATGTTCCTTACAGGATTCGGAACAGGATTCTTTGGAGGATTCGGTTCTCTATTCTCAGAGCTATTCCCTACAAAGATAAGAAATACTGGAGTTGGAACTGTGTTTAACCTTGCAAGGGGAGTTCAATTCATCACTCCTATGATAATCACTTTCGTTGGGGCCTACTATGACTTAAGTTATGGAATCGCAATAGCGGCAATATTCGCGTTCCTTGTTGGAATTTGGATATGGGTATTCCCTGAAACCAAGGGAACAGCCATCAATGATTTGGATTAGCTGATACTGAATAAAGAAAATGATATTTTTTCTTGAAAGAAAGTTATTTTGAATGGTGGTGAAAGTAGTTATTTTAACTATTATTAACCCCTAATTAAACTTAGCTCGTTTAAAAATGTTTTAAGTTTTGAAAAGACTTATAAATAAGCTAAAATAAATATTATAATAGTTATTTAAATAATAGATTATTTTTTTCATTATTTAAATATTATTTTACGTTTTGGAGGATTAAAAATGAAAATTATAGCATTATTGGCAAGTCCACGTAAAGGTGGAAACTGTGACGTCCTTATGGATGAAATGATTAGAGGAGCAGAGGAAAACGGTCATGAAGTAGTTAAATACTTCCTTGAAAAATGTGACATCGCTCCATGTAAGGCATGCATGTTCTGTGCTGAAAACCCTGACTGCGTACGTGAAGACGACGGAAATGAAATAATCAACGCATTGGTAGATGCAGATGGCGTAATCTTTGCAACCCCTATCTACTATGGTCAAATGTCCGCTCAAGGAAAACTCATTATCGATCGTTTCTATGCAATCGGACAAAACCCTGATAAGAGTCTTGGAGGCAAAGCAGCACTTATCTTCACTGAAAACCAACCTGAAGGCACTTACAAAGACTATATTGAATTAACCAAATTCTCCCCATTCACCTTTATGGGATATGATGTCATCGGTCATGTAGATGCTGGAAGCGCTGGCCCTGCAGGTATAGTCGCTGAAGAGCAAAAAGACAAATTAGAAGAAGCTTATGAGTTAGGTAAGCTCTTCTAGCAAGCTTTTTTGGCCTTCGGCCAAAAAACCTTAGACCAAAATTTTTATTTAGGTAATGCTTTACCTAAAATCTATTTTTTTCTTTCTATTTATTATTTAATCATTCTTTTAATTAAATCTCTTATTTCTTTATTTTTATTTATTGTTAAATCATTTTTCTTTAAATAATTCTTATTTTCAATTATCAGTTTCTAATTATTTTCATAAAACTATAAATCAAATAATAAATAAATCAACTATTATGATTAATATAGTAGCAGGCTTAGGTGAAAATGAAAACATCATATTGGCCTCAAGGCAACTGGAATCAATAGATGACTTAAATATCCAACTTGTAGACAATGAGGATGACTTATTTGATGCATTTAAAGATTCTAATGTTGGTGCGGTGGTAAGAGGCTCTCTAAAGGCTTCAAAAGTAATCAAATTAATAAAGCAATATAAGTCTGACTGTGAAGTAAACAGAGCCACTTATGTAAACACATCCAATGACCCTAACTTTAATGACTCCTATGAGTTTTTGCTTTCTCCTGTTGGAATAGATGAAGGCAAAAACATAGATGAGAAGATCACTTTAGCCATCCAGTCTGCCAATTTTATTCAATCTCTTGGAAAGACTCCAAAGATAGCTGTTCTTGCTGAAGGGAGAAAGGATGACTATGGAAGAAGCGAGAGAATAGATAAAAGCCTGAAGGAGTCTGAAGAGCTCACTCGACTTTTAGAGGAAAGATTCAATTCCCTTGACAATTTTGACAACAGCAGCGAGGATGTTTCTAAAAACTACCAGATAAAAAACTATTATATTCTCCTTGAGCAGGCAATCAATGATAAGTTCAACATACTCCTAGCAGGTGATGGGATTTTTGGAAATATAATGTTCAGGGCTCTTGTTCTTCTTGATAAATGGCCTAGCTATGGCGCTGTAACACTTGGAATAGATGAGATATTTATTGATACAAGTCGTGATCAGACTGTTGAAGGCTATAAAAGGAGTTTGGAGTTGGCATATAATCTTGCTAAATTAAAATAGTCTGTTCAGTGATTTAAATCATTAGATTTATAATCTTTTTTTAGTAATTTTTTATTCTTAGTTCACATTATATCTATAATCTTTTTTTAGTAATTTTTATTCTTAGTTCACATTATATCCTTCATCTTTTTTTAAATAATTTTTAATTTTAATTTCTTCTTAATCTATCGAATACTTTAATTTTTCAAAAGAAATATAAAACTATTTAAATTTATTTGTCTATATATATTATTAATAAAAATATTTGATTGGGAAAAAATTAACAATCAATCGAAATATAATAAGAACTGTCCTAATCAAGTAATATCTAATAAAATCAAATAAGAATTTAATAAATCAATTTTTTCGAGGAATCATTGTGCCACCACAATTTTTATATAAGATTTATGAAAAGCGCCTAATGAATGAGCTGGATCCAGATAGAATGCCTAGGCATGTAGCTATCATTATGGATGGAAACAGAAGATATTCCAGAATGAAAGGTGATATGGAAGTTATCAAAGGCCATGAATTAGGAGCAGACACTTTAGAGAAGGTTTTGGACTGGAGCATAGATTTGGGAATAGAGATAGTCACTGCATATGCCTTTTCAACTGAAAACTTTAACAGGCCAGAGCATGAAGTGGAAGGCCTTATGAGGCTTTTTGTTGAAAACTTCAAAAAGATCGTAGACCATGAAAAGATTCACAAGCATAAGGTCCGCGTCAAGGTTGTAGGCAGAATTGAGCTATTGCCAGATGATGTTCGAGAAGCGATTAAGGAAGCTGAAGATTCCACTAAGCAGTATAATGAAAGACTGTTCAACTTGGCAATCGGCTATGACGGCCGTCTGGAGATAGTTGATGCAATCAAGAAGATCTATAAGAAAGTGGAGGATGGAGAGATTTCCATTGACGATATAGATGAGAATCTTGTCAGCGAAAACCTATACACTGCAGGTCTTGAAGACCCTAGCCTTATCATAAGGACAAGCGGAGAGGAAAGGCTTAGCGGTTTCCTCTTATGGCAATCATCTTATTCAGAGCTTTATTTCTGTGATAGCCTATGGCCTGAGCTTAGGAAGGTAGATTATCTTAGGGCCATCAGGGACTATCAGGAAAGGGATAGGAGGTTTGGTGTATAGCTCAAGCTTTTTTCGCCTTCGGCGAAAAAACCTTGACCAAAATCTTATTTTTGAACTCTTGTAATAGGATATTTAAAGTTTTTTAGACTTTTTTTTAAATTTTTTCACTAGTTTTCAATGCATTTTTTTTAAAAATAACGAGTAAAAACTATTTTTTCTTATAGTTTGGGATAAAGAATCAGATATTATTATTTTACAGCTTAAAGGGATGAAATTATGATAGATACCCATTGTCATATAGATTTTGAAGAATTCGACGAAGATAGGGAAGAGCTAATCAAAAGGGCTCAAGACAAGCTTAATGCAGTAATCAACTCAGGATACAGTGTGGAAAGCAACAATAAGGTTCTAGAACTTTCAAAGGAATATAAGGATTTCATCTATCCTACATTTGGCTTTCATCCGGTTTCCTCTCAAAATTCTCCTGAAGAGGAGATAAGTGCAGCCCATAATCAGATCGTCACCCATCTGGATGATATTCTTGCTGTTGGAGAGGTTGGAATGGACTTCTATTACTGTACAGACAAGGCCCTTAGGGCTCGCCAGCAAGAGATATTCATGGGATTTGTAGAGATTGCAAATGAATATAATGTTCCTCTATTAATCCATGGACGGGACTGTGAGAGAAAAATCTTCAATCTCCTAAATGACTATGATGACATTCCTAAAGTAATTTTTCACTGTTATGGAGGCAGTCTGAAGGTAGCAAAGAGAATATTGGATAAGGATGACTATTATATGAGCTGTTCAACCATGGTATGCTATAGCAAGCATCATCAGGAGCTTTTTAAAAACATTCCTCTAGAGAGGATTCTTACAGAGACAGACAGCCCTTACCTTGCAATGACAAAGGAGGAGAGAAACGAGCCTGCCAATGTTGTCTATGCAGTTGAGAAATTAGCAGAACTTCATGAAACTGATGTAAGTGAGGTAGATGAACAGACTGAAAAGAATGCAAGATATGTGTTTGATATATAATTTTAAAGTAAGGATTAATTAAATTGATAAGTGTTAATTATAATTAATTTATTTACCTCTGAAATTAAGAATTGGTATATGATTTTTTGTTTATTTTTTTCTACGGATTAACAGATATTTAAGGCATGATAATATGAAACCTTATGTGATTTTAAATGCGGCTATGACATTGGATGGAAAGATAGCCACAAAGACAGGCAGCTCTGAGATTTCAGGCAAAGAGGACCTTGAGAGAGTTCACGAGATAAGAAAGAAAGTTGATGGAATAATGGTAGGGATAGGAACTGTCCTTGCAGATGACCCAAGGCTTACAGTCCATAAGATTAATGCAAGAAAGGAAGATAATCCAATCAGGATAGTTGTGGACAATAAGGCAAGGACTCCATTGAACTTCAGAATCTTGAATGATGATGCAGAGACTATCATTGCAGTGTCTTCCATTTGTGATGAGAGAAATGAAAATTGTGATGAAGAGGCTGTAAAAAGAGCTAAAGAGCTTGAAAAAAGAGTGAATGTATTTTATTCTACAGGGGAAACTGTTGATTTGGTAGAATTTATGGAATATCTCTATGATTATGGAATCAAGTCAATAATGCTGGAGGGAGGATCCACCCTTAACTTTTCAATGATTCGTGATGGTTTGATAGATGAAGTTAAGATATGCATTGCTCCTATGATTGTTGGAGGAAAGGATTCTAAAACTTTCTTTGATGGAGATGGCTTTGATTATATGAAAGACGCTGTACAATTGGAATTGATTAACAGCTTTCCATTAGGCAAGGACTTTATTATGGAGTATAAGGTTTTAAAATAAGTAAAAAGTCTATTGTTAATTTTAATGAAGTATAAGGTTTTAAAATAAGTAAAAAGTCTATTGCTTAATTTTAATGAAGTATAAAGCCTTAAAATAAGTAAAATGTCTACTTTATTAATTAATGAAGTATAAAGCCTTAAAATAAGTAAAATGTCTACTTTATTAATTAATGAAGTATAAAGCCTTAAAATAAGTAAAATTTTAAAAAATTGTGATAAAATTAGTAAAATAAGTAAATAGTAAATAATAAAAATAAAATTACGATTTTTAAGGTAAAAGCAAACAGTATTGTGTGTTGTGTTTGCATTTTACCCTTTTTTGATTTTTTGATTTTTTAATTGAGGTATCGTTGATTTACTTTTGATTTTTTCACCTCTAATCTTTTTTTCGATTTGATAGATTTTTTTCTTTTTTTTGATTTGTTTAAACTAGATTGAGAGATTTTTATTTGATTTGTTAATTTTAGCAATGTTTTGAAAAAGATGATTTTAGTTTAATTGTCCATGCTAAAATATTTTTTTTTTAAATATTCTCAAATCTTTTTATTAATTTTCAGACTAAATATTGTTTATTTAATCAATATCAAAATTCGACTGCTTAATTAATTAGATTAGGGCTAACTAATACCTTGTTTTTTTATCGCTTTTTTATCTTTTTTATTTACCTCCTATTTGGAGATATTTAGGAATTTTTTTCTTTTTTTCTTTGGGTCGATAGTATTCATTTTTTACGAGTCGATTTTCGACGCGTGAGTTATCCTAAATATCAGTTGATTTATTATTTGTTTTAATAGTATATAACTGTTTTGATATATTCAAACATTTTTATATTATACTAACATTTAGGCACACCTAAACATTTATATATGATAAAAACATACTATATGTAAAGATATTTAGGTATGCCTAAATTTTTAATAAGTCGGAAAAAAATCAAAAAATAAAATAAGAATACTGTCATTAATCACTCCAAAACAAGGGCTTATTAGATTGCTGCTTAAATAGTCTTTTTAAATAATCTCGGAGGTGAATGTTTGGGAAGAAGCAAAAGTGGTATTTGTGGAAAGAAACAAATTAAACCCAACAAACGCGAAAGAAAAAGAGATCCTAAAGTAGTTTCCTTTAGGAGATGAACTTTTACTGTCCTCTAAATAAAATAAAATATTAAGTATCTTCAGAACAAATCAAATCAAATCAAATCACAACACACATTATCCAAAATTTATTCACTATGTATTAGACCAAATCTAATTAGAGGAAAAGTTGAGTTTTTATTCAAATCAAATCAAAATTAATCAGGCCAATCAAAAAGAATCGTTTCTTTTTGGTTGCTGTCATTGATTATTAGATATTTTTTATAATTTTTACTAATTTTATAATTTTTACTAATTTTACAATTTTGTACTGTTTATTATAATTTTAATTAATTATTTTATGATTTTAGTCATAATGCAATGATTTAAATAATTTAAGAATCATATATTATTACATATTACATATATATTTAGGAATACATAACTTTTAGATGGCTATTTTTAGTCTATTTTAAATTATTATTATGATAATCATTAGTTCTAATTATTATCCGATTAAAAAAAAAGAATTCTTTTAACAATCAAGGTGAAACTATGGGAAATATGGCTGAAGCAAGAAGAAAGATGCATGAAAGAGATGAGAGAATAAAAAAAGAAAATAAGTCTGATGTCAAGAAGATTAGAAATTTCTTCTTCGGATGTTGTGATAATAAAGAAAAAAAGAAAGTAAAAGAGCATTAAATTAAACTGAATTAGCTATTTTTTCAAAAACAATTAATTTATCTCTTTTTTAATAAAAAAATAGTGTTTTTCTTTTTTTTTAAAAATTATTCTTGTTTTAGTAAAAAAGAAAGTAAAATGGCTTAATTAAATTTCAATGCCATTTCTCTTTAATATTTTTCTTGGATTGTCAATAGTTGCTTTTAGAATTTCCTCTTTGGTCATTCCAGCTCCTAATCCTATTTCAATTGATCTCTCAAAGGTAATAATGTCATCTGGAGAATGTGTGTCTGTATCTATGACAAGGTCATTTCCAACTTCCCTTGCAATGTTTGCAACATGACCGTTTCCAAGGCAGTGGCCTTTTCTTGCACTTATCTCTAAAGCCACATCGTTTTTCTTGGCTAACTCTGCTTCTTCTTTTGTTATGAGTCCTGGATGGCCTAAAATATCAATTTCCTTACAGTTTACTGCTGCAAAGTTGGTCCCTTCAACAACAGGCTCATTCAATGTCTCACCGTGGACTACAACTATCTTTGCACCAAGCTCACGAGCCTTCTCAGCAAGTGCAGGGATTGATTCGGTAGGTGCATGGGTTATTTCAGCTCCTAAAACAACGGTAATATCCCAATTTGAATTTATGTCATCAATTGCAGCGCTGATTTCAGGGATTGTGTTAATGTTTGAATAGTCAACATGATCTGTTATTGCAATTGCTTCATGTCCAAGTACTAAAGCTCTTCTAGCAAGTTCAGATGGCAATAGCTCTCCATCACTGAATAAACTGTGCATATGTAAGTCAATTCTTTTATGAGTCACTTATATTTCTCCTAAAGTATTTTTAATCTGTAAAATCTTTATTTAATAATCTTAAATTATTATTTTATTTTAATTTTCATTTCTAAAGATTGATTTGAAAATGGTCTTTTTTTTTAAAAAAAATTTTCATTTTAAAAAATTTGATTCGAAAATTATCTTTTTTTTTTAAAAATTTTTAAATAAAACCAAATTTATATTAGAAATAAGTTAAATATAGTTTATTAGTTAAATAATATAATTTTTATTCTTATAATTAATAAATTTATTTTATTACTAATTAAATTAGTTAAAAAATTTATTTATTCATTAATTAAATGAGTTAAAAAATTTAAAAATCTTTTATTGATAATCGTAGAAAAGTTTATAGAGAATTGTTATAAAAGTCTAAAAGAATTGTATAATTCTATAAAAATTGTTAGAAGTGTTAAAATGATTTCCGTATTTGTTCCGTCACATATCACTGGCTTTTTTAGTATTCATGACAATCCAGATCCTTTATTGAAGGGTTCCTTAGGTGCAGGTGTCCTATTGGATAAGGGGGTAATTACAGAGATTGATTTTAAAGAGAATTTTGATTTAGGCGGTGTAAATGATAATGATTTGAATCTTGACTCTTTGAATTCAGATGAGTTATTAATTATAATCAATGGCAAAAGGGACGAATATAATGAAGTAATCATTCTAAAAACCATACATCTAATGAAAAAAGCATTGGATAAAGAAGATATTTCCTTGTCCGGTGTGGTCATAAACCAAATAATCCAGGTTCCTATAGGATGCGGATTTGGAACTTCAGCGGCTTCAGCACTTGGTGTGGCGATTTCAATCAATGAACTATTTGATTTGGGGCTTTCTCTTGAAGAGTGCGGCCAATTTGCCCATTTGGCTGAAGTTGAACTTGGAACTGGCCTTGGGGATGTCATTGCAGAGCTGTCAAAGGGAATTGTCCTTAGAACAACGCCAGGGGCTCCAGGATATGGGGAGGCAAAATCCATAGTTCCTCATGAGAAGACTGGCTTTGGAGTCTTTGAATCATTAAATGCTGATTTTTATATAATCACAAAGTCTTTAGGTGAAATTTCAACAGCCTCTATCATAAGTGATCCTAAGCATAAGAAGCTCATTACTCAAGTGGGTGAGAAAACTGCTGAAGAGTTTAATAAAAAGGATGATGGAATTGTCATAGGTTCCAAATTTAAAAATAAGTTCAATGTAGCTGTTGACAGCGAATTCAATGAAGAAGAAACCATTAAAAAGTTTATGAAATCTTCTCTTTTCTTTGCTCGAAAGACAGGTTTAATCAGTGATGAGCTATTGGAATTGGTTCACAATCTCCATGGAAAGGTCATAGGAAGTTCTATGGCAATGTTAGGGAATACATTATTTGCAATTGCTACAGAAGAGCAGAAATTAAAGCTTGAAGCGGAATATTATGGGGAATTTGATTTCTATAAATTAGAAACCGAAGGAATTCGTATAATCAAATAATAAATCTGGAGAATTTGATTTTTATAGGTGTAAACTGAGAAATTTATGTTATTAAGAAATAATAATTTATTTGGGGTGAAATGATGATAAGATTAAGTTATGATATGCAGGTCTATAGAAAAGACTTAAGAGAAGTCCTAAAAAGAACAGACAATGTAGTTGAATTGGGATGTCATGTAGGCAAGACCAGTGAGCTTATTTTATACAAATTAACCACTGGCTCTCTTATTGGAATAGACAATAGTCCTGAAGCTGTTCAGCCTTTGGAAAGGCTTTCATTCCATCATGAAAACTTTACTCACATTATAGGGGATGTTCGCCGTCATGAGGTCTTAAAGGAAGTTACCGAACTCATAGGCCAATGTGATGTATTGTCCATTGATTTAGGTGGAGGATATCATCCAGACACTGTCTTTAAAGTCTATTATATTTGGGCGTCTACCTTAAAGCCAAGGGATGTCTTGATTAGAAATCAGGGATTGATTGACTTTGTCAATTCAGCAATAACTACAGAAGATATGATTTCAGAGCATGGCTGGCTTGAATCATGTGGAGATCAAGGAATTCCTCCTCAAATTAAGGAGTTCAGCTTATGGACAGATAAGTTGGATGACTGAACATTTATTTTGGTAAACTGTTTTTTAATCCTTTTTAAGATAATAATTTTAAATTATTATTTTTTTTAATCAGCCCATTTTTTTATTCAGCTCATATTTTTTTTAATTTTTTTTTTTAATCAAGATACTATTTTTTTTAATTTTTTATTTAACCCAATCTTAATTTTTTCAATGATTTTTAAAGTTTTTTGCTAAAAAAGGTCAAAATAATAAATACTTTTATAAATTAGAAACTATATATAATTATTTAATATATATTTTAATAATTTTTAAAATTAGTATTTTAAATATTTTAAATCGTTCAAAATGTCTGATTTTTAAAATATTTTATAATTAAATTACAAATAAGGTAATTTTTAATTATTCATTTATTTATGATTTTTATTAAGAGGATTAGCATGAAAAGATCAAAAAAATTAATTATAGCAATTCTTGTTGTAATCCTTTTGGGATTACTATTGGCAATTGCAGGATACTTCGTTGGTGGTCCTGACTTGTCACAAGAAAATAAAACCATTTTAGTCTTAGCTGCTGATAAATACGAGCAACCTAATGGTGGTTGTGATATGGCATACCTAGTTCGTTTAGAAAATGGTAGTTTAGCTAATTACACTCCTGTTTATCCTGGTGGAATGTATCACCCTTCACAATCAGCTCCTGGAAACCTTCAGGGCAATATGCTGCTTCACGATTGTCTGTGGAACGGAGTTGAAGACGGTATGCAATATGCTAAGGAGATTGTGGCATTCCATACCGGCGTTGAAGCTGATGCTGTTGTAGTCCTTTATGACGAGGGAGTGGACAATGTATTGGATTCCATCAGACCTATTGAGATTGATGGAGAGCCAACCAACCTAAGCGCAACTGACATCATTCGTGAAAACGATAATTATGCAGGTTATAAGGGTAACGAAGGTGTAACCGGAACCATGTCTAGGGCAGATGCTGTTATGGTATTGGTTAAAGCGGTTTCCAAACAAGCTAAAGATCCTGCTAAAAAGAGCGCCATGTTGCATGCAGCTTTAGATGAGTACACTAAAGGAAATATTGTAATGACTCCTAAAGGTTCTTTCACTCGTTTGCTTGCTACAAAAGGATTGGAAAGCTTTGCATAGTTATTATAATTCTTTAAAGAGTTTTTAATTCTTTAAAGAACCTTTTTTATTTTTTATTATTTCTATTATTTAATTATCAACTTTTTTTATTAATTTTTATTATTTTTGATTTTCTGTTTTTCTTATTTTATTTAGTTTCTTATAATACGAACTAATTTATCCTTTAAAAAAATTAAGATACTATTTTTAAATGGTTTAAATAGTATCTTTAGGGGTTATTTAATTTATTTTTTGCTTAAATGATGAATGTCTGTTTTTGATTATTTTTATTCGTTTTTTAAGCTATTAGCAGCCTCTTGACCTGCTAAGTATCCAGTTGAAAATGCTATCTGTAGGTTATATCCTCCAGTAGGTCCAGCTACTTCAAGAACTTCTCCTGCAAAGTATAATCCTTCCACATACTTGGATTCAAGTGTCTTTGCATCTATCTCCTTTGATTTGACTCCTCCAATGGTAACCTTTGCCAGGTCCATCTCAAGGGATTCTATCTCAAAGACATGCCTTTTAAGGTTTTCAGCCAATTTGTTCTTATCCTTTTTAGTAATGTTTGCCATAGTCTTCTTCGGATTGATGTCTATCTTCATTAGGAAATAATCAATAAAGTTATTTGGAAGGTATTTCTTCATATAGTTCTTTATTGCCATCTTTCCATTCTTCGGGCTGTCCTTTGTTATCTGGTTCTTTATATCTTCCTCTGTTAGATCTGGAGTAAAGTCGATTGTAATCCTGTTTGTAAAGAGTTCCAATTCCTCTATTTCATCTCTGCTCTTTAGGTTTAACTTGTCGTCAAGGACAGTTAAATCGGATTTTTCAAGCAATCTGTTGGACAAATCAATAATTGCAGGGCCTGTAAGGCCAAAGTGGCTAATCAAGATATCCCCTTTTACAGATATCTTTTTCTTCTTATCCTTAAATGAGACTTCAACATTCTCTAAAGTGAGTCCGGATAAGGTCTTAAGCAGAAAGTCATCAATATTGAATGAGACAAGTCCCGGCTTGATGTCTGTAATTGTATGATTCATGTGAGATGCTATTTTATATCCATCTCCATCGGAACCTGTATTTGGATAGGTGATGCCTCCTGTAGATACTATAATCTTTGATGCATTTAATGATATCTTTTCATTTTCTATTTCAAATACCGGTTCCATCCTTTCATTTAATTCATGCTCTATGTCTTGAGCATTTATTGGAGTATTGTTATACACATCTACCCCTAACTCTTCAAGATATTCCTCTAAAATGTCCAGTATGTCATGGGCATCTTCGCTGTCTGGGAAGACCCTTTTATTGTCCTCTTGGTGAAATTCAAGGTCTTTCTCTTCAAAGATGGCAAGTAGCTTGTCTTGTGGAAGTGTGTATAATGAGTGCTTTAGGAAGTTTTTGTTTTTATTGTAATAGTTAAGCTGATCGTGGATTGGAGTGTTGTTTGTTATGTTGCAACGGCCTCCTCCTGTTAAAAGAAGCTTTTTTCCTAAGCTTTCATTCTTCTCTAGAATGCATACTGCATTTGGGCCTAATATTTCTGCGGCTCTTATTGCAGCTATCATTCCTGCTGGCCCTCCTCCTATAATTGCTATCTTGTATTCTTTCATGTTATTACCTTGAATTTAGTCTTAATTTTTTAATTTTAATTTTTTTGTTTTTATAATTGAATAAGTATGATTGATTTTTATTATTTCATTGAAAATAAGAAAAATAGAATTGTTTTAATATGTTTTTAGTTTTAAAAAAAGAAAAATAATAAATAAAGAGTTTATCTTTATTTATTTAATTTTAATTGCTTTTGCAATTGTTTTTAAATTGTTTTTTTTTTTCCGATTAATTTAATTTAATTGCTTTTGCAATTTTTTTTTGATTGTTTTTACAATTGTTTTGTTTTAATTGCTTTTACAATTATTTGCTCAAATCAACTAAGGAGTTAATCTGTGTCTGTCTCTTGGGAAGAGAACAGTTTCTCTAATGTTTTCAACACCGGTTAAAACCATAGCCAATCTGTCTGCACCTACACCCCAACCTGCGTGAGGGGCCATACCATATTCAAATGCCTTGAGATAGCTTCCGAATCCATCTGGGTTTAAGTCCCTTTCAATCATCTGCTTTACTAAAAGGTCATATTGGTGAACCCTGATTGAACCTGAGGAGATCTCTAGGTTCTTATACATCAAGTCGAAAGCATGGCTGATTTCAGGTCTGTCTTCATAAGGCATTGCATAGAATGGCTTGATTGCTGATGGCCAATCGGTTAAGAAGTAGAAACCTTCTTGAGTGTCTCCTAAAGCTTTTTCAGCTTCTCTGGATAAGTCTTCTCCCCATTCCATATCGATTCCTTTAGAGTTGATGATGTCTACAGCATCGTCATATTTGACTTCTGGGAATGGTCCTTCAGGGATAGCGCTTAAGTCGTATTCTAAGGTTTCAAGCTCTTTTGCACAGTTTTCCTTAGTGGATTGGAGAACTCTGGTAATCATGCCGTCCAATACGTTCATGACATCCACATCATCTGCAAAGGAGATTTCACAGTCGATTGAGACTGCTTCATTCAAGTGTCTAAGGGTGTCGTGCTCTTCTGCCCTAAATATTTGTCCGATTTCAAATACCTTGTCGAATCCAGCTCCCATCATCATTTGCTTGTATAATTGAGGGGATTGGCCTAAGAAAGCTTCCTTTTCAAAGTATGTGATTGGGAAAAGCTCTGTTCCTCCTTCGGTTGCAGAAGCTACAAGCTTAGGGGTGTTGATTTCAATCATGCCCTGTTCGTCGAAGTATTGGCGAACTGCCTTAAACATGTTTGCCTTTATCTTGAAGATTGAGCTTACGTTTGCTTTTCTTAAGTCAAGGAATCTTGAGTTTAGTCTGGTATCGATTTCAGCCTTGACCTTTTCGGTTGGATCCATTGGCAATGGCTGTTTTGCAGGGTTTAGGATAGTTGTCTTGATTGGAATGATTTCCACGCCGTTTGGTGCTTTTCCTGCCTCTTGAACAGTTCCTTTGATTGCAACTACAGACTCTTTTCTAAGTGCCCTTAGCTCTTCAAGGATTTCTGCATCTACTTTCTTGCTTGGTGCGGTAATCTGTACCAATCCGTCTCTGTCTCTGATGATTACAAAGATGATTCCGCCTAAGTCTCTGATTTCATGTACCCAACCCATTATAATAACTTCTTCACCGCTGATGTCTGGGTTTACGTCTTTGGAATAATGAGTTCTTCTTAAATCGCGTAATAAGTAATCCACTTTATCGCCTCTAATTATTATAGTTTTTTAAATATCTTTTTAATTATAATCTTATTTTAAATAAGTATTTTAAAAAAGTTATTTTAAATAAATTTTAAATAAATATTTTAAATAAGTATTTCAAATAAGTATAATTGTAATTTTTATTAGTTTCTATTATTTTAATTATTATTTTAAAAAAATAATAATTTATTCTAGTTCGTTTTTGCTTATAACTATTCGTTTTTATCTAATCTTACTTTCACTGAATTTGCATGAGCATAAAAGCCTTCATATTCTGCAATTGGAATGACTGTCTTGGATAGCTCTTCAATACCCTCTTTTGTTATGGTCTGAACGGTAGGCTTTTTGATGAATGATTCGGTTGAAAGGCCTGAATACATCTTAGCTCCACCGCTTGTGGGAAGAACATGGTTTGTTCCAGAGCCATAGTCACCTGCTGCCACTGGAGAGTATTTTCCTAAGAATATGGATCCTGCATTTTTGATTTTATCAAGGATTGCATTGTCATCTTCAGTTGATATGATCAAATGCTCTGGAGCATAGGTATTTGTAAATTCAATGGCCTCTTCCATATCTTTGCAGAGAATTATATGTCCGTGCTTTTCCAAGGACTCTTGAATTATCTCTTTTCTTACAGCTTCCTTAGTGAATCTTTCTATAAGGTCGTTGGATTCTTCTGCTATTTTTTCATCATCAGTCACTAAAAAGCATGATGCTTCAGGGTCATGCTCTGCCTGTGATAGGAAGTCATGGGCAAGATATTCTGGAATTGCAGTCTTATCTGCAAGAATCAATACCTCTGAAGGGCCTGCTGGAAACTCAATGTCCACATCACCATAGACAAGCTTTTTAGCTCCTGTAACAAAGACATTCCCTGGACCTACAATCTTTTCAACCTTTTGGATTGATTCTGTTCCAAATGCCATTGCAGCGATTGCCTGTGCGCCTCCGCACTTGTAGATTTCATCTGCTCCCGCCAAGTCTGCCGCTACAAGTATTGCATCCAATATTCTTCCGTCGGCTCCTGGAGGGGTGCAGCATATGATTCTTTCCACTCCTGCAATCTTAGCCGGAATCACTTCCATTAATATGGATGATGGATAGGCAGCTCTTCCTCCTGGAATATAGCAGCCGACGCTATTGATCGGTCTGATTATCTGCCCTGCTGTGATACCTTTTGCCACTTCCATAGACCATTCCTCTGGAATTTGGGCCTTATGGAACTTTTCAATGTTTTGGGAAGCCCTTTTAAGGGCATCTATAAGATCAGTATCTAGATTATCATAAGCATTCTTGATTTCTTCGTCGGAAACTTGCAAATCATCTAATTCGCATCTGTCAAACTTTGCAGTGTATCTTTTAACCGCTTCATCCTTGTTTTCCTTTACGTCGGATAGGATGTCTTGAACGATGTTTAATATTTCATTGATGTCTGCCTGTGACCTTTTGATTAGCTCATCTGCAGTTTCTCTCTCATATCTTAAAATTTCCATCGAATCACTCTTGGATAATAAGTACTGTCAAATAAAAATTATTTAATAAACAATTAAAATTATATGCTGATTGCTTTTATCTTATCTTCTCTTAAGTTTTGATTTGATATGCTGATTGCTTTTATCTTATCTTTTCTTAAGTTTTGTTTTGATATGATAAAATTCCTTTTATTATAATATCTTATATTGTTTATTATGAATATTTTTATACATTATTAATTTTAACATTCATATTTTATATAGATATTGTTCAAAATAGGGTTCATATTAGTTTTTATCTCTAAAAACTTTTTTAAGAATATTAAAATTTTAACTAGTTTAACAAAAAGATTTATATTTAAATTCTTACAAAGAATAAAATATAAAAATTTATATAGTAAAGGGTAAATTTTAAATATAATTTTGATTAAAATAGTAATAGCAAAATCAAAAAGGCCAGGTATCTTAATTGGGATAAGTAGTATGGATTTTTAAAAGTTATTAAACTCAATTTGCACCATCCAATAAGTGAGAGGTAAAAGGATTATTGGATAGGCTGTTTGTTTTAGGGTATTTGGGTTTTGTTTTGTTGTATTGTTTTAAATTTTAATTTATCTGTTATTTTAATTCTAATTAAGCAGCATTTGTTTAATTTTTCATAATTAAGCTACATTTGTTTAATTTTTTAATTAAATAACTTATTATTTATTTTTATTAGAAATTTTAAAATATAGGGTAAGGTATTATATGTATAAAGATGAAATGATTCAATTACATCAATTTTTAGTATATGTTTTAAAATATTTAGACACAGATAATAATGCTCATGAATATATTGAGGAGTATCTTGCGCTTAACATAAGCCCTCATCATATTCACAGAACAAAAGCGGAGCATAAACAGGCAATCTTCGTTCTTTCAAACACTATTTCAGAAGTGATCTTGCATAAGGAAGAAGGTTCCATACCACCAAATGTATCAAATGCATTAAGGGATCTTGTTAGAAGATCTAAAAAGGAATTAAAGGCTGCTGAAGCAGCTCAATCAAAATAATTCTTTCTTTTTTTTATTTAAACTATTTTTTCTTTTTTACTTAATTTTTATTTCTATTTTTAGTTTTTTAGTTATTCTGTATTATCCTCTTTTTTCAGTATTTTTTCTAGAATAATTAGTTTATGATTAATACATTAATTTTTTTATAAGGTCATGATTAATTCATAAAATTTTTTATACGTTCATGATTAATTCATTAAATTTTTTTTATAAATCTTTACTTAGAATCATCTAAACTTAATTAAATTAATTATTATGGCTTCTTTCAATATCAAGTCAATTTAACACTTTCATATCAATTTTGATGGGAGTTAAATTGGATTTTATCAAAAAAAGCAAAATAATTTATATTAAAAAGTTTAACTAATATATATAATTTGAGGAAGTTTGTTTTAAAAGTTTAATTTTGTAGTTTTTAAACGATATTTTGAATATTACCATAAATCTATTGAGATAATGTGATTTAAAAATAGTTAATTAATAAGGAGAATAATTATGTCTACTCGTAAAGTTGTTTGTTTAGTGGATGGAGAGCATTACCTTCCGGTGACCCGTTCTGCTGTAAATTCCATTAATAGCATTGACCATATTGAAGTTGTGGCTCTTGTTTTTATAGGCGGAACTGAAAAGCTTAAATTAGGTGATGAGGAAGAGTATAGCGAACTTTTAGACACTCCCGTTTACTTTGGAAAGGATAAAAACCAGATTCCATATAAATTGATTGAAGATGTCATCAAAAAGCATAATGCAAATATTGTGATGGACTTAAGCGATGAGCCTGTTCTTGATTATGACAAGCGCTTTAAGATAGCTTCTGTTGTACTGTCCTGTGGAGTAATTTACAAGGGGGCTGATTTTGAATTTGAGCCTTTGACTCAATATGAAATAATGAAAAAGCCTTCCCTAAAGATTTTAGGAACTGGAAAGCGCATAGGAAAGACTGCAGTTTCAGGCTATGCTGCTCGATTGATTGACAAGAATAACTATAATCCATGCATTGTTGCTATGGGTCGCGGAGGTCCTGAAGAACCTGAAGTAGTTCATGGAAATGAGATTGAAATTAATCCGGAGTATTTGCTTGAGCAATCCAATAAGGGAATTCATGCAGCAAGCGATCACTGGGAAGATGCCCTTATGAGCCGTGTATTGACAATCGGCTCCAGACGCTGTGGAGGCGGAATGGCCGGCGATGTCTTTGTCACAAATATGGATAAGGCAGCTAAAAAGGCAAATAAGCAGGATGCTAAATTTGTTATCTTTGAAGGAAGCGGTGCAGCCATTCCTCCGATTAAGACAGACAAATCCATTGTTCTGGTAGGTGCAAACCAGCCAATAGGAAATATTCTCGGATACTTTGGTCCTTATCGCATAATGTTAGGGGATTTGGTTATCCTGACAATGTGTGAGGAACCGATGGCAAGCAAGGAAAAGATAAAGGAAATCGAAGACTTCATCCATAAGATCAAACCTGATGTTGATGTGATATCTACAGTCTTTAGGCCTAAGCCATTGTCAGATATTAATGGCAAAAAAGTTTTATTTGTTACCACAGCTCCTGAAGCGGTTAGGGATGTTTTATCAAGCTATCTTGAAGAGACTTATTCCTGTGAGATAGTTGGATTAAGCTCTCATCTTTCAAACAGGCCTCTTCTTCAGGAGGATATTGAAAAATACAAGGATGATGTCGATTGCATAGTGACTGAGCTTAAGGCAGCTGCAGTTGATATTGTCACTAAGGAGGCAATAGAATCTGGAATAGAGCTTGTATACTGTGATAATATTCCGGTTCCTATAAGCGATGACTATCCTGACCTTTCAGAGTCTATTCTAAAGGTGGTTGATGGGGCAATTGAAGAGTTCTCCTTTAATATGCTTTTAGATTAATTAACTCTTTAATTTCTATTAAAGATGTTTAAATGTTAATCATAACTTTTCTATTTCAATTATTTGGTGAAATGGGGTCTAAGATTCTTAATTATTTGGTGAAATGGGGTCTAAGATTCTTAATTATTTGGTGAAATGGGGTCTAAGATTCTTAATTATTTGGTGAAATGATGTCTCAAGATTCAAACAAAAATGATATAAATTCATACGATTTTCCATCAAGGGTGGAAAAGGCTTTAAAATTGATTCATACAGATTCTTTCAAAGCATTGGATTATTTTAATGAAATTCTGGATGATTTTTTCAAGTTCACACCTGATGAAATCAAGGAAAATAACTTATCTTCCCTTATAATAAATTCATTGAATGGAAAGGGTTCCATTTTAAATGCATTTGATAAAATCGATGAGGCTGAAGAATGTTTTGATATGGTTTTAAATGATTTTGACAGCCAAGATTTCACTTCCCTAATTAATAAGGCATTGATTTTAAGAAAAAAGGGACATTTGGAAGAATCTTTGGATTATTACGATGAGATAGCCAAATACTATCCTGATAAGAAAGAGCTTATTTTAGCTATGAAAAGTGAAGTTTATGGTGAATTGAAAATTAAGCTCTCTGATACCGATTTGGATGATTATAGCATTGAAGCAAAGGACTTAATTGGGAGGGGTCTTGCATCCCATGAGAATAAGATTGTTTTAGAAGCCTTGGATTATTATCAAAAAGCGATTAAAGCAGATTCAAGCTGTAAATATTTGGTCTTAAGCCTTATGGATGATGTTAAAAGGGAATTTTTTAAGCTCTTTCTCTATGAGGATATAGACATTGAAAAGGACGAGATTTCAAAGAAAAAAGGAGCTGTTTTGCATTACCTTTTCATTCAAAACAATCTATTCTATGCTTATATGCTAAATGAAGAGATCCTTGAAGAAAATAAGAATGACTTGTTTGCATTGAATGCAATGGGAATGATATTCTTCTATTTGGATGACTGTGACTTGTCTATTAGGTATTTCGACAGATGTAACACTATTGATGAGAAATATCTTTACCCATATCTTAATAAGGCCATTGCATTGGCTAGGGCTAAAAGATTTGATGAAGCTAAAGAGTCCTTTGGAAAAATTAAGGGATTGCCTAATCTGATTCGGGATCCAAATGAGGAAGAGTTGGACATTTTTAAAAGAACAATCATTTCAAACAGCATCTATTCCTTAGGATTTTAGTTTAAATCATTAATTCTTTTTATATGTCCTATTCTTCTTTTAATATTTTTTCAACTATCAATGTTGCAGATTCTACGAATTTTGGACAAAATTCGATAAAAAGATTATTCTCTTTAGCATAATTAACTCCTTTTTCAGTTCTTATATCACACCCTAATAATTCATTGCAAATATAAGAACCATTTGCTCTTTCAAATTCCTCTAAAAAGTCAGTGCACTTCTTATCAGATTTCAGTTTGCTATCTCTATCTCCAAGTTCGCTCTGACCATATTTTAAACCTAAAACCATCAATGCTCCACTACAAGCTCCGCAGACTTCGCCTTTACGCATACCGCTACCAAAACAAGCGGCTATTTTTAATGCTTGTTTCTCATCAAGGCCAAATTCTTTTGAAAAACTGCAAAAAACTGATTGGGCACAATTAAATTTAGCTTCAAATAATTCTAATGACTTTTCAACATGTGACATAAAAATCCCTCGAATTTTATTTTTTTAATTATTTATTTAGATTTTATATTATTTAATTTTTAATAAATCTTATTTTATCAGTTATTTTGTTAAAAATTAATATTTGCTTAAAATTAAGAATTTTGCTTAAATTTTTTCAATATTTGAGATTTTATTCAATAGATTTAAATATAGTATTAACTCATATTATTATTATAATATAATATAAACTAAGATTTTTAATATTTGCTCAAAAATGGGTCAAATATCTTATTAAAATAATGAATTAAATTCCAGAAGATTTTTTCAATGAAATTTATGGAATTAATGCTTGCAAATTTTAATATAGTAAAATCAAATGAAAAAATATTTAATTTATAACCATAAATTATTAAAATGATAAAAATATTTAATTTATAAATAAATTATTAAACTGATAAAAAATACAAATATCTAAAGAACTTTTAATGGGTGATAGTTTGAAAGTTATTATAGATGCAGCTAATGTGGCTCATTATCAAAAAGGGGAAAATTCAAAGGCTAAATTAAAGAACATTACCTTGGCTGTTAAGGCATTGGAACAGGGGCATCATGATTTTTTAATTATAGCAGATGCATCATTGCGTCATAATATTGATGATAAGGACACTTTTGTAAGGCTTGTTGAAGATGGAATCATCGATGAGGTTCCTATCGGAAATGTGGCAGATCACTATATCCTTGACTTGGCTTATGATGAAAATGCAAAGATTCTATCCAACGATAAGTTTAGGGACTTCATGTCTGAATTTCCAGATATCAACAGCATGAGGATTCCTTTTTCAATAAAGGACAATGAGTTAATATTAGGTAAGACAAAGAAACCTAAGAAGGTTAAAAATCTCTTGCAGAACATCTGTGATGAAATCTTAAATGAGCTTGAGCGCAAGCGTTGGGTTGTTTATAAGGGAAAGGAGACAACTAAGTTCACACCTTTGAATGTTGCAAAACAAGCCATTTTGATTTTAGACCAATCTGAAAGGGATGATATGTCCTCTAAAATCGAAGGAATATTTTCAAAGCTTCCTATGTTTGACAAGGTCATGGAAATGGTTGATGACGTAGAGACCTCTGTCCCTTATGTTATTTTTGTTCTTGTCCATCCTAAGGATTATAAGGCTGCAGTAAAGGATGCAGGTAATATTTCAGTCACTGTGGCAGATAGGTTAAGATTGGTTCATAAGCCTTTGATTGCAGTTAGAAATGACCTCTTTATTAAGCCAGGATATTTCGGATTGAATATTGTCCTTACAGATGAGGTGGAAGATATTCCTCCATTCAATATTGAGATTCAGACAAACACCTATGATGAGGTATTTATCAAGAAGAATTCCAGAAATATAGCAAGTACAATTGCTGGCAGATTAGGTTCCTGGAAGTTTCCATTTGTTTCAGTTAAGCCTAATATGATTTTGGAAAAACCTGGTGAGTTTGAAATCTATTTAGAGAAGAATTCTAAAAAGAAAAAGAAAGATAAATCTAAAGATAAGGATAAGAAGAAAAAATAGTTCCTTATTGGGAAGATAGTTAGAAAAGAATTCTTTAAAAATATCTTTTTAGGAAATAAATATTTTAATTATTTTTTAATTAATCTATTTATTCTATATTTTATTAATTTTATTTTAAATCATATTTATAAACAAGGAATGTTAATTTATATCATTTAAATAAGACATTTAAATAAGAAAAATTTGTTTAAATCATTTAATTTATCAGAAATTAATTTATATCTAATCATTTACTTATAACTGGAAGGAGGTTAGAAAATGGCTAATAATAGTGTATTAAGACGTATTGTTTCTCTAATTACCAAGCATAACATACTTAGTATAGGAACTAAGTATTTTCCTACTACAGAGCTTGAAACAGAGTATGTAGATATGTTCAATTATACTCAAACAATGCTTATGGAAATCGATAAAGCGAATATTACTACAGAAAGTATCTTCACTAATCTAGTTAGAGATGTTGGCCGTGAAAATATTCCAGAAAATCATAGCTTTTATGAATTGCTTCCCGCTCAAAACAAGATAGATGAATATGCCTTAGTAAGCAAGATCATCATGGGAAGTGACAGATACATGTATGTTGAGCTTTCAGAGCCTTCCTATATCATAGATTACTTCACAGACATTATCTTAAGGGAAAATGGGGAGATTATTGAAAGAAGCGAAACAGAGATTGTTTCAAGATTGATGTCTAAAAACGATGCAATAAGAATAGCCATCAAGCTTGTAGGGATTGGATTGGATAATAACATTCGTGTAAGGGCAGCAGCAGGAATGACTGGCGCTGCAGCCATTGAAAGATCAATCAAGTTCAATAAGGAAGTTGGAGATGTTCCAGGTGTGGCATTCACCAAATTAGGAGGGGAATATGCCCTTGTTTTAGACACTCCATTTAAATTGGGACAATCTGAACATGCAGAATATCAGCATTATCTATTCATTGACATAGTGGATTCCACTAATTTCATATCAAAGCATGGTAAAAACAAGCTTGTAGAGCTTATGACCAGCGTCAAGGAGTTTATGGAAAACTGTGAAGGTCATATTGAAGGCTACCGTGAAGGTGGAGATGACCTTATTGCTCGTTTCCCAAGTAAGGGAGTGGCAATTCGTGCAGGCCTTGACTGTGCATGGTTCATTCTAAATAATGGCGCAAAGGTCAAGATAGGTATTGGAAGAAGCAGAAGAGAGGCAGGAGAACGTGCAAACATTGCAGAGGGTATTAAAGGATTTGGGGCATTGACTCTAATCGTATTTGATTTGGCAAACGGATTGTATGCATATTATGTTCCATCAGACTTTTCAAGAACCTTGTGTGAGCTTTTCACTACCAAGAAAGGCAAGTTGGTAACTGCATTCCTGTTGGTATTTATTTTATGCTATTTATTGGCTGTTTTAGGCTTTGGCCTTTATGGAATTTTGGTATTTATTATTGTAGTGGCTTATTATACTTTAAAGTAGTTTGATTTTTTTTAATAAATGATTTTAGATTATGCTTAATTTAAAATGGGGTTTTATTTAATTTAGAATGGCTTTTTAGTTTAATAAGATAAATTTTAGGGTTTATTTAATTTAGAATAGACTTTAGATAGATTTAGTGATTAATTTTATAATTAATTTAAGAAATTGGATTGGTGAATTTATGGCAAATGAAGGTGGAGGACATTTAAAGACTATTTTGATGATTATAATCTTAATAGCTTTTATTTGTGGTCTTGCATTAGGAGTTTCAGTTATAATGGGAGGGGATGATAACTCTCAAACTGAATCTGAAGGTGTGCACTATGTTAATGTGACAAAAAACATTACTGAATATAATGAAAGCGGGAATCTTATTGAAACCGAAGATGGCACACATATAGAATTTTCTTCTTACAGCGACAATGTAACTGAAGGAGAAAACGTTACAGCCTATAATTCTTCAACAGATGCAGGGAATTTGTTTTAAATCCTTGCGTTTATTTTATTTTAAATTTTAAACCTATTTAATATATTAAATGATTTGTTTTAAATTTTAAATCTATTTAATTTCTTAAATATCATTTATTTTAAATTTTAAATCTATTTTATTTCTTAAATATCATTTGTTTTAATTTTATTATTCATTCATTTGATTATTTATTTTTAATATATTTTTTAATTTGATTTTTAAGACTTTTTACTATTTTAAAAAATAATTTTTTAGCTCCTAGAGGGAAGATATCATGGTCTAATATTAAAGGTTATTTGAAGGGAGGAAATATGTGCCTGGTTAATGGAGTTAGGGCTGCAGGTAGCCGCCAAGGCAAATACGGCCTAGCAGTTATAGAATCTAAAGACAGCAATGCCTCTGCCGTATTTACATCAAATAAGGTAGTGGCAGCTCCAGTTATTCATACAAAGGAAATGATTAAAGGCGGTAAAATATCTTTAGTCGTTGCAAACAGTGGAAATGCAAACTGCTTTACTGGTGAGGATGGAATAGTTGACTGTGATAAGACAATTGATTTTGCGTCAGGTATCACTGGAATCTCAAGATCTGAGATTGCAACAGCATCTACCGGTGTTATTGGTCGTAAGATGCCTATGGATATTATATTGCCATTGGTGGAAGAGTCCATTTCTAAATTAGAGCATTCAAATGAAGCATCTACAGATGCTGCAAAATCATTAATGACAACTGACACCTATCATAAGCAATTTGCTGTAGAGACAAGTATTGATGGGAAAAAGGTCACAATTGGTGGTGTAACCAAAGGAGTGGGCATGATTGCACCTAATATGGGAACCATGCTTTGTTTCTTGGCTACTGACGCTTCAATATCTGCTGAATATATCAATAAGGCCTTAAAAACAGCAGTTAATAAAAGCTTTAACATGATTGTAGTTGATGGTGATGAAAGTACCAACGACACAGCTATCCTGATGGCAAACGGCAAATCAGGTGTTGAAGTTGTAAATGATGGCGAGATTAACCCTGATTTCCAGGAAGCATTAGACTTCATCTGCATTAGCTTAGCTAAAATGATGGCTCGTGACGGCGAAGGAGCCACCAAGTTTATCGAATGTAAGGTGAATGGGGCTAAGGATGAAAATGATGCCATTTTAGCTTCTAAATCAGTCATAAGTTCTTCTCTTGTTAAGTCAGCTATTTTTGGCGGAGACCCTAATTGGGGAAGGATAGTTGCAGCAGTGGGATATTCCGGCTGTGAAATGGACCAGAATATGATAACTGTGATTATAAGTGATGACAATGGAAAAGAAGCCATTTTGGTAGATAAAGGTAAAATCCTTGCATTTGAAGGTACCCCTAACCTTGACTTGGCAGAAAAAATCATGCAGGAGAAAAATATAAACATACTTGTTGATTTATATCAAGGGGACGCATCTGCAACCGCTTGGGGCTGTGATCTTACCTATGATTATGTTAAAATAAATGCAGAGTACACTACTTAATCTGATTTATTTTTTCTTTTTTTTTATTTTTTAATCAATTTTGATTAATTTTTATTATATCCTTTTTTTATCAATTTTGACTAATTTTTATCATATCCTTTATCAAAAATATTGGCTTTTTATTGAAATTTCTTTTTCAAGTCCAAAAGATTGCTTAAATAGGGAAAAGATTTATAAAGGTTAAAAATAAATATATTATTAAGTTATTTTATTTAGTGTTGTTTATAAAAAATTAATGGATTCTATTAATTTTTTTTATTAAAAACTAATAATAATTTAATTTGAGATTTAAATATTTTTAATCAGACGATTAAAAGTTTTAAGTTTAAATTTATGCTTATTAATTAATACAACTAAAAAGGAGGATTATCATGGCTAAAGTTAAAGGTACTAACAAAAGAACCAGACCTAAAAGATCTTACAAAAAACCTGGTAGTAAAAAAGGAAGAGGAGTTAGACAAACCTGGAAAAAATAATTTTCCAGTTTAACTGTTTTCCTTATTTTTATTTAAATCTATAAGATTTCATCTATTTTTATTCTATTTAGTAAATTATACTATATACTTTTTTTTAAAAATTTTTTTAATTAAATTAATTAGGAGGTTTTATTTTGACTGAAGATGATAAAAATCCAAAAGAAAAATCAAAAAACCTTCTAAAAAGTTACTTTATATTTTAATCATACTTATTGTTATTCTTGCTGAGTGCTTTATCATCTACTATGACTATACTAGGAATGCCGATGACAATCTAATCACTGATGTTGGCCAGCAGATTCCATTTGTGAATGATTACTTAAACAATTCCGATACTAATGACGCTCTTGTAAAATTGCCTGCAAAGCAAATAGGAAAGAATGAGATTGGAACTGTGTCAATAGAAGGTCCTTATGGAAATACAAGCTCTCCTGTTAAAGTGGCATATATTCTAGGGCAGCATCCAAGGGAATTCAGCGCTCATGATGCAATTTATTACGCTTTACAAAACAACTCAAATGAACTTAATTATTCATATTATGTTTATAGAATCAATGTAACCAATGAAACAGCCGACTTTGAGCAGAGCAGGATGAATGGTCAATTGTTGGCTCAGGAGTTTGTAGTAAACGATTCAATTAACAAGAGCTATGACCTGGTTATTGACATTCACTCTTCAAATGGAGGATATATACAGGACCCTTATATATTCGCTCCTGTCTCTAGCGATCTTTTAGCATATGATGCTGCAAATAACATTACAAAGGCATTGCCTTATGTTACTTATTATGAGCCTGCTAGCTATACAAGTCCACAGTATTCTACAATTCCTCTTGAAGAGGGTGGAATTGCCTCTATCATATTTGAAATGAGAGGAAATCCGGACAATAGTTTAGAGCATCAGGCTGATGACTTTGTTAAGGCAGTGGATAAATTGGTTTTAAATTAGTTTAATTGGTTTTATATAATTTTTAACCATTTTTTATGCTTTAATTTTTTTTTATTATTTTTGCTATTTTTAATTTATTTTACTTATTTTTATTTATTTTATCTTTTTTCACTTATTTTTAGTTATTTTTAGTATTTTTTAGTTATTTTTTCTTATTTAACTTATTTTATCCTCTTTTAACTTTTTTGATTATTCAGTTCTTTATTTAATTTATTCGTTATTATGTGAATTATAATTTATTTTATAAAAAAAGCGGAGATTACTCTCCGCTGTTTTTATTATAAATTGATGTTTCTGCTTATTTAAAAGATATCTATTTTAATTAATGTTTTTTTTAGCTATTTTAAATAGTGTTTTTTACTTATCTAAATAAGCGTTTTTATTCACCAATCTTTAATAAGTACTTTCTAGACACGTTCTTGAAACTGAAGTTAGGATCAGTTGTCTTGTAGTAAACGAATCCTTCTCTTCTGCATTTCTTCTGTCCTTCACAAACCTCAGGGTCGTAGAACCCATCTGCAGTTAGCTTGAATTCTTCAAAGTCATCTGGAAGGATGTATTCTTCCTCATCAATAGGAACTGATTCTATTTCGTATTCGTCCCATAGCTCTTTAGCTTCACGGATGTCAAACATGCCCTTTTCGCTGTCAATCATATGGAAACAGAATAAATGGTTTTCGCTTAGCTTATGAGGGTTGTTTTGAATACTTGGTCCGCAGACTTCTCCTTGCCATGCTACATAAGAGCAGTCCTTATGCTTTTCAAGATAATCCTTAAGCTTGTTTTCAATGTCGTATTTAACTGCAACATCCCAAAAGTCAGTGTTTTCATCCTCAAAGACTCTTAAGTTACGTGAGCATACGTAAAACTCGTATTCCCTTTTTCCAAGTCTGCTGTTTGTAAGCTCAAGAATGAATGTTCCAGATGATCCTTCACATTTTTGTGTACGGATGAATGGAGTCTTGTCCTTTAGGACATCAGGCATGTTTTCGCAACGTTCTTGGTCGGTTTTGTGAACGTATTCAAACTTCTTAGGGAAGCTTTTGGAACCGTCCTTCTCATTACCGAAGATGAAAAACATTAGTCTCTTACCCCATTCTCTTTTCATAAGCCATTTGGCCCAAGGCTTTCTGAATAATGCCTTTCTGCGTCTAGCCATCTCTTCGTATTTGTTTGGACCATCGCTTTTACGCTTGATGTCCTTGGGGTTGGAGTAGGTAATCTCAAGAAGCTCTGTTACATCTGTTCCCACTTTTTTAGGGATTTCCACATCAAACTTGTCAAGAGGTAATGCAAGACCTTGAGAGATAACCTTGAACTTTCCAAGTCTCATTGTCTTGATTTTGAATTTTTTAGCTCTAAGGAACTCGGACCATTCCTTTTCAGGTACCTTTGAATCGATTTCAATGTATACGCAATGGTCACCTTCCTTAAATTCACCAATCTTTGCAATGCATGTCCATCCAAGGACTCCGATAAGCCCAATATTGTCTGCTCCTTCAATTGGCTTAATCCAAGCTACTTTCTCTACATGTGCTAAGGAACGTTTTCCATTGATAATCATTTTTCTCACCTTCTACTTTTTTTTAATCTTAGTTTATTTTAAAAGCATATAAATGGTCTAAAGCTTTTCCTTTATGGAAGGCTTTTGCAAAATTTATAATTAAATTGCTTTTATTGAATTATTAAATTGTTTGCTTTGAATTATTGTATTGCTTGATTGAATTATTTTTTGTCTTTTCCATTTTTGAATAATGATCATTTTTCGTTATGAAAACTATTATATATCAGTTAAAATAAATGTATATTTGGTGATTTAATAATCTAAATTATATTTTGCTTATTAAATTTAATCGATGTTAAATTATTTTATAGTTTGGTAATTAAACTACTCATTTAATTGGAGGAATATTATGGGAAATAAAACTGGACTTTTACCTGCTAATGGACATCGCATTCAGGGTAGGTCAAGCGAGTCATTTTTAGACGCTCGTGAAATTATTATGGAACTTGGACTTGAAGGAAATGAAGTTTTTATGGATGCAGGATGTGGAGACGGACATGCTGCAATAGAAGCTGTAGATATTTTGGATGATGATGCAACAATCTATGCAGTTGACATTTATGAACCGTCTATTGAAGACCTTCAGAAATTTGCAGTTGAAAAGGGTTATGATAATCTAATTCCTATATGTGCAGATATTCCTGATTATATTGATATTGATGATGATACTGTGGATATGATATTGCTTATTAATGTATGGCATGGATTCAAGGCAACCAGGAGAATGGATGAGGCTATTGAAGAGCTTAAGAGAATCTTAAAGCCTGGAGGCAAGATTGCAATCATGGACTATAAGAAGCAGGAAGCTAAACATGGTCCTCCTATAACTGTAAGAAGCAGTCCAGAAGATCTTGAAGAGGTCTTTAAAGAACATGGCATGTGTTTGTTCTCTTTAAATCCAGATACTGGAGAGGACATTCCTCAAGGCAAGTCACATTATTTGATTATATTTCAAAAATAGTTATTTTAACTATTTTTGTCTTTTTTTACTAATTATTCTTTTTTTATCATTTTTTTTATCGAGTACTCATTTTTTATCACTTTTATCTAGTTATTCTTTTTTCATCACTTTTTATCCAGTTATTCTTTTTTGCTGCTGTTTTTCTCTAATCATTATTATTTTTAGTTTATTCTTCTTCTAAAATTTCTTGTCCTTTTATATTATTTTTTAAATAAAAAAAAAGAAAAAAGAAAAAAATAGAGGAATAATAAGTTAAAATTTGAATAAAAAATTTCAACGATTTTTTATATTTCAGTAGCCTTTGTCACATTATAATAAAATTCATCAGGTTCTCCTTCGAGCCTTTGAGTGAATTTTAAATTGAATGAACCGTCTTTAGTGCTATTTATAGTGCTGGTATGCTTATCTAAGGATTTTCCATCGTTATACATCAATATATCGATGGTGATGTCCTTATAGTCTTTACCGTTTGCACTGCTGATGTTCTGATTAAAGGAATATTCCTTTTTAGAATCATCCCAAGTTGTCATAGGTTCCATGGAATAGTCAAAACTTTCAGTAAGCGGAGACAGTTGATTTACAACATTATTGCTTTCATTAATGAATGAAAAGCCAATGACAGCCACTAAAACGATTATTGCAAGTGCAATGCCTGCTTTGATTTTATTATCCATATATTTGCTCCCTTTTAGAAATTGTTTCAGTTAATCATTAAGCAATTTGCATTGGTGAAATTACTTTATTTGCTTGTTTAGCTTCTTATTAAGCAATTTGCATTGGTGAAATTACTTAAATCATAACTGATTTTAAGGAAATATAGATTTTATTTAATCAATTATTTCTTTCCTTTTACCTCATATTGGTTTTTGATGTACTTGTATTTGTAGATAGGTACTTTGACCTTATATTTTCCCCAACTAAGATGTTTTACCTTTACATATTCCCATGCAGAATAGGATACATGTCCATTGATGACTTTTGGTCTTAGCACCCATGAATAGGTGTTGATTAAGCCGTATCTCCATTCGGTCTTATAACCTACAAGCACTCTAACCCATCCTTTTCCTTTAACGTTTAAGCATTGGGATTGATCTAAAACCTTAATGTTTTTGTTGGATATCACATTTGAAACATTGGTTTTGTTCAATTCAGATAATAGGATTGCCTTTCCGCTAAAGAGGGAGTTGAATTCATCAATGCTCATATTGATGTTTCCCCTTGTTGAGTCAGCTAAAAAGACACTTTCTTCAGTTACTTTGCTTACTACAGTCCAGTGTTCTGCTCCATCAATATCCAAATGGACTATGGAGTTTTCAGCTAAGTCTTTAGATTGGATTTCAACTCCAACTGCAGAGAAATTGTAGTATCCTGCAGCATCGATTAAGGATTGCATATTGGTTCCATCCTTGCTGGTGTTGGTATGCTGGGATACTTCAGATAGGCTAAGGTTTAAGCCAAGCCTGTTTAATGCAGTTGCAAGGGATGCGGGTCCGCAGCTGTAGCTGTCTCCAGCCATCACTACACCTTCGGTGTCTTTAGCTTCCTCTTCAATAATCTCGCTTTCTCCATCATTATTATCTAAATCATTGTCTTTTAAGTTAGAGGAGGTTTGATTCTGACTTATTGAAGTCTTGTCATAGTTTGACTTATCATCTAAGCCATTAGAGTTTAGAGAGGAATCTGAATGCATGCCATTTGAATCTTGGAGGGAGTCAAGATAACTGGCATCAAGATTGTAGTTTTCATCAACTGAATTAATATCTCTTATGCTTAAGCCATTAGAGTCTGCAGCGCTAGCTTGTGAAACTAATAGGAAAAGGGATACTAAACAAACGATTAATATGCTTTTGCTTACTTTAAACATCTTTTCACTCCTTGTTTTTTTAACTCAAATCCATTCAATAGGGTCCTTAGAAAATAATGCTTTGATAGGATTTTTTTAATTTAAGTCTTGATTTAAGCCCCTTTAGAATTAAATCTTTTAGTCCAATCCTTTTTCGTGATTGTTCTTTTTAAGAATCAGATTTTTTTTATTGATCCTTTCGTGAATTTATTCTCTTAAAGAACCAAACTCTTAAGATTTAAGTTTCAAAAAGAATTTAAACTTTTAAGAATTAAATCTATTATTTTCTAATGAATAAAAATTCTTCAGGTCAAATATGATTATTTTATCAATAATCAAATCTTATTTTAGGATTTTTTCAAATCAATTTTTTTTTAAGAAATTTTTCCTTTGAAATGAACCCAAGTCAATTTTTAATTTTTTCATTTTCATATTTAAATTTAAGCATTTAGAGGCTTTATTTTAACAAGTCCATACAACTTTCACACTTTCGCACAATTTTACGAGATGACATCAATTTTTACTTCATTTAAGAATTAATAAATAGTTTAAATATGTAAATTTTGGCCTATTTTTTAGGGTGATTTTTATGTATAGTTTATTATACATTAATTGTTCTTATTTTATAAAATGGTTTGTTTGATTTGAAACTAAAATTTTTAATTTTTTTAATTCCTGAGTGAAAAATTTGTTCCTATAATTTAAAACTAGTATTCTTAAGGAGTTTTGTTTTTCATAATTGTAAAGATTTCATTATTTTTGCCTTGATTTTAAGTCATATATTTATACTATTATTAACAAATTTAGATAGTGATATTTGAATTGTGTAAAAATAGATAAATATTTCCTATCATTGATTTATGATATTTTTAAAACGGTTAATGAATCATACTTTAAATCGTTTAATTCCAATTTAAATTATTCTAATTAATTAAAAACAATCAAAAAAATTATAATTATGTGATAAAATGGAAAGCATTAATCTTTTGGTAGAAGCGCTACCTTACATTAAGAAATTTTACAATAAAAAAGTTATGATTAAGTATGGAGGCCATGCAATGGTAGATGCTGATGCAATGGCTTCTACAGCTCGTGATACTGTGCTCTTAAAATATGTAGGCATGCAGCCTATTGTTGTTCATGGAGGCGGTCCTGAAATTACCCGTTCCATGGAAAAATTAGGAAAAGAGCCTAAATTCATCAAAGGCCTTCGTGTAACTGATGAAGAGACAATAGACATTGTAAAGATGGTTCTTGTAGGTAGCATCAATACAGATATCGTATCTCAGATATGTCATCATGACGGAAAAGGAGCAGGATTGTCCGGTAAAGACAATAAGCTTATTCAGGCCTCTAAGACCATGCATGAGATTAAGGATGACGATACCGGTGAAATCGAGCAGATTGATTTGGGATTAGTCGGTAAGGTGGATAAGATTAACCCTGAAATCCTTGAGATGTATACTGAAAATGATTATATTCCTGTTATTGTCCCTATTGGAATTGCAGAAAATTCTAAAACTTTGAATCTCAATGCAGATACTGTTGCAGGTGCAATTGCTAGTGAAGTTGATGCAGAAAAACTTATAATTTTAACAGATGTTCCAGGTGTCTTAAGGGACCCTAATGACCCATCAACTCTCATTCAAAAGATCCATATTGATGAGGTTCCTCAGCTTATTGAAGAGGGAATAATCAGTGGTGGAATGATTCCTAAGATTGAGACTTGTGTTGAAGCCTTGAATAATGGTGTAAAATCAGCGCATATTTTGGATGGAAGAATTAAGCACACTTTACTTATTGAAATCTTTACAAAGGATGGAATTGGAACTATGATTTATAAGTAGAATTTTAAGCATTCTATTTATTATTATTTTATTTTTTTTATTATTCATTATCTTTTTTTAAGTTTTATTTTATTATTTATTTTTATTATATAGAGTTATATATGCTTATTTTAGCATATTATCTATATATTGTTCTTTTTTTTAATTTAAATTAATTTTCTATTTTATAAGTCAAAATTCATTATATTTCTCATTCTCTTGAATTCCAATGCTTTTAATTTTATTAGAATGCAAATTTTTCCAAATCTTCATCTGAAGATAAGATTCTTCTTAAATTTAATGAGATCAATCTTTTGGTGGACATTAGGGCTATTGGTGCCAAGAAGAATGCAATTATACATAAAACCAGCTCTATTGAAGTGAACATGCCCTTAACTAAATTGATGAATGTGGAAATTGTTAATGTTTGAGATATCATGGCACATATGACGATGGATATCATGTCCCAAAATCCAATCTTCTTAATGATTGCAATGATTTCCTTTAAATAGAATGCCTTAATAAACTTTCCATGGTGGAAATACCTGTTCAAGAGACCTCCAACCATCAAGAGATAAGTTCCTCCCCCTAAAACAAATAGTATTATGGCTATTGGAATATTATTTGCGCTTAATTGGGTTTTTCCAACACTAATGAATATGACCATTATATGGACATAAATGATGATGATAATGATTTTTTTAAAACCTTCCCATATCAGTTTTGGTATGGGCCTTAGTTTTGGAGGAATATTCTCTCCCTTCAATCCGCTATAAACGATTTTTGAACCGTATCCTGTTTGCAAAAAAAGTATTAAGAGTGCACCTATAAAAACAACTGTCTGCTGTGGGTCCTCTGGAAAAGGCAATTTCCTTCCTAAAGAAGCAATTAATAGAAGAAAGCCAATTACAATAATATTTTTCCAATCTCTGAATGGATACTTTAAAGCTTCTATGATGCTTTCAAATACTTTTCTCATTTTATTTTCCTATTAATTAGTTTCAATTTAAAAAATAGATTTTGCTTATTTTATTATTTAATTTAAATATTTATAAAATTTACTCAATTAGACTTATTTAATAATTTTAATTGGCGAAATAAAAATTAAAATTTTTAAAATTAGTTTTTGGAATTTTCAGTAGGTTGTTTTTTTTTGTAAGGTGTTTTTGTAAGGTGTTGATTAACTAAATAATCTTTAAAAAAAAGTAAAAAAAATAAAAAAGAGGTGAAATTAAGATTATATCTCGAATCCACCGTCACATTTAATAATTTGACCATCTAGGAAAGTACATTCGTCACTTGCAAGGAATAATGCAAGCTCTGCAATGTCTTGACCTTCACCGCATCTTTTGACTGGGCATTGGTCAATCATGTTTTGCAATGCTCCAGGGCCTCCAATGCTGTCTACCATTGCAGTGTGGATAAGACCTGGTGCAATACCGTTACATCTGATTTCAGGACCTAATTCCCATGCCATTGATCTGGTAAGTCCCATCATGGCGTGTTTGCTGTCTACGTATGCTGCGAATCCATGGTGAGCTCCAAAGGATGCTACTGAACAGGTGTTTACAATTGTTCCTTTTCCTTTTTCCTTCATTACAGGTACGCAAAGTTGAGTGAGGACCAATGCAGAGGTTACGTTAACATTGAATACCTTGTTCCATTCCTCAAGGGTAAGGTCCATCAATGGGGACATGCTTAATACACCTGCATTGTTGAATAGAATGTCAATGGTGCCGTATTCATCCATGGTTGCCTCATAGATTTTTGGTACCTCGTCAAGGTTTGCCATGTCGACGATTACATATATTGCTTCTCCGCCAGCTGCCTTGATGTCATCTACAACAGCTGCTGCTCTTTCTTCGTTTCTTCCGCAGACAACTACTTTAGCTCCTTCCTTAGCGAATAGTTTTGCAGATTCTCTACCCATACCGGAGGTTGCTCCGGTAATGATTGCTACTTTACCATCTAGTTTTCCCATTTTTTCTCACCTTTTAAATTAAACCAGATTCTTATAAAAGAATGTGATTTCTATTTAATAGTTTGTTTTATAAAATATTTAAATATTTTTAAATTTTCTTGGTGTTTATTCAGTATATTTTGTTTTTAAAGGTTTATTATACTTAAAATGGTTAAATAATTTATATTTTTGTTCAAAATATTTAAAAAAAGATAAAAAATATGGCATTAATTTATTAAAATAATGTTCAGTGTTTAATGGATGGTGATATCTGGTATAATTTATATGGTTTCTAAATGCTAATTTGGGGTTTTATGGTGTTTGATTATAAAAAAAGTAAAAAAGAAGAATTATTATTCTTCTTTTTTGAATTCTATAAGTTTTTTCTTCTTTTTGTGAATTCTTTATTTTATTCTTCTTATTGTGAAAACATCTCTCTAAGTTCCCTTCTTAAAAGCTTCCAACCATTTACTCTTGGAAGCTCATCCATAGTGAATATCTTTCTTGGAACCTTATATCTTGCAAGATATTCCCTTGAATATTCAAGCAGTCCCTCTGGATCTTCATCTTCTTTCCATACAACTGCAGCCACTGGAAGCTCTCCCCTATGAATATCATTTATGCTGAATATGGCAATCTCATCTACCTTAGGATATTTTATAAGGGTTTCCTCAACTTCTGTAGGATAGATTTTCCATCCGCTCATTACAATCATGTCTTTCTTTCTGTCTGTAATGAAAAGACGATTGTCCTCATCGATATAACCTATATCCCCTGTGAGGAACCATCCGTCTTCAAGGAATGATTCCTTTGTTTCCTTTTCCATTCCCCAATAGCCCTTGGCTATTGCAGGTCCTCTAAGCGCTATCTCTCCATGCTCATATTTATCTAATGTTTTGTTTGGATCATCCTCATCCACTATCTTTAGCTCTGAAAAGCAAACAGGATGTCCTACGCTTTCGTATCTGTCTGCTGTAGCATAGTCCTCAGGTCTTATTACAGTGCCTGTTCCTATGACTATTGATTCGGAAAGCCCATAAGCATTTATGATTGGGATATTATATTGTCCCATGAACTTTTTCCAGATCTTTCTATGAAGTGGGCCTCCTCCGCTTATTATCTCTCTGACTGTGGATAGGTTTTCTCTTTTTTCCTCTTCAAGGTTTGTCAAGGTGTGAATTACAGGAGGCATTCCAGAGAGAACGCTTACCTTCTCCTCTTCACATAATCTTAAGTATTCGTTTATCTCAAAGAAGTCCATTGTTATGCATAATGCTCCGGCTCTCAGTGCAGCTATTGCCCAAAGAATACCTACATGAGCCATAGGATAGATGCATAGGAATGTGTCATCTTCCTTATATGTCAATACGTCACAGGCATTGTGGATTGCTGTAAACCAGTTTCCATGGGTTAGCATTGAGCCTTTAGGCTTGCCTGTTGTTCCGGAGGTATATTGGAGTTGGCATAGGTCGTCCCATTCTGTTTCCTCTGCAGGTAAGACCTCGCTATCTTTAAAGCTCTCACAGTCCTCTATGATGTATGAGTTGATTTTTAGGTCTTTTATGGTTTCTCTTGCTTCATCATCTGTTATAATCAGCTTTGCATCGGAATCACTAATCATATAGTCTAATTCGGCAGAGGTAAGTATTCTGTTGGTAGGGATTGCAATTGCACCTATTCTCCATATTGCAAGAAGTGAGAATAAGTATTCTGGAGAGTTGTTTAAATAGATGAGCACTCTGTCTCCTTTTTCTATATTTTTATCCTTTAATGATTGTCCTATTCCTGATACTATTGTTAAAAGTTCTTTTGAATTGTATCTTAGCTCTCTATTTGGATAATAAAAGACTTCCTTCTCTAGTCTGCATGCATTAGCATCTAAAAATGTGGTTATATTTAACATATTTAGCCTCTATCTTTATTTTTAATTATTTTTTTGGGTTTTTTTTACTTATTAAGAATAATTTTAATTTTCATTATTTTTTGGTTTTTTTTTTTTTTTTTACTTATGAAGAATTATTTTTAATGTCTTTTAGCTTTCCTCATTAATTTTAATAGTATTTTATAATATCTGCGAGTATTTTTATTATTGATTTTATGTGTTTTCATAATCTTTTACCTTAGTCTAATTTCTCTATTTCTTTTATGACTTCATTTGCCACATCCATTGTCTTAGCATTTCCACCTAGGTCTGGTGTCAAGACTTTTCCCTTTTCTAGGACATTTTCACAGGCTGTTTTTACTTTACTTGCCAAATAATCCTCATTCAGGTATTCAAGCATCATTGAAACTGACAGAATCATAGCAATAGGGTTTGATATATTATTTCCTGCAATGTCTGGAGCAGATCCGTGCACCGGCTCAAAGAGCCCATGCTTGTCTCCAATGTTTCCTGATGGGGCAAGTCCCAATCCTCCTACAAGACCTGCTGAAGCGTCAGATAGGATGTCTCCAAAGAGATTGCTTGTTACAATCACATCAAACTCCTGTGGCTTTGTTAAAAGATACATTGCAGTTGCATCCACGTAATAGTCGATTGTTTTTATTTGTGGATAGTCCTTTGCCACATTGTAGAATGAGTCTTTAAATACGCCGTCTGTTTTCTTTAGCACATTTGACTTATGCACGCAAGTTACTGATTCCTTATTCAGTTTGATTGCCTCTTGAAATGCAAGCCTTGAGATTCTTTCGCTCGCCTTTCTTGTAATCACCCTATGGGCTATTGCCTTATCCTCTTCCAATCTTTCCTTTCCAGAGTATAATCCTTCAGTATTTTCCCTAACAATGAGAAAGTCCAAATCATCAAAGAGGCAGTCCACTCCCTTGAATGATTTTATTGGTCTTAAGTTGGCATATGTATCCAATTCCTGCCTTAAGGTGATAATCGGGCTTTTCTCTCCAGGTGTTGAAGTGATTGCTCCAAATAGGGTTGCCTTTGCATTTCTTGCAATCCTTATGGTCTCCTCAGGTATGGTTGTTCCGTTCTTATCAAAACATTCTCGACCTGCTTCAGCTTCTACGAAGTCGATGTTTAGGTCTAATGATTCGAGAACAGCCACTCCTGCCTCTGTCACTTCCTTGCCTATGCCGTCTCCATCAATTCTTGCAATTTTTATCATAAATCATAATCCCTAATTTTTTTAATATATTATATTATGATTTTATAAGTTTTAATCTTTTTTAATTTTAATCATCAATGTATATTTTTGTACATTTTTTTTTCATTTTGTAAACATTGCTTGGTTTTATTCTAAAGGAATCTTTTTATTTTGAATTTTTAACTTAAAAATATTCTTGTTCCTCTTATAAAGATTTCTGTTTAAATTTTATTAATTGGATATCTTCACTTGACATAAGTTGATTTTGTATGATTATTGAGTATATATTGTTCATTTTTTTATTCTTGCAGCAGTTTTATCATTCTTAGTTCCAGGATTAGGTCAAGCATATGCTGGTGATATTAAGAAAGGTATAATATTTTTCATAGTATTCTTAGTAATCATTGGATTATACGTGTACTTCTTGAATAAATACTTGCCTTTCAATATTATTGAATTGATTTTCGGTATTTACGCTGCTTACGATGGATATCAAATGGCAAAAGCTTAGAAATCTTTTTTCGAATGCTTTTATTATTATAAACTAATTTTTATTAATTTCTTTTTAATTTATTTTTACTATATTTTAATATTTTTTTTAAAGGATATTTTCATTTATTTCTTTTAGAAGATTTCATTTTTTCTTGAATCATTTTTTTACTATTCTTAATTACTTTTTTAGTTTAATTAAGTTCATTAAACCGAAGTTTTACGAAACCCATATGCAGTGAGCAAGAATTTAAGAGTTCTCCGTGAGCATGATTAGGCCTACGTCATAAATCCAACTTATTCCATGCCTAGACTGATAGGCTCAGTGAAAAGGGTCGGATATATGCTTCAGCTATTGTAGAAAACAAGAGTTTTTCAACAAAACACTGTTTCTTATGGCTATATGTAGATTTCATGGTTTTACTAGGATTTTCAAGTTTTTAAAAAAACATAATTTTAAATATTAGTTCGCATATATTAAAATTAACGATTATATTATTTTGACAATTGCAAAAATTTTAAAATTTTTGTTATGTTGACTCAGAATAAGAATAATAATAAAATATATCCAAATATGGATTAGATATATAGAATATCTAATAAAATATTTGAAAGATTCTTTTTAATAGTTATTATTAGGAGGGTAATAGTATGGAAAAATCTATTGATGAATTGATTTTGGATTTAAAGGATGAGGATGACTTTGTTCGTGAAGAGGCAATTGGCTCACTTGAACTTAAAGGGGAAGAGGCAGTATGCCCTCTCATTGAAGCTTTAGGCCAAAGAAATAAGGATATTAAAATAGGTGCCGCTCAGGTATTGGCAGCTATCGGGGATAAAAGAGCCATTCCAGCACTTGTGGCCACTTTGGGTGACAGAAACAAGTTGGTAAGAAGAGAAGCATCTACTGCACTTACCACCATGGGTGATGAAGCTATCGAACCTGTAATTGCAGAGCTTGACAATCCTAAATGGAGAGTAAGAGGTGCTGCATGCTGGGTCCTTGGTGCATTGGATGCTAAGGAAGCTCTTCCAAAGCTTGAAGAGCTATTGAATGATGAAAGCTCTTTTGTGCAATACGGTGCAAAGGATGCTATTAATAGAATAAATAATGGATAATTTTATTTATTCTTCTTTTTTATTATATTTTTCTTCTTTTTTTTTAAATAAATAATTATTCTTTTTTTTTAACGCTTTTTAGACTTTTTTCGAGATTCTTTTTGTGCTGTTTTTAAGATTTGGTGATAGTTTTCTTTTTAATGATGGGGCTATGCTTTTCTATAGACCGGTCTTTAGATGGTAATATAAAAAAAATAATATCTGATTATAGTAAGAAACTTGTTTAATTGTATTAAAAGGGTTTCAAAATAAAATATTTGATGATAAAAAAAAAGGGTTTAATCATTATGTTAATTTTTATAAAAAAAGAGATTTAAAATAATTTTAAAACTTAAAGTAAGGATTCAAAAAGAACTCTTAACTTTAAATTTTCCAACATCCTAGGAGCTAATGAAATAACTCTAAGTAATGTTATATTTTTAGACTATATAATATTAACTGATTTAATAAATAATTTTTCATTTATGAAAGGGGTTCAAAGATTATTATTTGGCTTTAAAAAGAGTTTAATACATTTTTATTAAAAAAGAGATTTAAAATAAGTTTAAAACTTAAAGTAAGGATTCAAAATGAATCCTTGGCTTTAAATTTTCTATCATCCTAGGAGTTAATGAAATAACTCTATGTAATATTATATGTTTAAAGTATATAATATTAACTGTTGAAGAAAAAACTACCCTATAAAAAATATAAAAACAATTATTTTTTTTAGTTCAACAACTGAATACATTTTATTTCATTAATAAAATGAAGATTTTGAGGATTTCTAAAGAGTATTTTAGAATCTTTTCAGAGTTGTCTTTCAAGAATTCTAATGAATCTTTTAGAAGATCATTGTTTATATTTTTCATTTTTTTCCTCCATTTTCGGATGATAGATATTTTTTTGTAGCAGGAAAAAACTTCAATTAATAATTTATTTTTATCATTAATAAATATAATGGTTTTTTTGAGATAAATATTGATTTAAAAGTGTTAAATTGATTTAATAATGTTAAATTGATATCATTTCGTAAAATTGACTTCATTTGGTAAATTTTACTTGAAAGTGTAAAATTGATGTCATATCGTAAAATTGGTATTAAGATATGAAATTGATTTTAGGGTGAAATCTTTAATGTCCGTTGAGGAATCATTAAAAGAAATGTAAAATGGGGTTTATTTTTATCCTATAAAAAAGTGGCAAATATTCTCACTTTTAAAAAAAATATTACTTTATGTTATGGCTAAATCGTATGGTATTGTAAAATGAGGGTCTTGATTTAAATGTGTGAAAAATCTATAAGTTTATAAAATATCATGTACAAAATATTAGTAAAATCAAAATCAAAATCAAAAATCGAAAGAATAGAAAAATTTTTTAAATCCATTATTTTTGTTTTAATTAATTAATAAGGTTTATATTTATGATAACAATTACAGTAAAAGAAGAGGAAGTCTTAAAATCAAAATAAAACAGCATGGCCAAGAGAGAATAGATGCCTCAGTCATTAAGGATGAGTTGGGCCTTTATGAGCACGACTTGAATGATCTCTTAAAAAGCCTTGAGGATAAGGGTCTTGTCCATTATGAAGGTTCCTATGTTCAGTTAAGGGATTTTGAAGGGGTAATAAATACTGTGGATTCAAAAGAGGATGTTCTTACAGCTGAACTGAATCAGAAGGAGAAAAAGTCCTTTGAAATAATCAAGTCCTTGGCAGATGAGAACAATTTGGTTTCAAGGTATGAGATAGAGGGCAATCTATTGTATGGTGATTTGAAGCTTACAGACTTTAGGATGTATCATATTATTCTGTCTTTGGAAAATAAGGGACTTATTGAAGCTGTCTATAAGCATAATGGGGACTATTATAAGATTTTATAGTCCAATATCTTATTTTTTTATTTTCTTTTATTATTTTATTTTTCTTTATTTTTTTATAACTAATTTCTTCTATCTATTTATAGATTTATTATTTTTTTTATTCAAAACTATTTATTCTATTTTTAACATAAATTCATTAATTATATCCAAGATTCTGCTTATATTTTTCCCAATAAGGACATTATGCTTGGTGTCTTCAAGAATTATCATTTCAGAATTATCAATATTATCATATATTTTCCTTTGAAGCTCCAGATCTGTCAGCTCATCATCAGCACCTGCAATCACAATTGTCGGAGCATCTATTGTATTTAGTTTGTCAGTTATGGAAAAGCTATATCCTGCCTTGATTCCTGCTTTTATTCCTTCAATGTTTGCAGTCTTTGCTCCTTCCTTTTTAACGTATTCCAATTCTACCTCATGCTTTTTTAGGACATCTTCAGGTAGCGTGTAAGGTAGAATTACATCAAAGAACTCTTCAAATCCCTGCTCTATTGCTTCTTCAAAGCTGTCAAATATCTCATTCAAATGGTCTGAAAACTCAGAGAAGCTTGACATTATTATAAGTCCATCAACCATCTTCGGATGATTTATTGCAAAGTCCAATGCCACATTTCCTCCTAATGATAGGCCAATCAGTACTGCTTTTTCTATATTCAAATAATTCAATAAATAATAAAGGTCCTTTTGGTATAAGTCGATGGTTATCTCTTTCCTATCATCACCAGACTCTCCGTGAGCCCTCAAGTCAAATGACAATGTTTGGTAATCTCCCTTTAGGCTCTCCTGGAGGGGCCTCCAATAGTTCAGGCTGTCTGAGAGTCCATGGATGAACACTATTGTTCGGCCTTCTCCTTCAAGATTATAGTTTAAAATTATGTTATTAACTTTTGCCTTATCCATAAAAATCATTTATTTTTCTTTTTTCAATTAACTTTATAATCTTCCTTGTTTTTATAATTAATTATTTTTTCATTGTCCTTATCTCTTTTTATTATAAAAGCAATTGAAAATTAATGAAATATTTTATCATCTAAATTTTTCAAAAAAATATCTTATTACTCATTCAATTTAACTTGGAAATTTAGTAATATTTATATTGTATAAAGTAATAATATAAACATAAGAATAATAATTTTTATGTAACGATTATTAAAATTTTAAATATTTTGATTTGTAGTTTTAGGTGTTTATTATGATGAGAATTAGTATGTCTTTACCAAAAAAGCTATTGGCTGAGTTTGATGAAGTTTTAAAGGATAGAGGTTATCAATCCCGTTCAAAAGGTATTCGTGACGCTTTAAGCGATTATATTTTAAGGTATCCATGGATGAATGAAATGGAAGGTAACAGGGTAGGAGTTATTACTGTTATCTATGATCATCATTTTACAGGAGTCATGGAAAACCTTGCAGACATTCAACATGACTGCATGGAAGAGATCAATGCAAGCATGCATATTCACATGACCCATAAGTACTGTATGGAAGTAATTGTCGTAAACGGTAATGTGACTCATATCAGAGAATTGGCAGAGAGAATGATGAGGCTTAAAGGGGTAGAGCATGTAAAGCTTACAAGTACTGCAAATGGTGAGTCTCTAGACCGTGAGCCAGGTCTTGAACACTCTCACTCACATTCACATTCTCATTTAATTTTTTTTTTAAAGAATTTCTTTTTTTTATTTTCTTAAATTAAATTTTATTTAGCTTTAAAATTTAATTTAAATTCTTTTTTTATTATTTTATTATATTATTATTTTTATTAGTTCTGTATAGTTAGTTATTTTTTCTAAGATTGATAGATTGATTGTTTTTTTTTAATTTGGAATTTATTTTTGGATTTTTAGGTTTTTTAATATGAAATTTAATGGTTGATTCTTATCACTTTAAGCTTTTTAAGAGATTATGAGCGTCTTGCCGTATTTAAGGAAGCAATTGATGAATTTGCTATTTCTAATTTAGATAAGGATTTGGATTGTTCAAATTCAAATGGCGATATAAATTCAGATGACGATAAAAAGTTAGATTGCTCTCTTGCATACGATTTAGGATGTGGAAGCGGAGTTTTAAGCTATTTAGCATCTGATTATTTTGATAAGATAATATCAATTGAGCAAAACAGGTCCATTTTCAAATGTGCAAATAAAAATTTAAAGTCATTTGACAATATTGAGGCTATAAATCAAAATGTTTTGGATTTTGACTTTGAAAACTATCCCAAGGCAGACTTAATCATCTGTGAGATGCTGGACACTGCCCTAATCGATGAAGAGGAAGTTCCTATCCTAAACCATTCAAAGAAATATCTAAAGGAAAATGGAAAAATAATTCCTCAAGGGATAATAAACTCAGCAGAACCTGTTTTCATGAATATTGATTATCTCCAGTATGAGGATGATGAATATCAGCCAATCTATGAGATTTTAGGAAAATCAGTTATTTATAGTGAGTTTGAATTCCTGGATGACATTGATGAGGACTTCTCTTGTATAATCGAATTTGAAATAGATGATAAATATTCAGATAAAAAAACAGATGCATCATTTGAAGTAGATGATAGATGTTCAGATAAAACCGATTATTTTAATAAGAGTAATGATAAAATAAAAGTAAATGGAATTAAACTGACAAGCTTTACCAAACTGAATGAAAATATCATCTGTGGACCTACTCCTATGTTAAATCCAGCTATGCTTGTTCCATTTGAAGAGATAGAGGTAAATAATGGGGATAAAATTAGAATAAGGCTATCCTATGTGATGGGTGGCGGAGTAGAGACCATAAAAACAGAAGTTTTAGATGTTTAATTTAAAGTTAGGATAAAAAGATCGTTGTTAATGGATTCTAAATTATTTTATGTGATATTATGTTAAATCTTGATGAAATCAGTGAGAATATTGATTTGTTTTTAGAGGACTGCAGCTCTCTTATTGTATTGGGGATAGGCAATGACATAAGGGGAGATGACGGTTTAGGCCCTTATATAATCAACCAACTGACTGATTTGAAAGAGAATCTATCTTTAAAGGAACCACAATCCTTAGAAAATGTCCATTTGCTTAATGGAGGCTCTGTTCCTGAAAACTTTACAGGGCTTATCAAAAGGATTGATCCATCTCATATCATAATAATTGATGCCACTTTAATGAATGAAGAGCCAGGATTTATTAAAATTGTTAATAAAGAAGACATTTCCAATGTAAGCATATCAACCCATTCCATGTCCCTTTCCTATCTTGTAAAGTACCTTGAAATTGAAATCGACTTTAAGCTAATTTTTATAGGAATTCAGCCTAAGGATATGGATTTGACCTTTGAATTGACTGATACAATTAAGAATTCTTCAGATACCCTTGTTGATTTGCTATTTTCCAAGTTTTTAAAGATTTAATATAAATTTTTATCTATTTTTATAATTAGTTTCTTAAAAGGATTATTTAAATTACTTTTTTTTAAGGATGAAAACTATATTCCATGTGATGATTTATAACTAATCATTGATAGTGACTTTAAGAAAAATGATGAAGTTGAAATTATAGATTAAAAAAAGTTTAAATCATAGATTAAAAATATATTAAATTGTAAATATTATTTAATCAATGAATTGCTTTTTAAAAAATTAATTTATAAATGGTCGTATTTTATGAAAGTTTTATTTATCGGATCAAGATTATATGATGACTTGGCTTATCATGTGGATGAGCTGGGCATAGAAAGCATAATAACAGAATCAAATGAAGAGGCTCCTCATTTGGACCTTGCAAGCAAATACTATATAGTCCCAAGAGGAATGGATAAGCCAATGGAAGTGGCTATTGAAGAGAAGGTCGATGCAATAATACCTCTTATTGGCATAGACCCTCCATTAAAGGACTTGGCTATTATGAAGGAAAAAATAGAAAAGGAAAATAATATTCCAGTGATTTCATCTAATTTCAATGCTGTGGACATCGCTTCCGATAAGATAAAGACCAAGGAGTTCTTTAAGTCAATCGGATTGAATGTGCCAGAGGCAAAGGTTCTAAATAAGGATGACTTCTCCAATGAGGGGGAGTTCTTGGAAAAATTAGGATTCCAATTCCCAATAGTCCTAAAGCAGGGAGAAGGACAAGGCGGAAAGGACATTTGCATAACAAGCCAGTTTGAAGATGTTTTACAATACTTTGAAAGCTTCAATCAGGCTTTGGTGGAAAACTTCATTGAAGGGGCTGAGGTCTCCATTGAAGTAATCGGATGGAATGGTGAATATTTGCCTTTGGTTCCGGTATATAAGGGAGATACTAGTTTAGAAGGCATACATCCGATAAAGAGGTTAAGATATGGTCCTTGTGACTTTGAGGCAATTGACAATGAAGAGTTCAGGCAATTGGCTAAAAAGATAGCAGTCAATTTAGGCTCTGAAGGAACAATCGATATGGATTTAATCTATTCAAGGGAAGAGAACAAGGTCTATGCAATTGAAATAAACACACGTCCAAGCGGCACAAGGTATTTATCCTATGCAACTACTGGACTTAGCCCATTAGGTCTTCTTGTTGACATTGCAGCTGGAAACTTTGATGTTAAAGATTTGGAAAATAAAATAAAGCATTATTATTCATTGGAAATACCTATAGGTGATTATGAAGGTCCTGCACCTAATGAACCTGTTAAGGAGTATGTAAATGGCAATTTCATTGTTCACGGCCCAAAAGGGTATCAAAGAATTACTATAAGAGGAAATACTCGTGAAGAAACCTATGAAATTGCTAAAGAGTTAACTGGCAATGATTACAGGTCTTAATCATTGCTTCTTTTATATTTTTTAATCTTTTCATTCATTTCTTTCATGATTTGTTCCATTTTTTTTTAATGAATAATTTAAATTTTCATATTTCTCTTTTTTTCACTAAATTTTTCATTTTATTTCTTAATAAACTAAAAAAATTTTTATTCTTCTTTTTTTTAGAAAATAAGCAAAAATTCTATCTATTTTTATCATGATATTATAATGTTAATATCATTTTTTCCATGATAATATCATTGTAATGTCAAATTATAAATAATATAAAAGTTATATCTTATAATAATATAAGAATATATAATCGATATTTAATAATTAATTATTCTTATGAAAAGTCCTTAAAAAACAATTAAAGGATGAATTATTTGATTTTTTTAAAATAATCTTTTTAAAATTACTTAATTTTGTTGTCGATTTATTGAAGTGGATTATTCATTTAAATGGATTATTTGCTCATTACTCTAAAGTGTGATAAAATGGATTTGAATTATATAATTGTATTGTTTGTTCTAACATTTCTTGCTACCGTAGCCTTCACTTACTTTGTAAGACATACTCTACGTGATGCAGATGTTTCAGATAGCCCTATTGTCAGTGAACATAGACATAAAGCAGGAACTCCCACCATGGGAGGAATAGCTTTCCTATTTGCCATTCTATTCATAGTGTCTATCTATTACAGAAATACAAATATTCTCATAGCCTCATTTATCATGCTCACAGGAGGTGTAATGGGTCTTCTTGATGATCTATTAGGTCTTAAGATAAAGGAATATCAAAAGGTCGTAAAGAATGTAAGCGATTCAGTTGTTCCTATAGGATTATTGGACCTTGGCCCTGGAGAAGAGGCAAGGGTAACCACCGACAAGGCTAAAAAACAGGTATATGGATATGTTGATGAAGGAAAATTGGAAATTGTTGCTGAAATTCCAATCAAGTATGAGCCAAGCGAAAAGACCAAGATCATCGTTCAGCTATTGCCTGGACTGTTTTTGGCATTGACTGGGGTTGTAACAACCCTTGGGGGATTCACTTTAGGCATTTTGGCTTATCCTATTTGCATAATCGCTATTCTTGGTTCAATCAATTCAATAAATCTCATTGATGGAATGGATGGATTGGCTGCCGGCATCGTTGCAATTGCATCATTCTCATGCTGCATTTATGCTTATATCTGTGGAAATATGGATATGATTCCTGCATTTGCAATTTTAACTGGAATATGTCTTGGATTTTTGGTCTTCAACAGATACCCTGCAAGCATATTCATGGGAGACACAGGCTCCTTTGTATTAGGTACAGGATATGCAGTTGCTGTCATCTTAGGGGACATTCCTTACTTTGGAGTATTGGCTTTGGCTGTTCCGATTGTATCAGTAATAATAAGCCTGATGCATAGGGCACATATAATAAATCTCCCTGTAGAGCCTTTGCATCACACCTTGAACTATAAGGGAATCTCTGAAGTCAAGATAGTCTTAAGCTATTGGCTATTGACCGTCCTTGTCTGTGCAATCGGCATACTTGCAAAGCTTTATATCTTTGCATAATTCTTTAATTTCTTTATTTTAAAAATTTAAATTAAGTTTTTTCTTTAATTTATTTATATTAAAAAATTTACTTAGTTTTTTTTAATTTATTTATTTTAAAAAATTAATTTAGTTTTATTTCTTTAATTTGTTTATTTTAAAAATTTAAATAATTTTTATTTATTTGTCGTTATTTTTCATTTTCATTAATTTAAGAACTTTATATTTAAAAATTAATTTATTTCTATCTATTTTCTATCAAAATCAGTTTCCGTGATTAATATGTCAAAAACATACTTTTTAAATGAATTAGCAGATTCAATATCCTCTCAAAAGACCTTTTCAATCGCTCAACTTGCAGATGCCATTGGAGGCAAGATTTATGGAGCAGATGACTACAAGTCTCCAAATGGATTTACAGGCATCTTTGAAACCTTAAACGAAGCTGTAGAAGGAGATATTGTAATTAGGCATTGGATAAACGGAAAAGGTGTTGAAATAGCTAATGATAAAAACGTTGCATGCATTATAACCCTAACTCCAAAGGAAGATGCCTTGGAAATGGCTTCAAAGCTCGCCTTTCCAGTTATTGTAGTGGATAGGATTGAATTTGCAAATGCATTTGCATTGAAATGGACAATTGATAACCTTTCCCCTAATACTCAAAGGGTAGTTATAAGTGGGACAAATGGAAAATCAACCAGTTCCCATTTGATTTATCACATTTTAAACCATTGCGGATATAATGTATTTACAAATACTGATGCAAAATCAGAATTCAATACACTAATCGACCCAATGGTTGCAAAGCTAATCTCAGAGCAGGTGATATCAAAGCAGGACTTTGATGTTCGCAAGTTGGACTCTGTAGCAGACCTAAAGAACCTGGATAGCGAAGGAAAGCCAATAAATAAAGGCGCCTTTGACTATATTGTTGTTGAAGTCTCAGAGGTTCAGGGCTGGGGAAGCGACCTTATGAAAGATCATGCCCAAATAATGTCTTCAGCAATCAATCCGGATGTAGGGGTTGTCACAAATGTTGCAATGGACCATATCGGCCTTGTAAACAATATAGAAGAGGTGTTCCATGAAACTTCAGGGCTTGTAAAGGCTATAAACAAAGGAGGAGTGGTCTTAAACTACGACGATGAGAATGTCCTGGCAATGAAGGATCTTGCAAATGATGGAGTAGACATATTCTTCACTTCAATGGAAAAGGATTCAATCCTAAATAATGATTATGACAATGATAAGAAGGTTTATTTTGATAGAAAAAGCAATGCAATAGTTTATGATAATAAAAATATCCTTAGATATGATGAGTTGCCCTTTACAGGAGAGCATTTTATCAGAAATATTCTATCTGCAATTTCAGCTTGTATATCTCTTGAGATTCCAATTGAAGACATCTGCGAAGGGGTAAAAACATATAATCCTTTAAGCAGAAGGTTTACACGTCTTTATGATGAGCCAATTGTTATTGATGACTTTGCACATAACCCCGACGGAATAAAAAATACCGTAAGGGCAGCATATGACTTGGCAGAGCAATTTGACAAGGGAGATTTATACATTGCATGTGCAATCAGAGGCTCTAGGGGTGAAACCTTAAATGGCCTTAATTCAGAGGCATTGGCTTTAGTCATTAAGGAATTGCGCCATAGAAATGATGATGATATAGAAAAAGACGAAAATGTCAAGAAAAGGGAAATATACCTAATCCTTTCTTCAAGCTGTGACTTGGTAGACCATCTAAACTATGTTGAAGACTTTGAGAGGGGATATATTTCCTTCTCTAATTTGGATAAGGAGCACATAAAATACATTCATTTCAATAAGCTCTACGGCGCTTTAGGATATATTATGAAAAAATGCATATGGAAGATGATGTTGTATTGCTGATTGGAGCACAGGGAATGGACCCTGCAGAAGATGTATTAAAGGATATTTTAGGTTATTAAAAAGTATTATAGAGTTTAAAGTTAAATTTTAATCTTCTTTCATTTAAAAAAGAGTTGATTCTATGGGTGAGTTTGTATTTAGTTTTTTAGAAGATCAATTTAGAGACATCTATCTTGACTGTGCAAGGATGGATAAGAATCTCATTGAAGGAGATGGTGTTGAATCAATTCTTATTGCAGGAAGAATCGCTGAAAAGATAACAAAAGCCATCTTTGTCTTTGAAGGCATAAAAGATAATGAAGATAATCAATATTTGAGGATAGAAAAGCTTTCCAATGCAAATATTCTTCCAAACAACATTAAAAATGACCTCTCCCAAATTAGAATACTAAGAAACAATGTCTACCACAATACCTTAAACAGTGACGGAAGCGGCGGATTTGCTTCATACAATGCTCCAAAATATGTTCAAAGCGGAGGATTGAGAGACTATAAGACAGGCTTTAATGAAATCAAGGAATATTCTAAAATATCTAAACAAAATTCTAACTCTAATTCTAACTCTAGTTCAAATTCAAGCCCTAATAACGAGTTCGGCAGTGAATTGACTGCAGCTCGTGAAGCCCATAAGCTTGTATTTAATGTCTGTGTCTGGTTTTATGTAAACTACTCTGGCGATAAGGACTTCATCAGACCAAAATATAAGCTAAGCAGAAGAACCCAAGATGCTGACTTCCTAATCAGACTAAAGTCAGCAATAAACGATGGAAACGACTTTATTAAATTGCGCCAAAACAATCCAAACAATGAGATCATTCAGATACTCAATGAGATTTACGTCAAAAAGGCTCCTCAAGAGCCAAAAGAGGAGCAGGTCTATGGCATAAACAATAAGGATATTAAAATCAGACAGCCTGATGTTCCTTATTCAAAGTGTTTAGGCATCTCTTATGATGATGAACTATTCATGTGGCATGCAGAGCATGGGGGAAAGGACTTAGGTCTTTTCGAGTCTTCCAAGGAAGCTTATGAGGCAAGGGAGATTTATATAAATTCCATCCCAATGCCAAGAAAGGTAAATGGAGCATATTCAAAGGCAAGAGGCATTTCATTCAGCAGAATTCAAAAGCTATGGTCTGCAAGCGTAAAGGGACAGATTATATCATATCATGGAAGCGAAGCTGAAGCAATCATGGCTCGAAAGAAATACTTAAAGTCTCATAACCTAGTTGACATTAAGGTAAAAGACGGATATAAGACAATCACCCTTGAAGAGAAGGCTAAATTGGAAGAGAAGATTAGACAAAAGAAGGAAAGTTCAAAATCTGATATTAAGACAATCCCTTCAAATTCAAATACAAAGGACGAGATGGAAAAGGAGAATATTCAAAAGATAATGGATGGCGTAAAGAAGCTTAAGGATGATTTGAATGAATCTAGTGCTTCTACTTATATTAAATCCAGTTCATTAAGCTCACAGTCCAGTTCTTCTGATTCTGTTTCAAGTTATTCCGGTTCTAAATCCAGTTCTTTAGGTTCCACTTCTTCTAGTTCTAAGTCTGGTTCTTTAAACTCTAAATCCACTTCAAATGAAAATTCCTCTTTTTATGACATTCATAACATAGGTTCAGGAGATAAAACTAAAAAGAAAGTTAAAATTGTAAATGGCTCAAAAGTCCAAGCAAGTCAAACAACTAAAAAAGTAAAGGTTTCAGCTGGAAATAGAGTTTCTAAAAAACATAAATCCAGTTCTAAGAATTCAACTGTTTCTAATAATGCAAATAGTTCTAAAAAGTCTAAATCTGTTGCCATTAATAAGAAAAAATCCTCTAAATATGAAGGTGTGTTCTATGAGGATGGATTGTTCATGTGGAGTGCAGAGGTGGACGGCAAGCATTTAGGTCTATTCTCCTCTGAAAAGGAAGCTTATGAAAAAAGGGAAGAGTATATTAAGAATAAGTCAAATAATAACTAATTTTTAACTTTATTATAAATATCTAAAAATATTCAAAAAATTAATACTTTTTTAAACTGCAGTGATTGAAATGATGTCTAAATTTAAATACTGTCCAATGTGCGCAGAGCCAAGAGCAGATAATTCAAAGTACTGCTCCAAATGCAATTTTGAATTTTTAACTGGAAAATATGTAAAAGTCCAAGAGGAAGAGATAAAAATCACTGAAAAGGTCTCCCAAGAGGAGTTTGTAGAATCTAATCAGCTAATACAAGATACAAGTCTTAAAATCAATGTATTGATAAGCAGGTATTTGAATTATTCACTAAGCAATAAGTTTAATGAAAACTTACCATTAAGTATAATAAGGGAATACATATCCAGCTGTTTAAACAGTAAAGTCCCATCTGACTTTGATGACAATTATCTCCAATCCTTAGATGCTCTTTTAAATGATGAGGGCTATAAAAATTCTATTAATCTTTTTCTTCAATGGATCGATGAGAACAGATCCCATCTGCCAGGGCTTGTATTGAATCAATACATGATTCCACATCAGAACAATGTCAATAGGATTGAAGAGATCCTTGATTTGGAGTTAGAGAAAAATGAGGATAATGATTTGTTCTTTGATTTATTGAATAAGTTTTTAATCAGTGAAAAAGAGTTTATAGAACGTTTAATTTAGATTTAATTTGAAAAAAAGAACAATATTAACTTTATCTTAAATTTTAAAAAAAGAATAAATAGCTAAATGATTAGCTATTATTTTAATTTATTTATTTTAATTTATTTATTTTAATTTATTTATTTTAATTTATTTATTTTAATTTAATTTTTTGTTTTTATTTAATCTCTATCTATCAATAATTTTCCACCTGCACCTATGTCCTCTCTTTCAAAGGCTTCTATAAGCACAGTAATTGTTTCAATAGGTAAATTGTAGGATTCTGCTACAATTTCACTAACTTTCTTTACCATTTCTCTTTTTGTCTCTACACTTATATTTGGATTTCCGGAAATTCTTACAACAGGCATTTTAACATCTCCTTTATATATTTATTTTTACCATCATAAATCTATTTTTCCTTTTTCATATCAATTTTGATTTGATTTAGTTAAAAAATATTGCCTTTTTCCAAATTTCTTTTTATTTTTTTAAAAATTTCATTTTGATGATTTGTTTAAAAAAATTTGCTCTTTATTTTAAACTTTTTATAGAAACTATTTTTTTATAAAAATCATTCATTTTTTTTTAAGTCAAAATTGATGTGAAAGTGTGAAATTGATTTCATATGGTGAAATTGTTTTCATTTTAATAAATTGATTTCACCTAATAAAAGTTGTATGAGATTGTTAAATTGATTTGAGAGTGTAAAAGTTGTATAAAGTAATATAAAAAGATTTAAATATGTTAAAGTCAAAAATAAAATCACTCCACTAAAAAAGGTGATTGAAATTTCAGACAAATTTTATGATAAGACATTCAAGTTATTCAGATACAAAAATTTTGAGAACTTATGCTCAAATTGCGGTATCTTCATTGAATTTGACGGTTTCAATGACAAGGAATTAGTGGATGATGGCGGCATAACTTATATTATGGATATTTCAATTAATGATAAAAGGGGATATTCAGTAATTATTGAATTTCAAAGTTCTGTTGTAGATGAAGCGGATATTGAACGCTTTATGAAATATGCCACTTTAACTTATATTCAATACAAAAAACCAGTTGAAATTTATGTTCTCAGTACCGTTGAAGAAAAGAATAGAGTTATTCGCCGAAGATGGAATTTCTTCAATGAGTTTACTATATGTGTCAAATCGTTAAAGTCTATTGATGGAGATAAAGTTTTAAATAGTTTAAAAAAGAAAAGCAGATTTGATGAGGATTTTACTGGAGATGACATTGTAGATTTGCTGACCATTATTTTTATGAAATCCGTAAAAACGACGGTTGAGCTATTGAAGGAAATCTGTCTATTGGTTAATGAAATTAACGCATTGGATGAAAAGGAATTGTATGATATCAAGACCTTTTTATTGATGTATGTTAAAAAATTCGTGGAAGATAAGCAAGAGGCAAGAATTTTGGAAGAGTTGATAGGAATGAGAAATGATTTGTTTGGTAGGACTTGGGCTTCCGTTAGAAATAGGGCATTTTTAGAAGGGGAAGCTAGAGTGGTTAGGTGTATGTTTAATGAAGGTATTAAAATTGAAGAGATTTCTAAAATTGTTGGCTTGGAGGAGTCCCAGATTTTGAAAATGATTGGGTCAAGTTAGGATTATATTATTTAAAATTTTTTTCTTCGCTTATGGATATTGTTTTGAATTATTTAGAATAATATTTATCTATTAAAATTCATAAATATACATACAACGAATATTTATGTGGTATGATATGAAAAGAAGAAGGTTTTATTTAATATTATTTATAATTCTATTGATTTTAGCAGCTATAGCAATCATAGGAACATTTTCAAGCTTCAGTGATGTTTCCGGATATGATTTGGGAAGTGATGACCTATCCATTGCCGTTACAGGGGATGTGATGTTCGGTCGTAAGATGCCGGGAGTCCTAGATTCCGGAGCAAGCCCATTCAGGAATGTTGAAAATGTTACAAAGTCTGCAGACATTTTGCTTGTAAACTTTGAAAACCCGGCTACATATTCCACCAATCCAGTGAAAGGGGACGTTCCTTTAAAGGCAGACCCTAAATATGTGCATCTGCTTGCTGAGGCCAATGAGATTGTCATTGCATCTCAGGACAATAACCATGCATTGGATTATGGGGATGAAGGATTGAACGACAGCATCAAAAACCTTAAGGATGCAGGAATCTATGTGATAGGAGCTGGAAACAATCTCTCTGAGGCATCTAAACCTGTAGTCATAGAAAAGGGAGATAGAAAGGTAACTGTTTTAAACTATATGGATGCGGATAACTTTGCAGAATATGCAAGCATCATGCCTCCGGCAACTGCAAACTCATCAGGATTCTGCGCATATGACAGCGAGCTTGCAAGAAAACAAGTGGCTGAGGCTCGCGAGAACGAATCCAGCATAGTCATTGCCTATATGCATTATGGAAACGAGTATAGCAGAAGCCCTAATGAGTATCAGATAAACATGTCCCATGAGCTGATTGACAGCGGTGCGGATATTGTGATAGGTTCCCATGCCCATGTGACTCAGGGAGTGGAGATGTATCATGGCAAGCCTATTTTCTATAATTTAGGTAATTTCATATTCGATCAGTCCAATCCAGCAACCCATAGGTCTTATTTCCTTAACTTGGATCTTCATGGTGACAATTGTACAGTGACTCTCTATCCGACTGTGATAGTTGGCTACTTGCCTCAATTCATGGATGCTGATTCAGCTAAGGCATTATTGGCAGAGTTGTATCCTCAATGTGACCAGCTAAAGGTAAATGATGATGGAACTGCTCAATTGACCTTTAAGTTAGGTAATATTACTGATAATTCCACTCAATCAAATGATGTAAGGCTGTATTAAACTAATATTTAATTTTAATATTTTTTTAATTTTTAATTTTAATTATTAATTTTTCAATCTTTTAATTTTTTTAATTTTTAATTATCTTTGATTTTTATATTTTTATTTTAATTTTTATTCGATGTGATATGATGCTTGGTGAAATAGAACTTAAAAAACTCTTTCCAGACTTTGAAGATTTAGTTCAACCATCTGGAATCGATTTAGAGCTTGATGAAATATTTATTCAAAAATCAGAGGGCTCCCTAATAGACAATGAGAAGAATCTTCCAGATATTGAAGCTATGGAAGGGCCAATCTATACCCTAAAGCCACATACTGCCTATTTGGCAAGCATTAGGAGGAAGGTTAAGATTCCTAAAGGATACACTATGTTATATCTGCCACGTTCTACCTTGCTTAGGTCATTCATTTCCGTTCAGACTGCTGTAGGGGACCCGGGGTTCTATGGGACCCTTATGTTTATGATCTATAATCATGGCGACTTCGAATACAAAATCAAGTCTGGAGATAGAATAGCTCAAGCCGTTGTATTTCCAGTGGAAGGCTCTGGAGAGTATAATGGCTCTTATCAGGAAGAGGAAATCTAATTATTTAAAAAATCATTATAAAGTTTTTTCAAGAAATTTTCATTATTCTAAAAGAAACTGCCCTATTGGGAGGATTTATCTTGGTTGAAATATCAATTGTAATTCCAGTCTATAATGTTGAAAAGTACTTAAGGGAATGCTTGGATAGCGCTGTCAATCAAACATTCAAGGATATTGAAATAATATGCATAAATGATGGCTCTACAGACAGTTCCTTAGATATTTTAAAGGAATATCAAGAGTCTGATGATAGAATTATCATATTCAATCAGGAAAATCAAGGTCCTGGCGCTGCCCGTAATCTTGGAATTAATAAATCTAAAGGCAAATACGTATATTTCTTGGATTCTGACGATTATTTGGAACTGAATGCATTGGAAAAGCTTTACAATATCTGTGAGGAAAAGTCATTGGACTTTGTACTTTTCAAGCTGCTTAACTTCAATGACAAAACTGGAAAAACCTTCCAAACAAAGTATTATAATATGGCTTTCCTAAATGATAGGATAGGAGATAATGTATTTTCATATAAGGATTTATATGATTGCGTTTTTAATTTGGCAGTGTCTCCACCAGCTAAGCTATATAAGAGAGAGCTTATTACAGATATCGATTATCCGGAAGGCATCATCTTTGAGGATAATGTATTCTTTTTAAAGACCCTTCTAAAGGCAAAAAGAATCTATTTCCTTGATGAGTTTCTATACAATCGCCGCAGGAGGGATGACTCCCTTACAAGCTCAGGATCTGATGATTATTATGATATAATTCCTTCAATGAATTATCTATTTGACATTTGTCGAGACCTAGATGATTTCGAACTCCTGAAGGAAGGATTGTATTATAAAAAGTTCAAGGAGCTTTATATAAGATTCTCCAAGGTCAATGATGTCCATAAAGAGGAGTTTTTCAATCTAATCAGAGAGGATTGCCTAAAGCATAAGGAAGAAATCGATGAGGATATAGCAAATGATAAGCTAAGGAAGAGATCTAAGTTCATATATGAATCTGTGCTTTCTTCAGATGACTATAAGGAGTTTCATTATAGAATCAGACTTTATGATAAGAATAAAGAGATAAATGACTTGAAAAAGGAAAATAAGTCTCTTAAAAATGAGAATAAAAAGCTTAAAAGTTCTAATAAAAAGTTAAAAAAGGAAAATAAGCATTTCAAGTCAACTAAGGCATATAAGGTCTGGAAAAAATATTCTAAAATTAAAGATTAATCTTTTTTTATACTATATTTTTTATTTATTTTCTACTATTTCTTTTTTTTCTTTTTTTTTTTTTTTAATTGTTTTAGCTAATTTCTCTTTTAAATTTAATTTGGATTGTTTTTTTTACTCATTATCCTTTTTAAATTATTTTAAGTCTTTTTTTAACTTTTAATATTAATTGAAGTCTTATTTTTTTATTAACCAAGTTAATCTTTTACTAATTATTAATTAATTTTATATATATTTAAAAATATATTTATTGATGTATGAATTATATGAATAATTATATGAAGTAATTATAAAAATTATAAATTAAGGTGTATATATGGTAGAAATTACTCTTGGTCTTCCAAAGGGAAGCTTAAATAATGTAAACAGAGGAAACACTTATCAATTGTTTGTAGATGCAGGTTATGAGGTAAGAGGATACGAACCTGGAAATGAATCTTATGAAATAAACATTTTAAATGACAGTGAAATCAAAGCATTCTTAACACGTCCACAAAGTACTCCTGTTGAGCTTAACAGGGGCATGGTGGATATTTCCATCGTTGGAGAGGACTGGGTTAAGGAGGAATCCGTCTTAAGCGATAACGACATAGTTAAAATAGGTGACTTGAATTATGGCGAAACTCGTTTGATTGTAGCGATTCCTAAGGAATCTCCTTATGACAGTCTGTCTGAATTCTTTAGGGCAAATGCAGATAGGGAAAGACCTATTCTTGTTTTCACAGAATATCCAAATCTCACAAGAAAGCATATCATGGAAAATGAGGCATATCAAGAGATTTATGGAGATGCAGTTCCTTTCGTCCAGGTAAGGGGATTAAGGGACGGAGACAATAAGAAGGTTCAAGTAATTAACTCTGACGGAGCCACTGAAGTCTACATTGCAAAAGGGGCAGACCTTATTGTGGACAATACCCAAACAGGAAGCAGCTTGAGAAAGGCAGGGCTAAAGGAGCTTGAAACCATATTGCATTCCTCTGCAGGACTCTATGCAGGAGTCTCATGCACCGAAGAGAAGATGGTAAAGGCTAAAATGATTTATGAACAGCTTTTAGGTGCAGTGACTGCAAGAAAATACTTTGACGTCAAGTTCAATATAGCAAATGAGGATATTGAAAAGGTGTCTAATTATCTAATTGAAAACAAGTTCTGCAGTCATGAGCCAACTGTAAATCATGGCTCAAGCTTTTCCCAGATCAATGTATTGATTCCTAAAAACATCTTCCCTGAAATGCTAGATGGTATCAAGGAATTGGGAGCAAGCTCAATTATAAGAAGCGATGTCAAGCAGTATGTTATTTAAATAACTAATGAGTGATATTGCTTATTTTTAATTTTAAATGATTAATATAAGAAATAAAGAGTTAATGGATATTTGATTCCATTTTTAATTTTTAACAATTAATACATGAAATAAATAGTTAATGGATATTTGATTCCATTTTTAATTTTTAACAATTAATATAAGAAATAAAGAATTACAATACAGGAGATATTCATATATGAAAATTACAGTTGCGGGTGTAGGATATGTAGGGCTTTCACTTGCTGTTCTGCTCGCTCAAAAACATGATGTTACAGCTATTACAACAACCGAATCAAAGGCAGAAATGCTAAATCAGTTCATAAGTCCCATTCAGGACGATGAGATAGAAAGATTCTTTAAGGAGGTTCGTGAAGGAGAGAGAACCCTTAATCTCCATACAACAACTGATAAGGCTGCCGCTTATGGGGATGCGGATCTTGTTATCATAGCCACTCCTACAAACTATGACGATGTAGGCAATTTCTTTGACACCTCTGCTGTTGAGGACGCTATCGAATGGACCCTTAAGGTAAATCCTGATGTCCTTATGGTCATAAAGTCAACAATACCTGTAGGATATACAGAATCTGTCCGTGAGAAGTATGGAATTAGAAACATCATCTTCAGCCCGGAATTCCTTCGTGAGTCAAAGGCTCTCTATGACAACCTCCATCCAAGCAGAATTGTTGTAGGCTGTGATGACGACCAGATGGAAGAGGGTCAGATGTTTGCAGATCTACTTCTTGAAGGCGCTAGAGAAGAGGAGAAAAGAGCAAACTCTCTTGAACAGGACATTCCAATATTGCTTACACACCTAACAGAATCTGAAGCTATCAAGCTGTTTGCAAACACTTACCTTGCTGTAAGGGTTAGCTACTTCAATGAGCTTGACACATATGCCCAGACCAAAGGCCTTGACACACAGATGATTATTGACGGAGTGTGCATGGACCCTCGTATCGGAGGCCATTACAACAACCCATCCTTCGGATATGGAGGATACTGCTTGCCTAAGGATACAAAACAGCTCTTGGCAAATTATAAGGATGTTCCTCAAACCATGATTGAAGCAGTTGTTCATTCTAATTCAGTTAGAAAGGAATTTATTGCAAATCAGATTATTTCAAGGAATCCAAAGACAGTTGGGGTCTATAGACTTACAATGAAGAGTAACAGTGACAATTTCCGTGCATCTGCAATACAAGATGTGATGAAAAGTATAAAGGCAGAGGGAATTCCAATAATTATCTATGAGCCAACATTAGATGATGGAAGTGAATTCTCTAGGTCCGAAGTAGTAAATGATATTGAACGATTTAAACGAGAAAGTGATATAATCCTTGCAAATCGTCTTGACTGTGATGTCCTTGGAGATGTTGCTGAAAAGGTTTATACAAGAGACCTCTTTAGAAGAGACTAATTAAGAATTAATAGGGGATTTAATCATTTAAATTCCTTAATATTATTTTTTTAACTATATTTTCAAATTATCCCTATTTTCATTTCTTTTTTTTTAAATTTCATTTTTGACTCACCACACCAAAAACCACAATCTCCAGAATCAAAACAATATCTTTTTATATAATAATTGATATAATAATTATAAATAGTTATAAATTAATGATAAATCATTATAAATTATTTAAATTTATCATTTAAAATTTTAATTAATCATTATAATTTATTAAAAATTTAAAAAAAATTATTAAATGCATTTAATAACTGTTCCAATGGATTTAAGTTGTTATTAACTGAGTAAATTAATGCTATAAGCTATTTGTTTTTTGGTGTCTATATGTTAACATCTGTTCAAAAGGAAATATTGCAAACTTTAATAAACCTGTATCAGAATTCTGATGGCAAGTCAATCAAGGGAGAAGACATTGCTGAGGTGATGAATAGAAACCCTGGAACCATCAGGAATCAGATGCAGTCTCTTAGAAGCTTAAGTTTGGTTAAAGGGGTCCCTGGACCTCGCGGTGGCTATAAGCCTACCATTGAAGCATATCATAATCTAAACATTTCTGTAAGCGACAGCAATGCCAAGGTTCCGGTATATAAGGAAAATAAAAAAATGGATGATGTTTCTGTTGCAAAGATTGAATTTACAAGCGTTCCTCACCCTGGGGAATGTGAAGCTGTAATAAAGGTATTGGGAAGCATTAAGGATCTCCATTTGGGAGACGTGATCCGTGTCGGACCGACCCCTGTAAACAATCTTGGATTAATCGGCGAAATCGTAGGAAGGGACGATATGGACAATATCCTCCTTCTTGATATCAGCACAATAAGGAGCATCCCTAAAAATACTGTATTTGACATTGCATCACTGGACCTTATTTATCTAAAGCCAGGAGATTCAATCAAGGACGCTGCATACCTCTTGTCCCACAATCAAATCGATGGAGCTCCTGTAATAACCGAAGGGGTAGCCATAGGCATGGTTTCATTGATTGATATCGTCAACGCATTGGCGGAAGGAAAGGAAAATGAGGACGTAAGGGACATTATGTCTAAAAGGCTTTTCTTTATTAATAAGGACACTTTGATAGCCAATGCAGTCTATAAGATGTATAAGTTCGGAATCAGCAGGCTGATAGTGGTTGATGACGAGCATGCTCCTATCGGCGTTGTAACTCGTACAGATCTTATTGAAACCATTACAAACTTTAAGAATTTCCCTCTTCTTTATAATATGGAGATGGATGAGGAAATGGAATGATTTTCTTTAAAGTTTGAATTTAATTAAAAAATTAATTTTGTTCCTATTTTTTAATTTTTTTATAGTATTTTTTAAAGATTTTTCTTTTTTTTTACTTTATTTTTATTCGTTTTCAGTGATTTTATATAATTTGAGTTATATTTGTTAAATTAGCTATTTAAATTTCTTATATTGTTAAAAAAGTGTTTGTTAGAAAAGGTTTAAATTTTATATTGTTAAAAAGTGTTTGTTAAATAAATTGTTGTAATTTTGGGGATTAAATGAAAGTTAATCAAATAAGCATAAAAAAAGATATGAAGGTAAGCGAACTCATGGAGGAGTTTAAGGGTTCTGGCGTATTGGGGGCTGGACGAGTGGCTAGAGCATCCAATCTGCTTGTAAACATGATAAACGACCCTGATATGGACATCTTCATGAGCATGGCAGGTCCTTTGGTTCCAGGAGGACTTAGATACATCGTAGGCGACCTTATTCGAAACAAAAGAATCAAGGTGCTGATAACCAGCGGAGCTAACATAACCCATGACCTTTTGGAGTCCTTTGGAGGAAGGCATTATCGTGACTTGGGATTTAATGATGAGGAACTGAATGATGCTGGAATTGGCAGAATATCTGATGTATACACCCAATCAGAGGACTTTGAAGTATTCGAGAGCGAAATAATAAAGATATTCGAAACAATATCCAAAAAGATCGATAACGATAAGGATAATGGAATAATATCAATTCAAAGGCTTTTAAAAGAAGTGGGTTCATTAATAGAAGACGAAAACTCCATACTAAGACTTGCTTATGAAAATGACGTTTCCATATTTGCTCCAGGGCTTATCGACAGCATGTTCGGTCTTCAATTATGGATGTTTACCCAAGACCACAAGCTTGTTGTGGACGCTGTGGGAGACATGCATTACCTATCAGACCTTGTATTCGAATCAGATAAGATCGGTGCAATAATGTTGGGAGGAGGCCTTCCTAAGCATTATACCCTTGCATCAAACCTATTAAAGGGAGGAATCGATTCAGGACTCCAGATAACTATGGACCGACCTGAAACCGGAAGCTTAAGTGGCGCCCCTTTAGAGGAAGCTAAATCATGGTCAAAGGCAAAGCACGGTTCTAATCTGGTGACAGTGGTTGGTGATGCAACTGCATTGTTCCCATTGATCTATGCAGCTGCTTTGGATAAAATCGACTGATTTTATCCTTTTTTTAAATTTTGATATTATATTTATTTTATTTTGAGATATATCTCTTTTTTTTCAATAATTTTAGTTATTAATGTCTGTTATATTGTAAATCTTGTTTTTATCTTATTCTTATCTTATTTTTTAATTATAAAATAAACTTCTCAAAAAGCACTCTTGCTATCTCATATGCTATCTCAAAGCATAAGAAGTAAACAAATGTCCAAATGTCCACAAGCCCAAATAAAGCAAGGGCTAAAATAACCACTTTAAGTGCAAACCTGTAATCAAAGAAATACATCAGAAACTTGCTTTTTTCATAGAGTATCTCATTGTCATTTCCCTTCTCATCGATTAGGGCTCCAGCCACACAAATCATTACGACAAGAATGGATGGACGACTGAATGCAGGAAGTCCAAGAAAAACAAGCACAATCAAAAATGAAAGCATTGTAACGACATGATGGATTCCATCCACCTTCTGTGCTAATATGTTTCCAATGAGTATTGCAATGAATATGCATGCTGCATCTGTGCTCATTGATGATGCAAGAGCTGTAAATGCTCCGCACACTATTCCAAATATGATTGCAAGTATCTTGTTGTTCTTCTCATCATACTCATCGTCTGAAATCTTCATAAAGAAACCGGAAGAGATGTATGATAATGCTATTATTGGGTTAAACAAATTATATCTCCTTTTATTTTTAGTTTTTGTTTAATTAAATTATGGGTTTATCTCATAACTATCATTAATTTTAATGGATATTTTAATTAAATTATATTAAAATTATTTCTTATAAATTTCAATAGATTGTGTATTTGAATCAATGCTATTTTTTTATATTTTAAAATTTTTTTAGTACACTTATTGTATTGAATCAATAATGTCCTTAGTAGCAGTTTCAGGGTCTTCCGCATTGTAGATGGATCTGCCAATAATAAGAGCATTTGAATATTTCAATGTCTCTTTAGGGTCTCCCCCTTGGGTTCCTACCCCTGGAGATATGATGAATGAGTCCTTTCCAACTATGTCTCTAATTTCAGACAGTCTGTCTGGTCTTGTGGATGGTGCAACGTAATTGGATATTCCCATTTCAACTCCCATTCTTGCAATATCGTCTGCATCCTTCTGTAAAAATCTGATTGCTCCAGGATGTGACATCTCGGTTAGAAGGAATACTTCCTTTCCATGGTCTTCAGCAGATGCCTTACAGGCCTCTACGCTGTCAGGGCCTACAAAGCCATGGCATATGATTGCATCTGCACCGGCATCAAAGGTGAGATTTGCTATCTTTTCATTGGTGGCTGGAATGTCTGCCACTTTATAATCGCAGATAACCTTATATCCAAAGTTTTCCTTAAAGAGCCCTATTGTCTTAAGTCCCTCTGCAAGTGTGAGGGGATATCCTATCTTTATTGTGTCTATGTATTGGTTTATTGATTCGCATACTGATTCGGCTGATGCTAAATCCATTAGGTCCATTGCAAGTATAATATTGTTTTTTACTTTCATTATATCACAGGTCTGATTTTGTTTTTCATATATTGTTTTGTTTTTAGTTTTATTTTAAGTTTTTTAAAAAAAGATTTATCTTGTAAATTTTTCGTATTAAAAATTGTTTTTATCTTCAAATTTTTCTATTAAGAAAATTTTTATCTTGTAAATTTTTTACTCTTTTTTAAAATACTCTTTTTTACCCCTTATATAAACTATACTTAGTTAATCTAATAGGTATCTATTTATAAGATTATAAAAATATATAATAGTGTATTTTAAAAAAAGTTAAATCGCTTAAGGTAATTAAGACTTATTTAGGTAAATAAAACCAATTTTTAATAATAAAGGAGAATAAAGATGATTTTTGCAGCTATCCTGGCTGGTGGGGTAGGAAACAGAATGGGCGAAGTGGATAAGCCAAAGCAGTTTCTAACCCTTGGAGACAAGCCTATCCTCATACAGACCGTTGAGAAGTTTTATCTCAACAGCAGAATCGATGAAGTTATTGTTCTATGCCATAAGTATTGGCTAAACCATACAAAGGACTTGATTGAAGATTATATTCCAAATGCAGAAAACATTGTGGTTGTAGAAGGGGGAGAGCTCCGTAACGACACAATCATGAATGCAGTTAAATATATAGAGGACAATCATGAGCTTAGCGAAGATGACATAATAATAACCCATGACTCTGTAAGGCCATTTGTAACCCATAGGATCATTATGGAAAACATAGAGAAGACCCAGGAAGTGGGGGCATGCGATACAGTGATTCCAGCTACAGATACAATAGTTGTCTGCCATGACGGCAATATCATAAGCGACATTCCTAACAGGAATTATATGTATCAAGGCCAGACTCCACAGTCATTCAAGATATTGAAGCTTAAGGAATGCTTCAATAAGCTCTCAGATGAGGATAAAAGGTCATTATCAGATGCAGCTAAGATATTCGTCCTCAATGGAGAGGAGGTTGCGATAGTCAAGGGAGAGGTATTCAACATAAAGATCACCTATCCATATGACCTAAAGGTGGCAAATACAATAATTGACGATGCAAAGCTCAATATCTCAGATGCAGAGACTGGTGAGTATAAGGTCAATCTATATGACTTCGGTGAGGAATAGTTTGAATTGTTTTGCTAATTAAATTATCGAGATTATTTATTTGAATAGATTTTTTTTTATTTATTTGTATAGAAGAGTTTAAATTTGTTATTTATTCTTATATGATTATTAAATGCATTTCGGGGTGAATATGTGATTAATATAGTATATAGGCTGGTGGCTCCTAAGCTCTTGGAGGAAGTTTATACAGAGCTTAATCTGGATGTTGGAGTTATAGTAAGGCCTAAATATCTATCAATATGCAAGGCGGATCAAAGGTACTATTACGGTAAGAGAGTCCCAGAGATCATTGAAAGCAAGTTGCCTATGGCTCTTATCCATGAGGCGGTGGGCACTGTTGTAAAGGACAATACAGGCAAATTCAATGTGGGGGACAATGTTGTAATGATTCCAAACATTCCTCGTGCAAGAGACAATATAATAAGCGAGAACTATATTCCGTCAAGCAAGTTCAGATCCAGCGGATATGATGGCTTTATGGAAGAGTATGTGTCTCTCACTGAAGACAGGCTTGTAAAGCTTCCAGATGATTTAAACATGGAAGTTGCTTCTTTTATTGAGCTTATTTCAGTGGCTACACATTCAATCAAGCGTTTCAAGCAGTTTTCCCACCAAAAGAAAGACGTGCTAGGAGTATGGGGGGACGGAAGTTTTGGATACATTACTTCCCTTGTTCTTAAGGTGATGTTTCCAGAGAGCAAGGTCTATGTCTTTGGAATGCATAGGGAAAAGCTTCATATGTTTACCTTTGTGGATGAAACCTTTTTGGTGGATGAGATTCCAGATAATGTTAGTGTGGATCATGCCTTTGAATGTGTTGGAAAGGCTAGCGCAAACAATGCAATCAATCAGATAATTGACATAATCAATCCAGAGGGCACCATTGCTCTACTTGGCGTTAGTGAGTTTAATGTATCAATTGATACTAGGACCATATTGGAAAAGGGAATTAGGGTATTCGGTACCAACAGAAGCGCTAGGGAAGACTTTGTTTCTGTAGTCAATCTCCTCGAGGAAAATCCTAATATGATTCACTATCTTGAGAGTCTTATTACTGAGATAGTTGAAGTGAATACCTTAAATGATATTAAAAGGGCTTTTGAGTCAGATAAAAACCTTAGATTTGGAAAAACTGTAATAAAATGGGAGATTTAATCTTTCATTCTCTTTTAATTAACTATTTAGAATATTTTTTCTTTTTAGGAGTGTTTTTTGCTTTTTTTCTGCTTTTTTTGTCACTCTTGCATTTTAACTGATTTTTGTTTTTTTTTATTTATTTATAGTAAACTTAATAAATTTTAAAAGACTATTTTTAATTAATAGAAAAAATTATTTTACTGAATTTTTTTTAAATAACTTTTTAAACCTGTTAAGTGATTAAAATGCATGAATATGAAATTAGTATTATAATACCAACATATAATTCTTCAAAAACAATTGAAAGAACAATTCATTCAATTTTAACACAGGATTTTAAAAATTATGAGATGGTTTTTGTAGATGATGCATCAAATGATGATACAGTAAGTTGTATACAAGAAACTTTAGCAGATAAAAAGGTAAATTATCAGCTTATTGTAAATAAAAACAATAAAGGTCCTGCCTATTGCAGAAATAGGGGAGTATTTGCTTCTAGAGGAAAGTATATTGTCTTTGTTGATAGCGATGATCTAATTCAATTTAACCATATTTCCTCATTGCATAATTATGTTAAATCAGACAATTTTGATTCCGCCTTTACAAAAGGAATAAAAATAAATAATCAGGATGAGCTTATAGATTTTAAAGTGGATAAATATGATGGCTTGATTCATTTGGCTCGTAAAAATAAGGGAATTGTTAGAGCCAAAGATTTGATAAATCTTGAATTGCTTATGAAAATTCCATTTTCCTTTGTATTGTTGATTTATGATAAGGAAATCATCTTAAATAATTCCCTAGAATTCAATGAAGATTATAGATATGGTGAGGACACTGATTTTGCACTTAGGTACTTGGCAAATTGTGGCAATGTTCGTGTAATTGATAAATATACTTATTTTTATTATCAAGAGGAAGATTCTATTTCAAGACAGGTCTCTTTGGATAGGTTTGAATCTGTAAAACTTTTTGAAAGTCTGGATTCCTATTTTAAAGAAGATGATTTGAGAGAAAAGTTGGTTCATTCAAGAATCCCTAGATTTATTTTTGGCAATATGAATTACTTCTTCTACAATGGATACAATAGTGAAGATGTTTTTAAAAAGATGGATGTTCTTGATTTATTTAACAAGTTAAGGCAGTTTAAGGTGTTTGAAAAAAGAGATTGGAAGTTTTATCTTAAGGTTAGATTGTTTTTATTGAATCATAGATTGTATTATAAATTGTGGTTAAGGTTTAAAAATAATCTATAATTTTTCTTAAAATTTTAAATAACTTGTTAAATTTATTATTTTTGTTTATTTAATATATCGCAGGTATTGTCTGTACTTCCATTGTCTAGTAAAATCATTTCATCATCAACATTTAAATTGTATCTACGAAGGATTCTATGATGTTGGATTCATTTTTCACTAGACTAATGGACACTATTTTCATTAAGTTTCTCCTTTTTTATGGTTTGCTTTTTTTTGAAAAATCGTTTAAAAGTTATTTATAAAAGATATAATTTTAAAATCTATTATAATTTATATTTCCATTTGACTGCATGGAATTAATAATCTCTTTAGAATTATTAATAAAGTAGTCACTCTTATTATAAGATACATTACTTGCGCTAATGTAATAATTCTTATGATTTTTCATAAAGTTAATATCTGCACTATATGATTCAGGAGTTTCTTTATATAAGAAGTATGCAGTAATTCCATTTTGACTAATGGTTTGATTAGAAGTGATATTTTTATCAGTTTCCAGTAAATCTTTTACTTTATTTTTTAAATTTCTAGAATCAGGAAGTTCACAAACTTTAATGGATATTTGATTTTTGCTATCCACTAATCTTACTTCTTTTTCGTTAATTCCTATTTACCAGGTAAAAATTTTGCTTAATTTGGTAAATGAACTACTGCCGATTTTAATATGATTTGCATCGTTAGCATTGTCCATGCTTGGACCTAAATCTAAATTAACATGAGTTAAAGTATTAATGGTGTCTAAACCATTATATGAAAAGTTAATACCTACATAAATAACAATTAAAATTGCAAGCAAAACATATAACTTTTTTAAATCATTCACTTAATTCACCTAATCATTTTTTCAATTCTGAAATTAATTTTGTTTTTTATTACTTTTTAATATATGCTTTTAAATATATATTGTTATGTTTATTGGTTTGAAAGAATTATTTTTTAGAGTACATCTTTTCATAATATTCTTGATATTCGCCGGATTTTACCTTTTCCATCCAGTCTTGATTGTCTAGATACCAGTGGATTGTTTCCACTATTCCTGTTTCAAATGTGTATTTTGGTTTCCAGCCTAATTCTTCTGTTATCTTGCTTGAGTCTATTGCATAACGTCTGTCATGTCCTAGTCTGTCTTTTACAAATTTTATTAGGCTTTCTGGTTTGTTAAGTTCCTTGAGAATGAGTTTTACTATTTCTATGTTTTGCTTTTCGTTGTGGCCACCTATATTGTATACTTCTCCTATCTTTCCTTTGTGGAGGACTAGGTCGATTGCTGAGCAGTGGTCGTAGACATGTAGCCAGTCCCTTATGTTTTTTCCGTCACCGTATATAGGAAGCTCCTTGTCTTCCAATGCGTTAGAAATCATTAGAGGGATGAGTTTTTCTGGGAATTGGTATGGGCCATAGTTGTTTGAGCATCTTGTTATGTTGATTGGAAGGTCGAATGTTTCTCCATATGCTCTTACCATGAGGTCTGCACCTGCCTTTGAAGCTGAATATGGACTGTTAGCCTGGAGAGGAGTTGTTTCGGTGAAATATCCTTCAGGGCCTAGGCTTCCATATACCTCGTCGGTGGATACTTGTAGGAATTTTTTGATTTGGTATTTATAGGCTGCATCAAGCAATACCTGTGTTCCGATTATATTGGATTTGATGAATATCTGCGGATCTTCTATGCTGCGGTCCACATGGCTTTCAGCTGCAAAATTGACTATGTAGTCTACGCTGCTTACAACAACATCAACAAGACCTTCATCCATGATATTTCCCTTAACAAAGGAATAATTCGGATTATCTTCAATATCTTCAAGATTTTCAAGGTTTCCACAGTAAGTCAAAGCATCTAAATTAACTATTTCATAATCAGGATACTTATCAAGCATATATTTTATAAAGTTACTACCTATAAAACCTGCACCGCCAGTAACTAAAATTTTTGTCATAAAAACACCTTAAATAAAATTAAATTCAAAAATCAGTTGGAGTCTCTTTCATCGGCTTCCATAATTTGTCCTTTTCAGATAAAATTATATCTTCTTCCTTAAGATTTCCCAATGGCCATTTTATTCCTATTTCTGGATCGTTCCATTGGATTCCTCCCTCATCATCTCCTTTGTAGAAGTCTGTGCATTTGTATACAAATTCTGCTTCATCTGATAATACTAAAAAGCCATGGGCAAATCCTTTTGGTATAAATAGTTGTTTTTTGTTTTCTTCAGAGAGTATTTCCCCTACCCATTTTCCATATGTGGGTGAGTCTTTTCTAAGATCCACTCCCACATCGAAGACTTCTCCTTTTATTACACGAACCAGCTTTCCTTGTGGCTGTGTGTATTGGAAATGGAGACCTCTAAGGACACCTTTAGATGACTTTGATTGATTGTCTTGAACAAAGGTTAAATCAATCCCCTCTGCCTTAAAGTCATTCTCATTGTAGGTTTCCATAAAGTAGCCCCTTTCATCTTCAAAAACGGTAGGTTCAACTGTAAATACACCTTCAATTTCACTTTTAACAATCTTAAACTTGCCCATTTTAACACCTTAATCTATTCTAATATTGCATGATATTTATGAATTAGTTATTTGAAATTTCTATGATAATTATGATTTTTGTACAATATGATTTTTGTACAATTATGTTTTTTTATAATTATGATTTTGTGACATTTATGAATTAGTTATTTTTTCATTTTTGCCAGTTTGATTAGATATTGCCCGTAATTAGTTTTTTTTAAAGGTTCGGCTAATTCGAGAAGTTTCTCTTTAGGAATATAACCATTTATAAATGCTATCTCTTCGAGACATGCTACATAAACGCTTTGTCTTTTTTGGATAGTTTCTATAAAATTTGCGGCTTCAAGCAAGCCGTCATGAGTTCCGGTATCTAACCAAGCCATGCCTCTACCAAGAAGTTCTACTTTAAGTTTTCCTCTTTTAAGATACTCGTCATTAACAGAGGTAATTTCTTTTTCACCTCTAAATGAGGGCTTAACATTTTTAGCTATTTCAATCACGTCATTATCATAAAAATATAGTCCTGGGATAATATAATTTGATTTTGGATTTTTAGGTTTTTCTTCAACGGATAAAACATTCCATTCATCATCAAATTCAACTACGCCAAAACTTTCTGGATTTTGAGTGTAATAACCAAAAATAACTGCACCTTCTTCAAGGTTCATAGCTCTTTTCAGTATTTCACTAAATCTATGTCCGTGAAATACATTATCTCCTAAAATAAGAGCAACATTATCATCACCAATAAATTTTTCGCCTATTATAAAAGCTTCAGCTAAACCATTGGGATTTTCTTGAGCTTCATATGAAAAGCTTATTCCTAAATTCTCTCCATCACCTAAAAGTTCTTTATACATAGGCAAATCCCTTGGAGTAGAAATTATTAATATTTCTTTAATTCCGGCAAGCATTAAAACAGAAATTGGATAATAAATCATTGGCTTATCATACAAAGGCAATAACTGTTTTGATACAGCTTTTGTAATTGGATACAGTCTTGTTCCAGAACCTCCAGCTAATACTATTCCTTTCATAAAATCTAATCCTTAAAAATTAATTTTTATTAAATATATTGCTTATTTTCCTAAAAGGAGCACCGAATTTCCAAGTTTTGGAAGATAAAATAGAGTTTTTTTCTTCTTCTAAATTCAATATTTTTTGCTCCAAATCATAATTAAGATTATTTAAATTTTTAATATCTTCTAGAAAATCTTTATTTGTTTTAGTCAGTAGCAAATTATCTTCTTTTAAACTGTCATTTTCATATGTCTTTGAGTAAATATCTCCATTCAAATTTTCAATAGTTTTTAAAGTCCTTTGATTTGCATATTCGAGATCATTAATTTTATTTTTTAAAGAAGATTTCTCATTGCATAAGTCATCTACTATTTTTTCTAATTCTATATTTGTATTGTTTATATTGTTTAATTCTATTTTTAAGTTTGTTTTATCGTTTGTAACCTTGTTTAGTTCTTTTTCTATTTCTGTTTTGGTATTGTTTAAATCCTTCAGTTCGTTCTCTAGGTAGGTTTTGTCATCTTTTAGATTATCTAATAGCTTTTCTAATTCCTTTTGGTTATTGGTTGAAATGATTAGTTTTTCTTTTAAGTCTATATTGGTGTTGTTTAGTTTGTCTAGTTCTTTTTCTATTTCTGTTTTGGTGTTGTTTAGTTTGTCTAGTTCTTTTTCTAAATTAGAATTAATGCCAGTTAAATCAATATTTTTTTTATTTAAAGAGTTATTCATATCTTTTAAGTTATTTATTTCAATATTCTTATTTTTAATAATGTGTTCCTGTGTAAATCTTAATTTTAAATAAGTTTTCTCTAAAAGCCCTATAACATCACTATCATAAAAAATTTGCAATATTGTTTTTTCATCACATGATTGACTAGGAAACAAAACACCAAATCCATAGAATGCATTTAAACAGAAGAATGATAAATTTAAATTAGTTTCATCTAAAAAATCTTCTATGGCTGTTAAGACTCCATTTTTAGGAGTATTCTCAAAAACTGCATTATTAAAAGTTGGATTTAAACCAATATCTCCCAATTCATTTTTATCTGGAAACATAGCCAAATTTTTATAAGGATGGCGAAATTCCTCAGGAATAAGTTCTGGATTATAATAAAGGTCTCTTCTAGCATATGGCCATGAAACATCATGAAAGATTATTAGCGGAAAATTATTTTGATCGAATCTTTTTTCAATTAATTTAAGCTCATTATAAACTGTATACCAGTTATGATCTCCATCAATAAGGACAGCGTCATAATCCTCTATTAAATTAAGCCCATTTAAACTTAATTCCTTTAAAAATTCGAATTTATCTCCATATTTATTTTTTAAAGATATGGGGTCAAAAGAAGAATCAGGATTTGGATCGATAACTTTTAACTTTGAATTAGTATAATAGCAATATTCTAAAATGTTTTTTGTATTTTCTCCTTTAAAACAACCGATTTCAACAATTACTTCTGGTTTAAATTCATAAAATAAAGGTAAAATTAAATCATTCCAAAATCTGTTCATGATAACACCTGATATTTATATAATAAGTAAATATATTTATTATAATATATATACATAATATGTAATCATAAGCATTTTGTATAAATTTTTAATTTTTATTATTTTTATTATTTTTATTTCAGATTCGGTGGTTTAATGACATATAAAGTAAGTATAATTATTCCAGTATATAATGCAGCAGAGTTTATTATTAGGGATACTTTAAAATCTATAGAAAATCAAACAATGGATTTTGAGGATATTGAAGTTATTTTAGTTAATGATTGTTCAACAGATAATACAGCGAAAGTAATTAATGAATATGCTAAAGAACATGAGAATATTGTTCCAATAAATCTTAAAGAAAATAACGGTCAACCAGGCATTCCAAGAAACATTGGAATTACCTATGCAAGCGCAGACTATCTTATGTTTTTAGATCAGGACGATACCTTTAAAAAGAATGCATGTGAAACATTATACAATAAAATATCAACGGAAAATGTTGATATGGTATGTGGTAACCACAATATCGTAAGCAATGGAAGATCTAACATTTGCTTTAACTTCGATTGGGCCGAAGAGGATGAAATTAAAATCAATAAGATTGACGAAAACCCAAATTTCCTAACAATGGGAGTTGCAGCATGGTCTAAAATATTAAGAAGGGAATTTGTCTTGGATAATAATTTGAAATTTACCGAAGGAGTTGGGGAAGATATATTCTTCTCAATCAGGGCATTGTTACTGGCAGAAGGAATAATTCTGCTTAAAAATTTCATCGTTGTGGATTACCTAGTTAGGGGGGAATCCCTTTCACACCAAGTCAATGCAGAATATCTTGATGAATTCTGTGAGTTTTACTTAAATTTCTTTAATTACTGTGAAAAAAACATAAAAAACGACAATTTATACCATCCTTTATTCAATGGCAGGCTGAACCATGTCCTATCCATGCTTTTCTTCGCTGATTTGTACTTTGATGACCTCTCTTGGGTATTAATCAAGATTCATGAATTGTTTAAGAAAGTGGCTGAGAAACCATTCGTTTTTGAAGATACTTCTTATAGAATCTTTTTTGATACATTGATAAAAGATGAATATCCTTTCGAAAATAGCATTAATATATACAGCGCCATTAAAAGTAATAGGGAAAGAAAATTTGACAAAGGAGTAAAATATCTAGAACAAGAAGCAAAACTCTACATTGACAATGGAAACGGATTTAATGAAAAGGATAGTATCATAGCAAACTATAAAATTTATGAATTCAATGAAGTTGAATTTAACCTAGAAAACTTTAAAAACATTAAAAGAATACGCTTTGATCCCATTACTTGGAATTTTATTAATTGTGTCATACATGAGATAAAAACAAACAATGGCGATTTGCTCTATGAAGCTATAAATTCCATCAATAGAAGAGAATTATATGGATTAAATAAAGAAGAACAATCATCAAATAGAAATTCAAAAGAAAATATAAGATATAAATCATCTGATGATTCTTCGGCTGAAGGAATAGCGGACATATTCTTAACAACTGATTCACAGTATTTATTATACGGCGATTTTAATAATCTCAAATCTATAAAAATAAATTTTGAAGTAAATCTCATTGATAATAATGAAGTAAGCAAAATAGTTGAAAATTTGATAGAAAACTATGACCATTAAAAAAGTAAAGGGCTTTCAGATGCCAATTTAATAGAAAATGACTAAAATTTAAAAAAGAAGGTAATGGATGGTGATTAATTAAAAGGAATTTCTAAATTAACTAATCTAAATAAATAAAATAATTAAAATAATCAAGATAATTAAAAAAGAAAAGTTATTCTAGAAGTTTATTTAATTAAGTTAACTCATTTTTAATATAGTCAAAAATTACTTTTGATGCACTGCCTAAATTGACATTGAAGTTTTTATTGAATATTTCTTCACGTTTTTCTTTTAGGTAATCATTTCCACCCACTACAACATCTTCAATAAATTCTTCTATCTTTTCAAAGTCAGACCCATCGCAATTATACCATGCATCAGTAATTTCTCCTTGATATCCGTCAAGTTCAACTCCTGTTTTATTTAAGATTAAGCCTGGCTTATTAGCAAATAAATATTCTGCTTTAAAGCTTATGCAATCGGTTATCATTGCATCGGCAGTGGCAAATAAGTCAAAATAGTCAATTTCCTCATGGAAGCGGGCATTAGGTAAACTTTCCCATTTGAAAAAATAATCATCTGCAAAGTTTTCATCAGCAATTCCTTGAACTCTCATATTAGTGTTAATATTACTTAGCACTTCCTTAAGTAATGGGTGTGGCCTAATAACCCATTCAATGTCTGGATGGTCTTTAGCATAATTATAAAAGAATTCAAAATTTTCATCAAATGTAGAATAGGATAAGCTGTCATCCATACCAGGTCTTGCTAATGTATGGTGAGGAGCCCAAATAATTCTCTTTTTATTTTCTTCTTTGCTGTAAATCCATTTATAATCCTCATCAGATTCTTCAAAATTAATTAAAGAGTCCATCCTAGCAGAACCTGCTAAGACTACATTACTTGATCCGACAATAGATTTTTCAGTAGAATTAATCAGATATTCTTCGGTACTGCAGAAAATTTTCCATGCAATTTCATTCCATCCGAAATTAAAGAATAAATCGTCTAAGTTGTCTTCTACAAATTCCCCATATGGGATATATGCATATAATATGTTGGATGGGAGATTACTGATTTTCATAGTTTTAGGGAAAATCCTCATATAAGGCAAGACATAAAATATTATATCTGGATTGCAAGTTGAGACTAAATCGATGCCTTCATTTTTTTCGAAGTCATATCCATCAATTACATTGTATTGTTTTTCTTTGAGATAGCTGAAAATTTGATAATGCTTATCTTTTGCAACATCTGTAATCTTTTGACTGTTTCCTAATCTGTGGGGAACCAAAACGATTTGAACATTAAACATATCATCGTTATCAAAATAGTTATATAAGTCTTTATATACAAACATCATTGCAGGTAAAACGAAAACAACATTGACTTTCTTGCCTTTGGACACTTTATCTCTAAGCAAGACTAAATTATCGGTTACTCTGTTTTGATAAATTAAATTTTTTACAGAAACTATCTCATTTTCCAGTTCTTCATATTCGCTTAAAGGCAATCTTCTGCCTTCTTTTTCTCCATATAACACATAATGGGCTAAAGGATTAAGGCTAGCTAGGCGAACATCAGGATATAATCTGAGATATTTGTCATTATTGAATTCAGGGCTTGGATTTCTGCTTTGCTTATAACCTTCATTTAGATAATGGGCCAAAGCATATTCTTCTGAAAGCTCTAAACCTTGGTTTGTTATATAATATTCAGAACTAAAAAGTTCACAGTCTTTTAAGTCATTGTAATATTTTAAATTTCGATCATAGCCAGATATATCCTCATTTTCAATATCCTCTAGAACTTTTTTATAATAATTATTTAAATTTTCAAAATCAGAATTATTAGATGATGAATTAAATAAAGATAAGAATTTATTTTTTATACTCATATTTTTACTCCTAAACAAATCATAAAACATTATATATTATGTATATTAAATATATATATAACTTATGTATAATTTTAAAAAATAGCATAAAATATTATGTGATGTGAATAAACAATAATATACATTTAAATGTACATTATATAATATTAGATTCGTATTATGATTAAAATTATTATATTAGATTATATTTTACATTGATAATTCTTAATTTTACATTTGATTAATCTTAATTTTACATTTATTAATATTTAATTAAAGTATTTTATTAACATTTAATTTATTATATAAATTTAGCCATGGGTGTAGTAATGAAAAAGAACAATTTTAATAAAAAGATAACTTTCGTCGCTAATTACTTTTGGACTAGCATTAAGGAAGGTTCAAAATCCAATTCTTATTTTAATTATGATAATTACCTAAAAAAATATCCTGATGTAAAGGAATCTGGAATGAATCCTTTTAAACACTATCTATTGCATGGAATTGATGAAGAGCGCAGTACTAATTTTGATGAAAATATTAATTCATACAGTTTAGTTGAAAATTCCGATTTATTTGATTATGAATATTACTGTGAAAAAAACAATCTGAAATTTGATTCCTATAGTAAAGCATTAATGCATTATCTTGAAAAGGGATATAAGAAAGGATACAACCCAAGTATAAAATTTAATGCAGAAGAATATTATGAAGTTCGTCCTGATGTTAAAAGGGCTGATGTAAACCCTTTAGTTCATTATTTAAAGTATGGAAAAATTGAAGTAACCTCAATGACTGAAAATTTAAATCTTAAAGAGTATCAGCTCGTTAAAAATTCAAATTTATTTGATTATAATTATTATATGGAAAAAAATCATTTGGATTTAAGAAACGAAACCGAGGCAATTTATCATTATTTGGAAATAGGTTATAAAAAGGGATATAACCCTAGCAATAAGTTCAATGGTGAAATTTATTTTAAGAAAAATCCGGATATTGAGGAATCTGGCTGGAACCCTTTAGTTCATTATTTGAAATATGGTCAAAAAGAAGAGCGTACTGATAAATGTGATAAAAACCTGAAAGAATATTCTTTAGTTAAGGAATCAGGATTATTTGATTATCAATTTTATAAAGATAAATATGATTTAGATTTAAATTCATATAAGCGCGGTTTAATTCATTATTTGGAATTTGGTTACAAAAGAGGATATAAACCTAGCAGAAATTTTGATGGGGAAGAATACTTAAAAAGATATCCTGAAGTTAAAAAAGCAGGATTTAATCCTTTAGTTCATTATTTGAAGTATGGTGTGAATGAGGAAAGAATAGGATTAAGAAGAATAAGCTTTAAAAATTTCAACAAGAACTATGATGTTGAAGCCATTTTAGAAAATATAGATAATGATGTTACAATCTTATTGAATGTTGAAGACTCAAACAACTTGAAAGAATGTATTGAAAACATTAAGAGCACCACTAAAGACTATAAGATAATTTTAATTCATGAAAATCTTGATGATGAGGATTTGGAATATATAAAATCCAATAATGATATAGAACTTTTAAGAAGGAGCCCTCATGAATCATTCATCAATGCATTGAATAATATATTGGACAATGCCAAAAATGATATCATCTTTCTTAAAAATAACATCAGAACTTTTGAGAAATGGATTTTCAAATTAACAGTTGCTGCATATTCAGATGATCGCATTGGATTTGTTAGCCCTATTTCAAATTATTCTACTGTTAGCCTAATAAATATTGAAGAAGATGAGAAATCAAGCGAATTTATAAGTAATATTTCAAAAAGAGATTATGAAGAATCTCCGTTACCTAATGACTCTTGTGTCTTTATAAAAAAGGATGTCTTTAAGGAATTAAAATTTGATGAAAGTTCAAACGAGGAAAATTGGTTTGCTACTTTTATAGACCGTGGATTAGAAAAGGGATGGAAATCAATTTTAGATGATTCAACATATGTTTACTATCAGTTTAATGAGGTAGAACCCCAACAAGCAGATGAATATGATTATTCAACTCCCTATGTATTAGAAAATAGGCCTTCAGTTAAATTTATTAATTCTGATGCATTTAACAACAGTTTTCAAAATATTCATGAGTATGCTGATGATAATCTTGAAGAGAATATTCAAGAAAAGACAAGGAAAAATATCCTATTTGCTATGCATTATGGGGGAGGAGTGGAATTTACAGTAAAAGATATTGTTAATGCGATAAAAAATGATTATGAATGTTATGTTTTAAGGGCATTTAAGAATAAAATGAAATTATATAAAGTTTTCAACGATTATTTTATTTCTATAAAAGAATTTAATATTAAATATCCTTGGACTCCTAAAATGATTCACAGTGATGAATATAAACAGATTTATTTTTATATATTGATTAATTATAATATAGACATTTTAGAAATCGATCATTTATTATTGCATACATTTGACTTGCAGGAGCTTGCAAAAAAACTGGATATTCCTATAATCCTAACATTGCATGATTTTTATTATATTTGTCCTTCATATTTCCTATTGGATGAAAATAATAAATATTGCGGTGGTTACTGTGGTGATCAACCTAGAAATTGCAGTACCAGAGTCACTTGGATTGATTTGCCTGCAAATATTGTTGAATGGAAAAATCAATGGCAGGAATATATGAAAGAACTATTTGGAATGTGTGATTATATTCTCACTGCAACAGACTTTACTAAGGATATGTTCTTAGAACATTATGACAGTTTAAAAAGTGATGATATAACAATTATAGAGCATGGTCGTGATTTAATACGTTATGATAATAATTATACAGTTCCTAATATATATCAACCGATTAAAATATTAATTCCTGGAGTTATAGGGCCTCATAAAGGCTTAGATTTTATTAAAGAATTGAAAGGATTTGATGACGACAATCGCTTGGAATACCATTTCATTGGACAAGTGGATGATGAATTGAAATCAATGGGCATATATCATGGTCCTTATGAACGGGAAGATTTCGCTAAGTGGGTGTTTAAAATTAAACCATCATTCATTGGAATATTCTCTGTCTGTGCCGAGACATATTCCCATACATTGACTGAATCCATATGTTCTGGGGTCCCTGTTTTAGCATCTAATCTTGGTGCTTTAAAAACTAGGATTGAATCTCAAGGGGGAGGATGGCTGGTAAATATTGATGATGCTGAAGAGACATATGAACAAATTTTAGATATTTCCAGTAAAAAAGAGGAGTATAAATTTGTAACGGAAAATCTAAAGGATATTAGGATTTCCAGTTCAGAAGAAATGGGAAGCAAATATAAGGAAATTTATGATAAGCTAACCAAGAAAGAAGATAAATGATATTTCTTTTTCATTTTTTAATGTTTGATTTGTTTTTGAAATTTATTTTTTTTTCTTCTTTTCTTTTTCATTTTTTAATGTTTGATTTGTTTTTGTAATTTATTTATTTTTTTTCTTCTTTTCTTTTTCATTTTTTAATGTTTGATTTGTTTTTGTAATTTATTTATTTTTTTTCTTCTTTTCTTTTTCATTTTTTAATGTTTGATTTGTTTTTGTAATTTATTTATTTTTTTTCTTCTTTTCTTTTTCATTTTTTAATGTTTGATTTGTTTTTGTAATTTATTTATTTTTTTTCTTCTTTTCTTTTTAATGTATGGAGCAATAATAAAGATTTACTCAATGAAGAAACGGTTTTTATGCTTGTTCTGTAAAAATAATTTTTGAATAAAATCTAAAGAGTCTTCAGAGTTAAATTTTTTTAGAATATTATCAATCTTGTCTAAAGATAATGTTTCTTTTTCTACAAAATCAAAAAGTCCACTTTCATTTTCATTGATTGAAGAGTTTTTAATCTCTTCAATAGTATAATCATTAATTGAATCATTTACAAAGTAAACATCTTCCTTCAATATTCTTCCAGGATTCCCTAATACATATGAATTTGAAAAAGCTTTAAACAGAGGTGGCAGAAAACTACATGGGCTAATTATTGATCCGGAACCTATTTTAACTCCTCTTGAAATAAATGAAGATTCACCTAATAAAACATTATCCCCTATAAATACGCTATTTGAATGGTTAATCCTACTGTTTTCATAATTATAAATTGGGTAATTATCTGAAGTTCTAATTTTTACATCACTTTCAACAATACAATTATCTCCAATGATAAGATTTTGATTTTCAGCAACGGAAATTGAAATTGAAGATCCGCAAGTATTATTTTTTCCAAGGAATAATGTGGAATTATTAAAAATAGTTAAATGAGAATTTACGCCTAGATTAGAACCTAAAAAAATTACAGAATTATTTCCATTGAAATCTATGTCTATATTTTCTAATTTAATATTGTTGCAACATAAAATATTATTTTTACCTTTAAAGCTTATATTGGAATCAATTAATTCTGGCATACCAATAATTTTATTATCTATCATTTTTTCGAATTGAGATTTATATTTTATAAATTCCATATTAACACCGAAAATCTTGTTTTTTTTTATCTTCCTTTTCTAATTAGTATTTTTGTTTTTTTTATATCGGTATTTGATTATTTACAATATTTTAATTTTTATAATTTTTATAATTTTTAATAATTTTTAAATAATTTTTATAATTTTTAATAATTTTAAATAATTTTTATAATTTTTAATAATTCGATTGTTTATATTTTTTAATTTCCAATTAAATTTTATAATTTAATTTTTAAATTATTATTTAATTTCCAGTAAATTATTATAAATTTGAATATACTCTATAGACATCATTTTTGTATCTTTTAAGTCCATAGTTTTGATATTATTTGCGATTTCTAGATATTCCTCCTTATTCTCAAATATTTCAGCCATATATTCATAGGCTTTTTTGGGATTATTCCTATCCACAATCCATCCCCCTTTATTTTTTAAAATTCTATCTTGGATCACTCCAATATTTGTACCTATTACAGGAATTCCGCAACTCCATGCCTCAGTAATGGTATGACAAAAAGTTTCAGGCCAAATTGAAAAGATTCCAACAAATGAAGGTTTAATTTCTTCAACTTTTTTATGGAATTCATCTCTTTCAAAAGTGCCGTGAGAAAAACCATATTCTTCAATTCCATCATGACAATTTCCTAAAAAATGAAATTCTATCAGATTTTTATTATCCTCTTCTTTGATTCTTTTAATCAATTGCGAACCCTTCATTATGTTTAAATGATTAGCTGGGCATAAGATTTTTATAGGTTTGTTTGATGAAGGGATTTCAAACATCTGTTTTTTTAATTTTGGGAAATCCCTGCCATGTTCAATAACTTTAAAGTTATTGTTATTGATGATATCTTCATTAGAGTATATGGATAAAAATAAATCTTTTACAAAAAAGGAAGTTGTTACAAAGACATTTATATAATTAAACATTTTTAAAACATTAACTCTCCATTCTGATATAAATTCTTTGGAATTTATATCGCTTAATGAATCCATAGGACAATAGCAATTTTTTTTATTATGAGAACATTCACCTGCGCAATAATTATAATTTTCATCTAATAATGTGTAAAATGGACATAAAAAATAAAAGTCATGTAGGGATAAAACAATAGGTATGTTTAATTTTTCAGCAACTTGCGGCAAATCAAAACTATGGTTAATCAAATGTCTTATATGGACAATATCTATGTTATAATTAACCAATATTTCAAAATAAATGTTGCTTAGCCAGGAATTATGGAAATCTTTTGCAGACCATGAGATATTATTTGTTTCTGTCTCTTCTGTTTCTACATTGATTCCATAATTTCTATGATATTTTCTTATTAATTTTAATTTGTTATTGGAAAAGCTAAATAATTTTAAGAACTTATTTTCAGCACTCAATAAATAAACATCAAATTCCTTTTCCACATTTTTCATCAAATCTTTATTTGTTAAGAAAGTACCTCCTGTAACTCCAGAATGTAAAACATATAAAATTTTTTTCATACAATCACTTTTTAGATTATTAGGTTTTTTCTCTCTAGATTCTTTTTGCGCTTTTGTTTTTGGCTTTTTCATTAGTTTATTCGGTTATTCGTTTTTAGGCCTTTTTTGGAATAGATTTTAATTTTCTCTTTTAAAGGAGGTCCTGGATTTTTTGGCTTTTTCAATATTTTTTGAAAAATTAAATGGTTCCTTTTTTCTTTCTTTTTTGAAACGTATTATTGATGGAATATCCTTTTCCAGAATATAGTTAAAAAGTATGGTATTATGTTGATAAACATGAGGTTTTAAACCTAATGCTGTTAAATTCTTGTCGAAACAAAATCACTTAAAATGGGGAAAATTCTATAGATATCCTCATCATTTAAATCGCTGCGATAAAACTGATTTAAATAAAAGTCTAAAATCCCTTCAGATCTAATTTTATATAAATTCATTTTTTCAATGTTTTCTGAGGATTTTTCAGAGGGAATGGTGCTGTTCTCCTTTAACTCATAGGATTGGGATTCAAAATCGTTATAGATATTGTATAAGTATTCTTCAGAAACAAAACCCTGAACTAAATAATCGTAAGAAACATTTTTTGTAAAAGACTTTTTGTTTAAGGTATGATAACAAATCAAATCATCCCATAAATAATCAATTCCATCAGCAGAAAATAATGCTTTAGAAATAAAAATGGCGTCTTCACCTAAAATTGTTGGAAAAATAATTCTGTTTTCAATTAAAAAGCTTCTCTTGAACAGTTTTGTCCAAATGGAAGGTGGCGGAAAAGCTATAGATCGGGGATTTCCATAAATATTTTTAAAATAGCCATGAAGTTCATTTGGATAGATAATCTTTGTAGGCAAATCCTCATCAACACTTGCATAAGTGCCATAAACAAAATCACAATCCTCTTCATTGATTGCATTATATAATTTTTCTAGTGCATCAATTTCAAAATAATCGTCATGGTCTAAAAATATCACATAATCTGAAGTAGATTCATATAAACCAATGTTTCTAGGGGTTCCAGGGGACCCTGTTCCTTCTTTTATATGGATAGCTTTAAAATTTTCATATTTAGAAGAATATTCATTTATAACAAGTTCGGTATTATCCTTTGAATTATCATTAACCATTATGACCTCAATATTCTCTAATCCAAAGGACTGATTTTCAATTGACATTAAAGTTCTATGAATGAATGTTTCATTGTTATATATTGGTATGACAACACTTATTTTGTAATTATTTGATTTGTTAGACTTATATTCCAAGTATTCTTGACTGTTTAAATGGAAATATCTTTCTTTATCGAAAATATCATAATCTGCTGAGGATAGCTTATATTCAGATAAGAAATCCAAATAATATTTGTTCTTATCGGAAATATCAAATATTAATAAGTATTCCTCTTTCAAATTGTTCTTAAAATCTTCTTTTAAATTATTAAATCCTCTAAAATCTCTTTTAATTAACCTATAAAATTCATCTTTAAGTTCTAGAGGGGATTTGTTAAACCATTCCAACAGCATGGAGAACGTATGATTAATAAGTTCCTTTTTAAAAATTAGATATTGGTCATTTTCTAAAAACACATCTAATACCTTATTTGTTGCCTTAACAATATCAAACTTCCTTTTATCAAATGTTTGAGTAACGGAGTCGGCATGGCGTCTTCTATAATATAAATGCTTTTTTAAAAATCCAAGACAGTTGGATTTAAATAAAGAATTGTAAAAAAAGGCATTGTCTTCAAAAAACATGCCTTCTGGGAAATAAAGATCATTTGAATCTAAAAATTCTTTTTTATATAATTTAGAAACAGGACAAACTGGTATTTTAAATAAAAATTCTTTTATATCGTTAAAATTAAAAATTGTATCTTCATCAATTGCATTTCTTTCAAAACACAGATGATTATATAATTCAGTTTCAACATAATTTTTTGAATTGTCCATATAATTAATCATTTGAAAAAAAAGCATATCCAAATCTTTTGATTTTGCATGGAAATATAGAAGTTCTAAAGCATTTTCACTAATCCAATCATCTGCATCAACAAAACTAATATATTCTCCTTGGGCTTCTTTTAATGCAGTATTACGTGCTGAACCTTGTCCTCTGTTTTCAGTGCTTATTATTTTTATGCGTTTGTCTTTTGATGCAAAACCATTTAAAATGGAAAGGGTTTTATCAGTTGAACCATCATTAACACAGATAATTTGAATATCTTTTAATGATTGGCAACAGACGGAATCCAAACATTCCTTAAGATATTTTTCACCGTTATATATTGGAATAATTACTGAAACTTTTGTCATTTAATCCCCGTATTTAGATAAAAATTATAGAAACTTTATATAAAAACAAATAAATATATTATATATTATTGAATTAAATATATAAAATATGTGGAATATATATGTAATGAAAAGAATATTAGAAATAAAAGGATATATGTATTAATTTTTTATTTATATCTCATTCGTGGATTAAAAACTGAAAAAATAATATTTTTATTGTTAGTTTGCTTAAAATATTATTAAAAATGAATACTATTGATTAATTTTTGCTTAAAATATTATTAAAAATGAATACTTTTGATAATTCTTGCTTAAAATATTATTAAAAAAATATTTTGATTAATATTTATGATCAATATTCTGATTAGGTTTAATTAAGAAAATAATTGATTAAATTCTAGAAAACTTCTAAAAAAATAATATATATGATTAAAAATATAATATAATTAATTTAAAAATTTAAATCTTATAAAAAATAGATGGGATAATATGGCACTGATTGAGAAAAACGAACTCTTCTTATTGGAGGAAATCGTAAAAAAGAATTTTGCAGCAAAATATAAAGATTCGATATTAGGGATATTTTGGAGTATTTTAAAACCATTATTAATCATGATTTTACTTACAATCATATTTTCAAACTTATTTGGCGGAAGCATTGAAAATTATCCAGTTTACTTTTTATCCGGAAAAATTATCTTTGATTTTTTTAATTCTGCTACATCAGTATCAATGATGTCACTTAAAGGCAATATAAACATTTTAAAAAGAACTGCTGCACCAAAACATATTTTTACGTTAGCAGGAGTCGTTTCAGAATTTTTAAATTTTTTAATTACCTTAATAATATTAATTGGTGTCATGATTGTGACCAGATCCCCATTTTATATATTGGAATCAATGATAGCAATAATCCCGATAATGTCATTAATCATTATGATTACTGGAATTAGCTTAATACTAGCTGTTTTATGTGTTTACTTTTCAGACATACAACATTTATGGGGCGTTATTACATTAATGTTAATGTATGCATCTGCAATATTCTATCCAATGAACATAATCCCTGAACCGTTTCACGGAATAATGATTTTAAATCCAATTTTTTGGGTTATAGGCCAATTTAGAATTCTTGTGCTATGGGGAACAATACCAAGTAGGATGAATATGTTGAATTTAGTTCTTTTATCAGTGATTATTTTAGTGTTTGGAATAATAGTTTTCAAGAAATTTGAGAAAAAGATTACTTTGAAATTTTAATTAGAGGGGATAGGATGAATCAAAAAAGAGATGAATTAAATTCTAAACAAAATATAAACTTGGATTCAGAAAATGAAATTTCCTCATCAGAAATTAATCTTAAGAAAAGAGATCCTCAAAATAAATCAGATTTAATAGCTCAGCAACGCATGAAAGCTAAAAGGGAATTAATTGAAAGATATAATATGTCTGAAAGTGAGGCTGAAAGTACTCTCAAAAGCATAGAAAATAAGGTAATGCAAAAGAAAAATAAAAAAATAACTAATGAAAAAGAGATAGAAATTAATTCAAATAAAGTTAGAATGGATGATAAAAATTGTTCTTTGGAGAATAGCGCTGGTGTTTCAGAAAACAAGGATAAAAATGATGAAGCTATAAAAATACAAAGCCAAAATTCTCAAATTGAAGGAGAATCTGAGGAAATTATTCCAGAGCATGTTTTAGAAAGACAAAATCCTAATAAAATTGATAATAGTGATTATGAAATAAATTCTGTTTCCGATACACTGCCTGTAATAGAGGAAGGGGAATCAAAGCCTATTCAAAATGCCGAGGATGAAATCGTAAAGAAAGAGCTTGTTGATTCTGTTTCTGATGTGGTGCCTGTTGTGGGAGAGAAAGAAGAAAATAATGAACCTATAATTAAGAAAGACGATTCATCAGATGTAGATGATGTCTTGTCATCAATAATTCCAGAATATCATCAGAAATCATCAATTGAAGTAAATAATGTTTCATTAAGTTTTAATATTGAAAATGATAAGATAGATAATCTTAAGGAATATATTATTCGTACCCTAAAAAGGACCAAAGAGAAAAAAATTAAATTTCATGCTTTAAACAATATCACTTTTAAAATCTATAAAGGTGAAAAAGTAGGGATTATTGGATATAATGGTGCAGGAAAAAGCACATTGCTAAATGTTATCACAGGTATTTATGAACCTGATGAAGGAAATGTGAAAACATATGGAAAAATTTCTCCATTATTGTCTTTAGGTGCAGGTTTTGATTATAATTATTCTGGAAGAGAAAATATCTACTTAAATGGAGCAGTTTTAGGTTATGATAAGAAGTTTTTAGAATCAAAATTTGATGAAATTGTGGAATTTTCAGAACTTCAAGATTTTATTGATTTGCCTATTAAAAACTATTCTTCAGGAATGCTTGCAAAATTAGGGTTCTCTATAGCAACAATTGTCGAACCTGATATTTTGATTATTGATGAGGTGCTTGGAGTAGGAGATGTGAACTTTCAGAAGAAAAGTAGTAATAAAATCAAATCTTTAATGGATGGGGGAACAACTGTTCTGCTTGTTTCACATTCTATTGTTCAGATTAGAGAGATATGTGACAAGGCTATATGGATTGATAAAGGGGAGCTAAGAGAGTTTGGCGAAGTTAATGAAGTTTGCGATCATTACCTTAAAGATGCCCAGAATGCCACTAAAAATCAAGTGAAAGATATTAGATTTAATTAAAATTTATTTATTTATTTATTTATATAATTTAGTTATATTATAAAATGAAATCGTTTTAATATATGGTTAATAATTGATTTGAATTATAGAATCTTCTTGACCATATTTATATATTAAAATGGGATTTGATAGATAATTTGGCCTTTATTAAATTTTAACAATCTTTATTTTTTCTTTTTTCTTTTATTACACTTGCAAAATAATTTTTTTCTAAAAGAAACGTTTTTTTTTATAGTTTAAACAGTGTTGCCAAAAAAATTTTTTTACTTAATAATTTTTAATATTTTTTTAGAGGGTCTGAGAAAGATTATCTATCAAATATGATTTATATTTAATATTTTTATGGTTTGATAGG